>JBEKFH010000226.1:0-7964 GCA_050013415.1 Streptosporangiaceae bacterium | reverse complement strand
CGCGAGCGGGCCGGCTTCGAGGTCCGTGACGTGCACTCCTCGCACTACGGCAGGATGTGCCCGATCGAGACGCCGGAAGGGCCCAACATCGGCCTGATCGGCTCGCTCTCCTCCTACGGGCGGGTCAACGCGTTCGGCTTCGTGGAGACCCCGTACCGCAAGGTGACGGCAGGCAAGGTCACCACCCAGATCGACTACCTGACCGCTGACGAGGAGGACAGGCACGTCATCGCGCAGGCGAACGCGCCGATCGACGCCGACGGCAACTTCGTCGAGGATCGCGTGCTGGTCCGCCGCAAGGGCGGCGAGGTCGACTACATCCCGCCGGACGACGTGGACTACATCGACGTCTCACCGCGCCAGATGGTGTCGGTGGCGACCGCGATGATCCCGTTCCTCGAGCACGACGACGCCAACCGCGCCCTGATGGGCTCGAACATGCAGCGCCAGTCGGTGCCGCTGCTGCGCAGCGAGGCGCCGCTGGTGGGCACCGGCATGGAGTACCGCGCCGCGACCGACGCCGGCGACGTGATCGTGGCGGAGAAGCCCGGCGTGGTCGAGCAGTCCAGCGCCGACTCCATCACCGTGGCGAACGATGACGGCACCATGAGCACCTACCTCGTCGCCAAGTTCAAGCGGTCCAACCAGGGCACCTGCTTCAACCAGAAGCCGGTGGCACGGGAGGGCCAGCGAGTCGAGGCGGGACAGGTCATCGCGGACGGGCCGTGCACCGACAACGGCGAGATGGCACTGGGCAGGAACCTGCTCGTCGCCTTCATGCCGTGGGAGGGCCACAACTACGAGGACGCGATCATCCTCTCCCAGCGGCTGGTCCAGGACGACGTCCTCTCCTCGATCCACATCGAGGAGCACGAGGTCGACGCCCGCGACACCAAGCTCGGCCCGGAGGAGATCACCAGGGACATCCCGAACGTCTCCGAGGAGGTCCTCGCCGATCTCGACGACCGCGGCATCATCAGGATCGGTGCCGACGTCGTCACCGGCGACATCCTGGTCGGAAAGGTCACCCCGAAGGGGGAGACCGAGCTGACGCCCGAGGAGCGGCTGCTGCGCGCGATCTTCGGCGAGAAGGCGCGCGAAGTCCGCGACACCTCGCTGAAGGTGCCGCACGGCGAGTCCGGCAAGGTCATCGGCGTCCGCGTGTTCTCCAGGGAAGAGGGCGACGAACTGCCGCCCGGGGTGAACGAGCTTGTCCGGGTCTACGTGGCCGCCAAGCGGAAGATCACCGACGGTGACAAGCTGGCGGGCCGGCACGGCAACAAGGGGGTCATCGCCAAGATCCTCCCGGTCGAGGACATGCCGTTCCTCCAGGACGGCACGCCGGTCGACGTCGTGCTCAACCCGCTCGGCGTGCCAGGCCGGATGAACGTCGGCCAGGTGCTGGAGACGCACCTCGGCTGGGTCGCCAGCTCCGGCTGGAAGGTGGACGGCGACGACGGCGCCTGGCAGCAGCGGCTCAAGGAGATCGGCGCCGACAGCGCCCCGCCGGGAACGCCGGTGGCGACGCCGGTGTTCGACGGAGCGCGCGAGGAGGAGATCACCGGCCTGCTCGGCAGCGTGCTGCCGAACCGGGACGGCGAGCGGATGGTCGCGTCGTCCGGCAAGGCCATGCTGTTCGACGGCCGGACCGGCGATCCCTTCAAGGATCCGGTCGCGGTCGGCTACATCTACATCCTCAAGCTGCTGCACCTGGTCGACGACAAGATCCACGCGCGGTCGACCGGGCCCTACTCGATGATCACCCAGCAGCCGCTCGGCGGGAAGGCCCAGTTCGGCGGCCAGCGATTCGGCGAGATGGAGGTCTGGGCGCTGGAGGCGTACGGCGCCGCCTACGCCCTGCAGGAGCTGCTGACCATCAAGTCGGACGACATCCTGGGCCGCGTCAAGGTCTACGAGGCCATCGTCAAGGGCGAGAACATCCCCGAGCCAGGTATCCCTGAGTCGTTCAAGGTGCTGATCAAGGAGATGCAGTCGCTCTGCCTGAACGTGGAGGTCCTCTCCAGCGACGGCGCGGCCATCGAGATGCGCGACACGGACGAGGATGTCTTCCGCGCGGCGGAGGAACTCGGCATTGACCTGTCCCGGCGCGAGCCGAGCAGCGTCGAAGAGGTCTGATCCGATCTACCCCAGGGGACAAAAAACGTGCTAGACGTCAACTTCTTTGACGACCTGCGTATCGGCCTTGCGACCGCCGACGACATCAGGCAGTGGTCGCACGGCGAGGTCAAGAAGCCGGAAACCATCAACTACCGCACGCTCAAGCCGGAAAAGGACGGGCTCTTCTGCGAGAAGATCTTCGGCCCCACCCGGGACTGGGAGTGCTACTGCGGCAAGTACAAGCGGGTCAGGTTCAAGGGCATCATCTGCGAGCGCTGCGGCGTCGAGGTCACCAGGGCCAAGGTGCGGCGCGAGCGGATGGGGCACATCGAGCTGGCCGCCCCGGTCACCCATATCTGGTACTTCAAGGGCGTGCCGAGCCGGCTCGGCTACCTGCTCGACCTGGCGCCGAAGGACCTGGAGAAGGTCATCTACTTCGCCGCGTACATGATCACGTACGTCGACGATGACGCGCGCGGCAGGGATCTGCCCTCCCTCGAGGCGAAGATCTCGGTGGAGCGCGGGCAGCTGGAGCAGCGGCGCGACAACGACATCGAGACCCGGCAGGCGAAGCTGGAGAAGGACCTCGCCGAGCTCGAGGCTGCCGGGGCGAAGGGTGACGCGCGCCGCAAGGTGCGGGAGAGCTCCGACCGTGAGTGCAAGCAGATCCGGGACCGGGCCGGGCGGGAGATCGACCGGCTTGAGGAGGTCTGGAACAGGTTCAGGAACCTCAAGGTCCAGGACCTGGAGGGCGACGAGCTGCTGTACCGCGAGATGCGCGACCGGTTCGGCCGTTACTTCCGCGGCGGCATGGGCGCCCAGGCGATCCAGGAGCGGCTCGGCAGCTTCGACCTCGAGGCAGAGGCGCAGAGCCTGCGCGAGACCATCCGCACCGGCAAGGGCCAGCGCAAGGCGCGCGCGCTCAAGCGGCTGAAGGTCGTCTCGGCGTTCCTGTCCACCAGCAACAGCCCGCTGGGCATGGTGCTCGACTGCATCCCGGTGATCCCGCCGGACCTGCGGCCGATGGTCCAGCTGGACGGCGGCAGATTCGCCACCTCCGACCTGAACGACCTGTACCGCCGGGTCATCAACCGGAACAACAGGCTCAAGCGGCTGCTCGACCTGGGCGCGCCGGAGATCATCGTCAACAACGAGAAGCGGATGCTGCAGGAGGCCGTGGACTCGCTGTTCGACAACGGCCGCCGCGGCCGGCCGGTCACCGGGCCGGGCAACCGCCCGCTCAAGTCGCTGTCCGACATGCTCAAGGGCAAGCAGGGCAGGTTCCGGCAGAACCTGCTCGGCAAGCGCGTCGACTACTCCGGCCGCTCGGTCATCGTGGTCGGCCCGCAGCTCAAGCTGCACCAGTGCGGCCTGCCGAAGGAGATGGCGGTCGAGCTGTTCAAGCCGTTCGTGATGAAGCGGCTGGTGGACCTCAACCACGCGCAGAACATCAAGTCGGCCAAGCGGATGGTGGAGCGCGCCCGGCCGGTGGTCTGGGACGTGCTCGAGGAGGTCATCACCGAGCACCCGGTGCTGCTCAACCGCGCGCCGACCCTGCACAGGCTCGGCATCCAGGCGTTCGAGCCGCAGCTGGTGGAAGGCAAGGCCATCCAGATCCACCCGCTGGTCTGCACCGCGTTCAACGCGGACTTCGACGGCGACCAGATGGCGGTGCACGTCCCGCTGTCCGCCGAGGCGCAGGCCGAGGCCAGGATCCTGATGCTGTCGACCAACAACATCCTCAAGCCGGCCGACGGCAAGCCGGTCACCATGCCGACCCAGGACATGATCATCGGCATTTACTGCATGACCAGGGAGTCCCCGGACACCAAGGGCACGGGCCGGGCATTCTCCAGCCCGTCCGAGGCCGTCATGGCCTACGACCGCGGCGACCTGGACCTGCAGGCGAAGATCGAGGTGCGGCTGCGGGACGTGACCCCGCCGATCGGGTTCACCCCGCCGGAGGGCTGGCAGCCGGGTGACGCGGTGCGGCTCACCACCACGCTCGGCCGCTGCTTCTTCAACGAGACGCTGCCCGCCAGCTTCCCGTTCATCAACTACGAGGTGGCCAAGAAGCAGCTGTCGGCCATCGTCAACGAGCTGGCGGAGACCTACCCGAAGGTCGAGGTGGCGGCAGCGCTCGACGCGCTGAAGGACGCCGGGTTCCACTGGGCCACCAGGGCCGGGCTGACGATCGCGATCGAGGACGTGGTCGCCCCGCCGAACAAGGCCGCGATCCTGGACACCTACGAGAAGCGCGCCGACAAGGTGCAGCGCGAGTACGAGCGCGGCCTGATCACCGACGATGAGCGCCGCCAGGAGCTGATCGAGATCTGGACGCACGCGACCGCCGACGTGGCGCAGGACATGGAGGCCGCCTTCCCCGAGACCAACCCGGTCTGGATGATGGTGAACTCCGGCGCCCGCGGCAACCTCATGCAGGTCAGGCAGATCGCCGGAATGCGCGGACTGGTCTCCAACCCCAAGGGCGAGACGATCCCGCGGCCGATCAAGGCCAGCTTCCGCGAGGGCCTGTCCGTGCTGGAGTACTTCATCTCCACGCACGGCGCCCGGAAGGGCCTGGCCGACACCGCGCTGCGCACCGCCGACTCCGGGTACCTCACCCGGCGGCTCGTCGACGTGGCGCAGGACGTGATCGTCCGCGAGGAGGATTGCGGTACCGACCGGTCGCTGCCCATGAAGATCGCGGACACGGCCGCGGACGGCTCACTGCACAAGCTGCCTAACATCGAGAACACCGGCAGCGGCCGCACCATCGCCGAGGCCATCGAGGATGCTGACGGCAACGTGATCGTGGCCGTGGACAGCGACATGACCGACACCATGATCGATATGCTGGTGGCGGCGGGAGTCGCGACCGTGCGTACGTTCAGCGTCCTGGTCTGCCAGGCGAAGTACGGCGTCTGCGCCAAGTGCTACGGCCGCTCGCTGGCCACCGGCAAGCGGGTGGACGTCGGCGAGGCGGTCGGCATCATCGCCGCCCAGTCGATCGGCGAGCCCGGCACGCAGCTGACCATGCGGACGTTCCACACCGGTGGCGTGGCCGGCCAGGACATCACCCACGGCCTGCCGCGTATCCAGGAGCTCTTCGAGGCCCGCATTCCCAAGGGCATGGCGCCGATCAGCGAGGTCGAGGGCCGGATCAAGCTGGAGGAGCCGGAGAAGTCCCGCAAGATCACCGTCATTCCCGACGACGGCGCGGAAGAGGTGGCC
The DNA here is from genome assembly GCA_050013415.1 of Streptosporangiaceae bacterium. Lineage (GTDB taxonomy): Bacteria > Actinomycetota > Actinomycetes > Streptosporangiales > Streptosporangiaceae > Palsa-506. The sequence continues at coordinate 2,612 of JBEKFH010000226.1, read as the reverse complement.
TACCAGGTCCCGATGCGCTCGCGGCTGCTCGTCGCGGACGGCGACCACGTCGCCGTCGGGCAGCAGCTGATCCAGGGCGCGGTGAACCCGCACGAGGTGCTGAGGATTCTCGGCTCCCGTGAGGTCCAGCTGCACCTGGTGCACGAGGTGCAGGAGGTCTACCGGTCCCAGGGCGTCTCGATCCACGACAAGCACATCGAGATCATCATCCGGCAGATGCTCAAGCGGGTGAACGTGCTGGAGTCGGGCGACACCGAGCTGCTGCCCGGCGAGCTCGTGGAGCGGCCGAGGTTCGAGGCGGTCAACCGCTCGGTCGTCGAGGACAGCGGTACCCCGGCGTCCGGGCGGCCGGTCCTGATGGGCATCACCAAGGCCTCGCTGGCGACCGACTCGTGGCTGTCCGCGGCCTCGTTCCAGGAGACCACCAGGGTGCTGACCGACGCCGCGATCCATGCCAGGTCGGACTCGCTGCTCGGGCTGAAGGAGAACGTCATCATCGGCAAGCTGATCCCCGCCGGGACCGGGATGCAGCGCTATCGGAGCCTGCGGGTGGAGCCAACCGAGGACGCCAGGTCCGCGGTGTACCCGCCGGCCACGTTCGAGAACGGCGCCGCCGGTTACTCGTTCGCCCAGGGCGCCGGCGAGTCGATCCCGCTGGAAGAGTACGACTTCGGCTCCTACAACAGGTAGGCCAGTCGCGTCAGGCAGGCCAGTCGCGTCAGGCAGGCCAGTCGCGTCAGGCAGGCCGCCTGGCGCGAGCAGCGCGGGGTGCGGGCAGTCAGCTGCCCGGCACCCCGCGTTTGTTTGAGCCGGGGTTTTCCGGAAATCTGGCAGTCGTTCGCAGCGCCGTCAGGAAGCTCGCGGCACCGTCAGGGAGAAGTCAAGGAGAAGGAGCGGCATGGCAGTCGAGAAGAAGGCCGAGGGCAAGGCCGACGAGGTCAAGGGCAAGATCAAGAAGAAGGTCGGGCAGGCCGTCGGGAACGACCGGCTCGTCGCCGAGGGCACCGGCGACCAGGCCAAGGGTGACCTGAAGCAGGCCGCCGAGAAAGTCAAGGACGCCTTCAAGAAGTGACCGGCCCGGCAGGCAGCACCGTGCGGTCGCGCTGACCGGTACCCTGTAACGGGACCGACGGTGCAGGCGCCGGCGGTGCTGCCCGGCTGGCACCGGCGAGATCTGGTCCGGCCGGGGGAATATATGGGCTCGCTTTGACCTTCCAGGGACTGGCCGGTACGCTGTTTCTCCGTGCCCGTCACTGGCGGGCACGTGCGCGCTAGCGGGCTGCGGCTCCCTCGGCCGGCAGGCCGGGAGCAGCGAACGCCCTCGCGCGCAGGCTTTCCCACTCCGACGCATCGGCCCTCGCGGGCCGGTGCGCTGTGATGACGGCGACACGCCCGACCACGGGGGTCGGAAGGTCGAACGAAGTCGCAGGCCAGGAACGCGCGGACCGCCTGCCTGGGCGGCGGACTGACGCGGCCCAGGGCGGCCCCGGGGCAACGCCCGGGCAGCCCGGCGCAGGCCGGGCGAAGGATGACATGCGCCGCAAGGCGCCCGAGGAACGACGAAGACGGAGACGCGGTGCCCACGATCCAGCAGCTGGTCCGCAAGGGCCGCCAGGACAAGGTAGCCAAGAACAACACCCCGGCGCTCAAGGGCAGCCCCCAGCGCCGCGGGGTCTGCACGCGCGTCTACACGACCACGCCCAAGAAGCCGAACTCGGCGCTCCGCAAGGTCGCCAGGGTCAGGCTCACCAGTCATATCGAGGTCACCGCCTACATCCCGGGGGTCGGCCACAACCTGCAGGAGCACTCCATCGTGCTGGTCCGCGGCGGCCGCGTCCGCGACCTGCCCGGCGTGCGCTACAAGGTCATCCGCGGCTCCCTGGACACCCAGGGCGTCCGCGGCCGCAAGCAGGCCCGCAGCCGTTACGGCGCGAAGAAGGAGAAGAGCTGACATGCCGCGCAAGGGCCCCGCGACCAAGCGGCCGCTTGTCACCGATCCCGTCTACGGCTCACCGCTCGTCACCGCGCTGGTCAGCAAGGTGCTGCGGAGCGGCAAGCGGTCGCTGGCCGAGCGGATCGTCTACGGCGCGCTGGAGGGCTGCAAGGAGAAGTCGGGCAACGACCCGGTGGTGACGCTCAAGCGCGCCCTCGACAATGTCAAGCCGACCCTGGAGGTCCGCAGCCGCCGCGTCGGCGGCGCGACCTACCAGGTCCCGGTCGAGGTGCGGGCATCCCGCAGCACCACGCTGGCACTGCGCTGGCTGGTGTCCTATTCCCGCTCGCGCCGGGAGAAGACCATGACCGAGCGGCTGATGAACGAGCTGCTCGACGCAAGCAACGGCCTCGGGGCGAGCGTCAAGCGCCGCGAGGACACCCACAAGATGGCCGAGTCCAACAAGGCCTTCGCCCACTACCGCTGGTAACAAGCGCTCGCCGGTGCGCCGGCGGGTGATGAATATGCCGAACGGAAGTCGTCCGGCGAGTCGAGAAAGAACGAGGATCTCAGCAGTGGCCGTCATCCAGACCGCCGTGGAACTAGCCAGGCTCAGGAACATCGGGGTCATGGCGCATATCGACGCGGGCAAAACCACGACCACCGAGCGGATCCTGTT
>JBEKFH010000225.1:0-7965 GCA_050013415.1 Streptosporangiaceae bacterium | reverse complement strand
CAGTTCATAGCGTCCCACCTGGCGATCCCGAAGATCTCGACAGGCGATATCTTCCGGTCCAACGTCAGCACGGGAACCGCGCTCGGGCGTCGCGCCAAGGACTACATGGACCGCGGCGATCTCGTTCCCGACGAGGTGACGATCGCCATGGTTACCAGCCGGCTGCAGGAGGAGGACGCGCAGGCGGGCTTCCTGCTGGACGGCTTCCCCCGGAACGTGCCGCAGGCCGAGACGCTGAAGAAGCTGCTGGCCGAATGGGATACCAGGCTGGACATCGTGCTCGAGCTCGTGGTGGACGACGACGAGGTAGTCCGGCGGCTGTCCGGCCGGCGGACCTGCCGCAGGTGCGGGCGGGTGTGGCACGCGACTTTCGATCCGCCGTCCCGCAAGGACCGCTGCGATGACTGCGGCGGCGAGCTCTTCCAGCGGGACGACGACCGCGAGGAGACCATCAGGCACCGGCTGGACGTCTACGCGCAGCAGACGCAGCCGCTGATCGCGTTCTACGCGGACGAGGGGAACCTGCTCGGCATTGACGCCACCGGGCCGGTGGAGGAGATTACCGACCGTGCGCTGGCCGCGCTCCGGCGCTTCATCCGATGAGGGATCCCTGAAGGAGTTTCATCCGAGGAGGGATCCCTGGAGGATTCAGCGTGGCTGGGACTCCACTGTCGCTGTATCTGCAGTGCAGTCCCAACGACGCCATTCGCGCCCCCGGGCAATGGCCGTGGCCCCGCGCGGATGGCGGATGGCGCTTCGTCCGATAAGGGTGCTTTGTTGCCGACGGCCATCCATCCCTGACGGTGCCTCGTCCGCTGGGGAGGGATCTCGCCGCTACGGGTACCGTTGAGTAACACCCCGGAGGGCAGCATGCGGATAAGGCGGGAACCGCCGGTTCAGATCAAGACCCGGGCGCAGCTCGACCTGATGCGGGCCGCCGGCCTGGTCGTGGCGCGCGCCCTTGAGGCAACCGCCAGCGCCGTCGGGCCCGGCGTTACCACGGCAGATCTCGACGCGATCGCCGAGCAGGTGATCCGCGACGCCGGTGCCGTCCCGTCCTTCAAGGGCTATCACGGCTTTCCGGCTACGATCTGCGCCTCGGTCAACGACGAGATCGTGCACGGCATCCCCAGCACGGGCCGGCGGCTCGCGGCCGGCGACCTGATCTCGATCGACTGCGGCGCGATTGTCGATGGCTGGCACGGCGACGCCGCCATCACCGTCGGCGTCGGGGCGATCAGTGACGAGCTCACCCGGCTGATCGAGGCATGCGAGACAGCTCTCTGGCATGGCCTGGCCGTTGCCAGGCCCGGCCGCCGGCTGACGGACATCTCCCACGCCGTCGAGGTGAGCGCCCGGTCCAGCGGCCCGTACGGGATCGTCGAGGAGTACGTCGGCCATGGCATCGGCACCGAGATGCACATGGATCCCCCGGTGCCCAACTACGGCAGCGCCGGCCGCGGGCCGGTGCTGGCCGCGGGGATGGCGCTGGCGATCGAGCCCATGCTCGTCCTCGGCCGGCGGCAGGCCCGGGTGCTCGACGACGGCTGGACGGTGGTCACCGCCGACGGGAGCTGCGCGGCGCACTTCGAGCACACCGTGGCCATCACCGCGGCCGGCCCCTGGGTGCTGACGGCGAAGGATGGCGGGCGGAGCGGCCTCGCCAGGGTCGACGGCGAGCAGTCGGCGCAGCACCGCCCGGCCCCGCCGGCCGAGGCCGCCACGGCGGGCGGGCCTGCCGCGGCGGCACCGGGTGAGGCCGGCCAGCGGCCAGCTGCCGCCATCCGGAATCGCTGAGGGGACACCGATGACGGCTGACCCCCGGATCCGCTGCGGCCATCCGGAATCGCTGAGGGGACACCGATGACGGCTGACCCCCGGATACGTGCGTCCGACGAGGACCGGGACCGTGCCGCGACGCTACTGCGGGAGCACCACGCGGTCGGCCGCCTGACGGCGGAGGAGTTCAGCGAGCGGCTCGACAAGGTCTACGCCGCTAGGACCATGGGCGATCTTGACGAACTGCTGGCTGACCTGCCGGGGATCGACCTGCACCGGCTGCCCGACGCGGCGCTGCCGCGCTACCGCCCGCCGGCCGCGGGCCACGGCTCTCTCCCCTCGCTGTGGACCCAGGGCCAGGTGACCCATGCCGGGGGGCGGTTCAGCCCGGGCTGGGCCGCGGCCTGGGGATCGTGGCTCAGCGCCAGCCTGGTGCTCATCGTGATCTGGGCGCTCGCGGGAGCCGGATATCCGTGGTTCCTCTGGGCCGTCGGGCCCTGGGGGGCGCTGATGCTCGCCGACTGGATCTCCGGGGGACACCATGGGGGCCGCGGCCACGGATCGCGTCGGCATCCGGATCAACTAGAGGGCGGGCCCCACGATGGCTGACCAGCCGGCGGCGGATGGCTGCCCGGCCCGGCCGCGATGAGCCTGGCCGCCTGAGCAAGGCTGGCGCCCGGTTCGCATTGTCAGCGGCCGTCGCGTAGACTCTGGTCCGGTCCCAGTGGGGCTGCCATTTCCGTATGGCTGCGCACCTGAGGTGCGGAGGCAGCAATTCTGGCGGGCCGTCCCTATCCGGGAGTACGTGCGCAAGCACGGCCCGGTCACGGGAAGCCACCCGACGACAGCACGTGACGACAGCACGGAGACCGCTACGGCTCAGGCGAGCGTCGCGGGCGCAGGAATGACCGGAAGCGGAATAACCGAAAATGATTGCCAGTTAGCACTAGCGGCACGGCCGGCCAGGAATCCCCTTGGCAGACCATGCGGCTATCCATCTATCAGCGAAGCGCGGAGGACATGCCCAAGAAAGACGGCGCCATCGAGATCGAGGGCACAGTGGTGGAATCACTTCCCAACGCCTTCTTCAGAGTGGAGCTCGACAACGGGCACAAGGTCCTCGCCCACATCAGTGGCAAGATGCGGATGCACTACATCCGCATCCTTCCCGATGACCGGGTGGTCGTCGAGCTGAGCCCGTATGACCTGAGTCGCGGGCGGATTGTCTACCGGTACAAGTAACGAGCTAGCGGCACGCGGGCCACGCCACGGCCCGGGCGCCTGAGGAGACCATCGTGAAGGTCAAGCCGAGTGTGAAGAAGATCTGCAGCAAGTGCCGGATCATTCGCCGGCACGGCCGTGTCATGGTCATCTGCTCTGACCCGCGGCACAAGCAGCGGCAGGGCTGAGCTACACCAAAGACACGCACCGCGATCCGCGGCCGGCCACCGAGCCGGACGCGGATCACCCCCGGAGGAGGCCGGGGCCCCGCCCGGGCAGGGACGGGGGGCGGCGCGCAGGACCTCCGCGAACGAAGGAGAACTGCCCGGATGGCACGCCTCGTCGGCGTCGACCTCCCGCGCGAGAAGCGGGTTGAGGTCGCGCTTACCTATGTCTACGGAATCGGCCGGACCCGCGCGCTCGAGACACTCGCGGCGACCGGCGTCAGCGGGGATACCCGCGTCCACCAGCTCGCGGACGACGAGCTTGTCCGCCTGCGGGACTGGATCGAGGCGACCTACAAGGTCGAGGGCGACCTGCGCCGCGAGGTACAGGCCGACATACGCCGCAAAGTCGATATCGGCTGCTATCAGGGCATCCGTCACCGCCGGGGCCTGCCAGTGCACGGCCAGCGCACGCAGACCAATGCCCGCACCAGGAAGGGCAAGAAGAAGACAGTCGCCGGCCGCAAGAAGGCCGGGAAGAAGTAGTCCGCAAACCGCGGACCGACCACCTCCGGGAGTAGAGGAGCGGGATGCCTCCCAAGAGCCGTACCGGCACCAAGAAGGTTCGCCGGAAGGAACGAAAGAACATCGCCCACGGGCATGCTCATATCAAGAGCACGTTCAACAACACCATCGTCTCGATCACCGACCCCGGCGGCAGCGTCATCTCGTGGGCGTCATCCGGCCAGGTCGGCTTCAAGGGCTCCCGTAAGTCGACGCCCTTCGCCGCCCAGATGGCCGCTGAGGCCGCCGCGCGTCGTGCTATGGAGCACGGCATGCGCAAGGTCGATGTCTTCGTCAAGGGCCCCGGCTCTGGCCGGGAAACCGCCATCCGGTCACTGCAGGCGACCGGCCTGGAGGTTGGCTCGATCCAGGACGTCACCCCGGTTCCGCACAACGGCTGCCGCCCGCCAAAGCGGCGCCGGGTCTGAGGAGTAGCGACAACATGGCTCGATACACCGGTGCGGACTGCAAGCGCTGCCGCCGCGAGAAGATGAAGCTGTTCCTGAAGGGCGCGAAGTGCGATTCGCCGAAGTGCCCGATTGAGATCCGGCCCTATCCGCCGGGCGAGCACGGCCGGAACCGGCCGAAGGAGAGCGAGTTCCTGCTCCAGGTCAGGGAGAAGCAGAAGGCCCGCCGGGTATACGGCATCCTGGAGCGGCAGTTCCACAATTACTACGAAGAGGCGACCCGCAAGCGCGGCAAGACCGGCGAGGTGCTGCTCCAGATTCTGGAGAGCCGTCTCGACAATGTCGTCTACCGGGCCGGGTTCGCTAAGAGCCGGGACATGGCGCGCCAGATTGTCGGGCACGGGCACATCCTCGTCAACGGCCGCAAGGTCGACATCCCCTCCTACCGGGTGAGCGAGAGCGACATCATCGAGGTGCGGCCCAAGTCGCATGAGATGACGCCGTTCGTGGTGGCGCGCGCCGAGTCCGGCGAGCGCCAGCCGCCCGCCTGGCTCGAGGTGATCCCCGACAAGATGCGCATCCTTGTGCACGCGCTCCCGGTCCGGGCCCAGATCGACACCCAGGTCCAGGAGCAGCTCATCGTCGAGTTCTACTCGAAGTAATCACCTGCCGGCTCGCCGCGGTCGCGGCGAGCCGCGGCTCCGGCCGGCAGGCAGCCGTCAGCGGAAGTCGTGACTGTCATATAGCGGGCAGCGCGGAAAGGAAGAGCAATGCTTATCGCCCAGCGTCCGAGCCTTACCGAGGATCCGGCAGGCGAGTTCCGGTCCAGGTTCGTCATCGAGCCGCTTGAGCCGGGTTTCGGCTACACGATCGGGAACTCAATCCGCAGGACCCTGCTGTCGTCGATCCCCGGCGCCGCGGTGACCAGCATCAGGATCGAGGGAGTGCTGCACGAGTTCTCCACCGTTCCGGGGGTCACCGAGGACGTGACCGACATCATCCTGAACCTCAAGGAGCTCGTCGTCTCGTCCGAGCATGACGAGCCCGTTCCCATGTACCTGCGCAAGCAGGGACCGGGACCGGTGACCGCCGCAGACATCGCCCCGCCCGCTGGCGTGGAGGTGCACAATCCCGAGCTGCACATCGCCACCCTGAACAGCAAGGGCAAGCTGGAGATGGAGCTCACGGTCGAGCGCGGCCGCGGCTACGTCTCTGCGTCGCAGAACAAGCAGCCGGGGCAGGAGATCGGCCGGATCCCGATCGACTCGATCTACTCGCCGGTGATGCGGGTCACTTACAAGGTCGAGGCGACCCGGGTCGAGCAGCGGACCGACTTCGACCGGCTCATCCTCGACGTCGAGACCAAGCCCTCCATGCGCCCGCGGGATGCCGTGGCGAGCGCCGGCAAGACACTGGTCGAGCTCTTCGGCCTGGCCAGGGAGCTCAATGTCGACGCCGAGGGCGTGGACATCGGCCCGTCGCCGACGGACGCGGCGCTCGCCGCGGACCTGGCGCTGCCGATCGAGGAGCTGAACCTGACCGTGCGCTCCTACAACTGCCTGAAGCGGGAGGGCATCCACACGGTGGGCGAGCTCGTCGCCCGCAGCGAGCAGGATCTCCTCGACATCCGCAACTTCGGCGCCAAGTCGATCGAGGAAGTCAAGCAGAAGCTCATCGACATGGGACTCGCGCTGAAGGACTCGCCGCCCGGATTCGATCCAGGCACCGCGGCGGACAGCTACGGCGCGGACGACGACGAGAGCTACGTCGAGACCGAGCAGTACTGACTGACGGGCCGGATGGCCCGCCAGTAGCGAACCGAGGAGAAGTTTTCATGCCCACGCCCACCAAGGGACGGCGGCTGGGCGGCAGCTCGGCCCACCAGAAGCACATGCTGGCGAACCTCGCCACCGCGCTCTTCGAGCACGGCAAGATCACCACCACCGAGGCGAGGGCGCGCAGGCTCAGGCCGCTGGCCGAGCGCCTCATCACCTACGCGAAGCGGGGGGATCTGCACGCCCGGCGCCAGGTGCTGACGGTGGTCACCGACAAGGGCGTCGTGCATACTCTCTTCACCGAGATCGGCCCGAGTTTCTCTGCCCGTGACGGCGGCTATACCCGGATCACCAAGATCGGCTCTCGCAAGGGTGACAACGCCGCGCTCGCGGTGATCGAGCTGATCCGCGAGGAGGCGGACGCGAAGCCGCGCCGCCGCCGGGCCCGCCGTTCCCAGCCCGCCACCCCGGCTGCCGCGCGGCCTGCCGCCGCGCCGGCCGCGACGGAGCCGGGCGATGCCGCTGAGGACGCTGACACTGCAGCTGCTCCCGCGGCCGACCCTGGCCTGGCCCCGGAGGCTGACGCCGGCACCGGTGCTGACGCCAGCACGGCGGAGGCGGAGGCGGAGGCTAGTACCGGGACCGCTGCGCTGCCTGCGGACGCCGGGACCGACGCAGGCACCGGGGCCGAGCTGGCGCTAGCGGAGACCGGGACCGACGCCAGCACAGCGGCCGAAGCGGTCAGCGCGGCCGACGCGGAGGCAAGCGCCGGCCTGGATGTAGCCGGTGCGGCTGCATCCGGCGCGGACGGCGAGCCTGACGGGGACGGCGAGGCTGGCGGGGGCGGCGAGGCTGGCGAGGCTGACGGGGACGAGCCGGCCGACGCCAGCGCATAGGGCACGCCGGCCGTGACGGCCGTGCCCGGTCCGCCTGCCGTCCGGCTGCGGCTCGACTTGTCCTATGACGGCTCGGGCTTTCACGGCTGGGCGCGGCAGCCGGGGCTTCGGACGGTCCAGCAGACGGTCCAGGACGCGCTGAGCCGCGCGCTGGCGCTGCCGGAGGCGCCGTCGCTGACGGTGGCCGGCCGGACTGATGCGGGGGTGCACGCCCGCGGCCAGGTCGCTCATCTCGATGTGCCGGCCGCCTGCTGGGCGCAGGCTGCCAGGATGGCCAGCCGACGGCTGGCCCGGTTGCTTCCGGCCGACGTCCGGGTGCGCGCGATCGGCCCCGTGGCCGATGACTTCGACGCGCGCTTCTCCGCGCTATGGCGGCGCTATTCCTACCGGGTATGCGACGATCCCGCAGGTACCGACCCGCTGCGCCGGCATGACACTCTCTGGTATTCCCGCTCGCTCGACCTGGACCGGATGAACGACGCAGCCGCGGGCTGCGTCGGCGAGCATGATTTCGCCGCCTTCTGCCGTCCCCGGCCGGGTGCCACGACGGTCCGGGAGCTGCTCAGGCTCAGCTGGGCCAGGACCGGTCCCGCGACGGCGGTCGCCGCAGCGGCCGCTGACGCGTTCTGCCATCACATGGTCCGCTCGCTGGTAGGCGCACTGCTGGCGGTCGGCGACGGGAGCAGGCCAGTCAGCTGGCCGGCCGAGGTGCTGGCCGCCCGGGCTCGCGACCCGGGCGTTCGCGTCGTGCCATCGCACGGGCTGTGCCTGGAGGAGATCGGCTACCCCGCCCCGGCCGAGTTCGCCGCCCGATCAGCCGCGACTCGCCGCCTCCGCCCCCACCCCCCATCCCTGGTTCCCGGATACGGTGGAGGATCCGCACGCTGGGACAGGCCAGATCCTCCGTGATCACGAGGAGCGGGCGCTTGCCCAGGGGGCGAGGAGCGGGCGCTGGCCCAGGGGGCGAGGATCGGGTGCCTGGCCCTGGGGGCGAGGATCGGGCGCTGGCCCAGGGGGCGAGAATCGGGCGCCTGGTACTGAAGGGGCTGGGCCTGGTACTGAAGGGCTAAGGCTGGCCGGTGAGCAGGCGGCGGCTCAGGCTCACATTGGCGGTGCTGCGGAGCAGGCGCGTGCAGAACTGCACGAGCTCATTCCGCTG
>JBEKFH010000224.1:0-7992 GCA_050013415.1 Streptosporangiaceae bacterium | reverse complement strand
ACCCAGTCGAGCAGCCGCTCGCCGAAGTCCGGCAGCCGCGTCTCGCAGAACTCGCGGTAGGCGTCGACCGTGAAATAGGCGTCGGCGAGCCCCCGGTAGTGCGCCAGCTTCTCGCCATAGTCGAGGTCGTTACGGTCACCGACGTCGAAATAGGCCTGCGTATGAAGGTCGACCTGCTGCCTCCGGCCGGTGACGAGGCAGAACACCACCCACTTCACCAGCGCCTGCATCGCCCACGGGAAGTAATAGTGCAGCGACGTGACCGCGACGTCCGGGCAGGCATTGGCGTAGTCGATCGGGTAGACCTCGCCGCCCTTGACGAGTACCTCGCATGAATTGAACTCCCACCGGAAGAATGCGTTAATAATCTTGGAGATCGACACGACCTCAGTGCCAGTTTCCGGTGCGAGGAATTCATACTCGACCCGGTAGCGCTCGTGCATCGGCGCGTCCGGGTCGAATCGCATCACCATGGTCTCGGCGCCGATCGTCAGTGCCCTGGCGAAAACGTCATAGCCCTCGATGGAAGCCTGCAGGTGCATGAGCATCTCGCCGGACTCGTTGTACGCCCGGTGCAGCTCGTCGGGGTTGCGGATCCGCGAGACCCCGCGCCAGCCGCCCCCGTCGTAGGGCTTCATGTAGAGCGGGTACCCGATTTTTTCCGCGATGGCGTCGAGGTCGAACGGCTTGTTGTACCGCTGCGCGGTGGAGGAATACTTGTCATTGCCGGGCGGGTTCTTGTACGGCACCAGTACCGTTTCCGGCACCTTCATTCCCAATCGCATCATGGCGCAATAGGCCGCGTGCTTCTCCATCGCCTGGAAGGTGAACGGGGAATTGAGCAGGTACACGTTGTCCATCAGCGAAATCTTCTTGAGCCATTCGCGCGGGTGGTAATACCAGTAGGCGAGCCGGTCGACGACCAGGTCGGTCCGCGGCTTCGAGCGGAGCGAGAACGGCTCGATGGTCAGCCGCTCGGTGGCGAAGGAATGCCGCCGCCCGGAGCCGTCGGCGACCGGGGCGAGGCTGGTCAGCAGGTGCTCGAACGCGCGCGGCCAGTCGTCCTCGGTACCGAGCAGCAGGCCGACCAGGTGCCGGACGTCACCATCCACGGAGTCTCCCGCTCATCGTCAGGCCAGCTCATCGTCAGGCCAGCTCATCCAGGTACTGCGGCAGCATCACGCGCCACGTGGTCCACTCGTGATCCCAGTCCGGGCCCCAGTTGTCCACCCGGTTCGGGATCCCCCTGGCGCCGAGCGCCGCGGCCATCCGCCACGATTCCGCGGCACTCTCCCACCGGCCCTCGCCGCACGCGAGCACGGCGAACCGCTGCCGGAGCTGGTCGAGCTGCGGCCCTTCCAGGCCAGGCACGAACTGCAGCGGCGCCGAGAAGTACAGATCCTGGGTCCACGTCTCATCGTAGAAGCGCTCGACCCGGTAGCTGCCGCTCATCCCGATCGCGGCGGAGAACACCTCCGGGTACCGGCACAGCACCGCGACGGCGTTGAACGCCCCGATCGAGGGCCCGCAGGCGATCAGGTCCATGTCCTGGCCGCCGAGATCGGCGTGGATCAGCGGCACGACCTCACGCCGGATGCACTCGTGGTACTGGTTCAGCAGCCAGAGCCGGTGCTCCGGCGAGCCCGTCTTGGCGATCATCGCCTGCCCAGCCACGCTGTCCGCCGAGTACAGCTTGACCCGGCCGCCTTCGAGCAGCTGCCCGCACGCGTCGATCAGGCCGTTCCGCTCGATCTCCCCGGCGTCGCCGCCGGCCGACGGGAAGACCAGCACGGGCCGGCCGAAGTGGCCCCACCGGGCGACCGTGATCTCGCCCTGCAGGCGGCCGGAGTACCACCGGTCGACCTTCCGCGCCGCGTCACTCATCGGCTTTCCTCGCCGCGTTACTCATAGAAGAATTTCTGCGGGCCGGGAAATATCCATGACAGCCCCTCCCGAAGCCGGTCGCGCCAGTTCTCCCAGCTGTGCCCGTCCCGGGCCTCGACATAACGGACGGCCATCCCGGCGGCCTCGAACACCACGATCATGGACCGGTTGCCGACGATCAGCGGCTCGTAGACCCCGCAACTGACGAACACCCGGTCGGCGACCTGGCGCGGCGCGGCCCGGTAGCGGTTGACGAACTTCACCACCGGCTCGAACGGCGGCCCGCCGCCGTGCGCGTTGCCGATGTCGGTGAAGACGAACGAGCCGGACTGCAGTAGCAGCGAGCCGTACACCCGCGGGTAGCGGTAGGCGGCTGACAGCGCGGCGACGGCGCCGAAGCTCGCGCCCATCAGGCACCGGGCGGACGGCGTGGCTGCCAGCGGAAACTCGGCCTCCAGCCGCGGCAGCAGCTCGGCCGTCAGGTAGCGGGCGTGCGCTGCCGAGTTCGCGTACTCGGTGAGCCGGTCGCCGGGGGAGATGAACGCCACGATGGTCTCGGCGACGTCGAGCCGGTGGATGAGGTTGTCGAGCACCGTCTTCGCCGAGGCGTACCCGAGGTAGTCGCTGCCGTCGTGCACGACCAGCAGCGGATAGCGCGCGCTGCGCCGTAGCCGGGCCGGCAGGTAGAGCGTGACCGGGCAATTGCGGCGCAGTGCCCGGCTCGGCACGGTCAGGTCGACCAGTGATCCGGGACGTGCCTCCGGATCCGGCCTGGTCCACTCGGGCACCTCGTAGCCGCGGGCGTAGCAGACAGACGAACTGCCCAGCGGGCTGTGCGCGAGGCGGGGGTTCAGCGGGTCGTTGATGCGCTCGCGCTGGCCGCCGCGCGCGACCTCCAGCTGGTACTCGATACGCGAGCCCTCGGGCAGCTCGATCACGACGTACCACAGGTCGGCGTCGTACAGCCGGCGCAGCGGTATGCGCTCGGGCAGCCCGAAGGTGCGCTGGATCAGGTGCACCTCGTCGGCCTCGCCCTGGTAAAGGAACGTGCAGTGCACGCCCTCCACGATCGGCACGTCCTGCCGGGCGAGGAACCGGTCGATCACCGCCGGGTCGCCGGGCCTCCGCTCCCGGAGCCTGGTGATGGCGAGCTTGCGGCTGACCGCCGGGCCGCTCACGGCGATCAGGCCGCTTCCAGCGAGGTCACGCGGCCATCCTCGGCCAGCACCCGGGTATCCGGCGGGCAGCCGCCGTCGGTGCCGGTGTCCACCCGGGTTCCGGCCTCCAGCAGCACGCAGCGGGCGGGCGCGAACCGCCGGGCGAACACGGCCATCCGCGGGGCGTCGTCGAGCAGCATCCTGGCCCGGGCGTGCGGCAGCGCCACCAGGTCGCGGACCAGGCCCAGGCCGCTGCCGTAGATCTCGGGGTGCCCGGGTCCCTGCGGGGCGCGGTCGTGGAACAGCACGATCCGGTCGGTCAGCGCCATCGCGCCCGCTGACCAGGCGATCACCGGGGAGCGCAATCCCGCGCCGACGTTGAACAGGTGCAGCACGTCGGCCAGCACGTCCACGTGGCCGCCGGCGATGACGAGCGCAGCGGCGTCGCCGAGCATCCCGGCTACGGCCGCGCGGTGCCCGGCGATCACCGGCCGGTCCTGCGGCCGCCACGCCTGGTAGAACTCGCCGCGCACCTCGCCGACCCGCCGCAGGTGCGCCGCGTCAAGCTCGCGGACGGCGGTGAGGGCCTCGGTCAGGGCGGCGCCGGTCAGGGCGTCCTCGGCCAGGGCGGCACCGTGCAGGGCGGGCTCGGTCATGGGAGCCCCGGGCAGCGCGGAGCCGGGCAGGGCGGCCCCGGTCAAGGCGGCACCGGGCATCCGGCCGCGGCCGTTGCGGCGCTGGATGGCATAAACCGCGCGCAGTGCGTAATCCAGCCTGAGCAGGTAGATGTCCTGGAGCTCGTCCAGGACCCTGCGCGCGGCCTGAGCGGCGGCCGCGAATTCCTGGTCGCGTTCCTGCACGTCGAGCCACCGCCGGTAAAGGGCGAGGTTGACGTCGCGGTCGCCGAGCCGCCTGCTGAGCTCGTCGTCGTCGGGCTCGCGCTCTTGCCAGCCCGCGGTGATCGTCGCGACCGGGCCGCCGGGGTTCAGCGATGCCGCGACCTTGTCCAGCGTGGGCCTGCGCTGCGGTCCCAGCAGCGTGACCTTCATGCGGCGTGCACGTGCAGCGTGCGCCCGACCGCGTCGAGCATCCCGTGCAGCGTGTCGTAGTCAGGATGGCGCATCCGCACGTACGCGTTGGCCATGTACCCCGCTTCCACCGGCTGGGTTGCCGTGCCCGGCGGCGGCAGGTGAGCGTCGATGACCCACTCGCCGAACTGCCGGTGCAGCTCGTCCGCCCCGGTGTAGCCGGTGATGTGGCCGTCACCGCTCGGCCGCAGCGCGACGATCCCGCTGGCGTACCGGCGCGACGGCGCCGAGCCGGTCCCGCCGCCCGCGATCGCCAGCGCCCATTCGCGGTAAACGTCGATGTCGTTGCCGGCCGAGTAGAGATCCCAGGCTCCCACGCCAGGCGGGCGGCACCCGATCTCGGAGAACTTCAGCCCCTTCGGGCCGAAGAACCACTCCATGTGCGTCGCGGACGTCTCTATCCCGAGCGCGGTGATCACGCGCCTGCCCATGTCCCGCAGCTCGGCGTACTCCGGCGCGGCGTCGATCCGGTTGGTGGAGATGAACTCCGGCGATATCCACCGGGTCCGCATCGCCTCCAGTACGTTCGGGAAGTAGTGCGAGGCGAAGTCCAGCGCCACCTGCCCGCCGGCCGTGATCGTGTCGTAGAAGCCCTCGTGGCCTTCGACGAACTCCTCCACGGCGATCGACTCGACGCCGCGCGCGCCGAAGATCCCGAGGGCGTGCTGGAGGCCGGCCGCATCGTCGGCTCGCATGGTGTCCGCCGCGCCCGCGCCGCTGCGCGGCTTGAGTATCAGCGGGAAGCCGACCTGATCGGCGAACGCGAGTGCCTCGGCGGCGCTGGCCGCCGCGGCGGACGCGGCCGTCGGCACGCCCGCCTCGCGCAGCGCCTGCTTCATCGACGGCTTGTCCCGGCACAGCCAGGCCGTCCGGACCGACGTGCCCGGGATGGTGCAGGCCTCCCTGACCTGCGCGGCGGCCATGGTGTGCGCCTCGATCGTCGCCTCGATCCGGTCGATCCACAGCCTGCCCTGCACCCAGCGGACGGCGCGCGTCATCGCCTCGACGTCGATGACCGACGGCACCTGCTCGTAGTGGTAGAGCCAGTTTTTCAGCTGGTCGTCCAGGGCTTCGACGGGTGACTCGCCGACGCCGATCACCGTCGCGCCGACCTCGGCCAGCGCGCGGACGAAGTGGCGCTGGGTGGGAGGGAAGAACGGCTCGACGAAGACCACGTTCATGCCCTGCATGCTAGCCGCGGCGGACAGGTACCGTTCAGGCATGGTGGTCGCCGCTTTCGTCGCGCCGTACCTGCTGGACGCGACGATGCGGTTCGTCGGTGCGGCGGCCACGCTGCCCGGCACCGAGCTGGCACTGATCACCTGCGAGCCGGCCGACCGCGTGCCGGACGCACTGCGCGCCAGCGTGGCCGCGCACTGGCAGATCAGCGACCCGCTGGACGCCAGGCAGATCGCCAGCGCGGTGCAGGGCCTCGGCGCCCAGATCGGCCAGGTCGAGCGGCTGCTGGCGGTGCTCGAGCAGCTGCAGGTGCCGCTCGCCCGCGTCCGCGAGCAGCTGGGCATCCCGGGTATCGGCGTGACGACGGCCGGCAACTTCCGGGACAAGGCGCAGATGAAGCAGGCGCTGCGCGCGGCCGGGGTGCCCTGCGCGCGGTACCGGCTGGCCGGCTCCGCTGCCGCGGCGGCCGGGTTTGCCGCCGAGGTCGGCTTCCCGGTGGTGGTCAAGCCGCCCGCCGGAGCCGGCGCGAAGAGCACGTTCCGCCTCGACGACGCCGGCGACCTGCGGGCGTGGCTCGACGCGGCGCCCCCGTCGCCGGACCGGCTGGCGCTGCTGGAGGAGTTCCTGACCGGGGAGGAG
The DNA here is from genome assembly GCA_050013415.1 of Streptosporangiaceae bacterium. GTDB lineage: Bacteria > Actinomycetota > Actinomycetes > Streptosporangiales > Streptosporangiaceae > Palsa-506. Next base: position 2,045 of record JBEKFH010000224.1, on the reverse strand, counting down.
GGCTCCTACGACAGCGTGATGATCAGCGGGCAGATCGTCTGGGACTCGGTGTCGAGTTACCTGCCCACGCCGCTGGAGGTGCTGCGGAACCCGTGGATCCAGTGGATGGTCCTGATGCCGCGGGACGTCAGCGGGCCGGAGTACGCCGGCCTCAGGGCGATCGCGGCGACAGCGCTAAAGGCCCTCGGGCTGGACACCGGCCTCACCCACCTGGAGTGGTTCCGGCGCCCCGGCGGCTCGGTCGCCGTCTCCGAGGTCGCGGTGCGGCCGCCCGGCGGCCAGATCACCTCGATGCTGTGCTACGCCCATGACTTCGACCTGTACAGCGCGTGGGCCGGGCTGATGGTGCACGGCAGCTTTACGCCGCCGCCGCGCAGCTGGGCCGTCGGCACGGTGTTCCTGCGCGGGCAGGGCACCGGGCAGGTCCGCGCGGTGCACGGCCTGGACGCCCTGCCCCCGGAGGTGACCTCGATCGTGGTGGAGTCCCGGCTGCCCGAACCTGGCCAGCAGTCCTCGGGCAGCTACGAGGGCGACGGCTACGTCATCGTCCGGCACCCGGACACCGCCGTGGTCTCCGCCGCCCTGCGGCGGCTGGTCACCGGCGTGCGGGTCGAGCTCGGCTGACCGCCATGAACGTCCTGATGATCTCGCCGGGGTACCCGGCGGAGATGGCGTTCTTCACCCGGGGCCTCGCGGCGGCCGGGACATCCGTCATCGGCCTGGGTGACCAGCCGGAGGGGGCCCTGCCGCCCGTCGCCCGCGACGCGCTCGAGCACTACGTCGAGGTTGGCTCCCTGGCCGCCGAGGAGTCCGTGCTGGCGGTGGCCGGCGAGCTGGCCAGGCAGGTGCGGATCGACCGGGTGGAGTGCCTGTGGGAGCCCTACATGATCCTCGCCGCGCGGCTGCGCGAGAGGCTTGACCTGCCCGGGATGACGGTCGCGCAGACGGTGCCGTTCCGCGACAAGGAGCGGATGAAGCAGCTGCTCGACGCCGCGGGCCTCCGCACGCCGCGGCATGAGGCGACCGGGACCGTCGCCGGCGTGTGGGCGGCGGCGGACCGCATCGGCTTCCCGCTCATCGTCAAGCCGGTCGACGGCGGCGGCTCGGCGGACACCTACCGGGCCGACTCGGCCGCCGAGCTCGACGCCATGCTGCCGATGCTCCGGCACGTGCCGCGGGTCAGCGTCGAGGAGTTCGTCGACGGCGAGGAGTTCACCTACGACACCATCTGCGCGGAAGGTCAGGTGCTGTTCGAGAACATCTGCTGGTACCGGCCGCGGCCGCTGATGACCAAGATGCACGAGTGGATCAGCCCCATCACCATCGCGCTGCGCGACCTCGACGTCCCCGACCTGCAAGGCGGCCGCGCACTCGGCGGCGCGGTCCTTGAGGTGCTCGGGTTCCGCGACGGGTTCACCCACATGGAGTGGTATCGCACGGCCGGCGGCGAGGTGGTGTTCGGCGAGATCGGCGCGAGGCCGCCCGGCGCCCGCACGGTCGACGTGATGAACTACGCCACCGACGCCGATCTCTTCGCTGCCTGGGCGGAGGCCGTCACCGGCGGCCGGATCACCCGGCCGGTCGAGCGCCGTTACAACGCCGCCAGCATCTTCAAGCGGGCCAGCGGCACCGGCCGCATCACGCACTACGAGGGGCTGGACCGCCTGCTGGCCGACTGCGGCGAGCACGTGGTGGCGCTCGACCTGGTCCCGGTCGGCGCGCCGAGGCGCGACTGGCGGGCCACCACCATCTCCGACGGCATGGTGATCGTCCGGCACCCGGAGCTGGCGAAAACCATCGAGATCGCGGACCGCTTCGCCGCCGAGCTCAGCCTCTACGCCAGCTGACGCCTGAGTACCACGACGGAGCGCTCCGCCACCGGCAGCGTCGCGGAGCTCTCCACGTCGTCGCCGGCCCGGTCCGGATCGGAGCTGTCGAGGACCGCCTCCCACTCCTCGCCCCACTGCCGGGGCAGCGTCCACTCGATCGGCTCGTCATGGGGGTTGAACAGCAGCAGGAACGAGTCGTCGGTGACCCGCTGGCCG
>JBEKFH010000223.1:0-8004 GCA_050013415.1 Streptosporangiaceae bacterium | reverse complement strand
GCCCAGCCAGGTGATGAAGACGGCCACCAGGCAGAGCGCGATCGCCCCGCCCCAGCCGCGCACGGCGAGGCCCACGATGAGCAGGGCCGCCATCACCAGCGGGGCGGCCCAGCCGGGCAGCTGGCGCAGATAAACAAGCGGCGTCAGGCTGCGCCGCTGGATGGCCGGCCGCACACCGCCTTGCTGCGGCCTGCCCTGCGCGGGGCGGCCCTGCGCTGCCCTGCCCTGCGCGGGCCTGCCCTGCGCGGGCCTGCCCTGCGCGGGGCGGCCCTGCGCGGGCCTGCCCTGGGCCGGCCTGCCCTGCGCGGTGCGGCCCTGGCCGGGCTTCCCCTGGGACCGCCGGGCCGGCCTCTTGCTGCTCAATGTCGTCGGCCTCTCGTGATGACTTCTGCTTCGCCACGGCAAAGATACGGCGTGCCCCCGGTCAGCAGGCATGACGGCCGCCCATCACGCTGCGGCGGCGGCGACGCGGAGCTGCGGCGCCACGGACCGGCGGGGCCACAGAGCGGCGGCGCCACGGACCGGCTGTGCCACGGACCGGCTGTGCCACTGAGCGGCGGTGCCACTGAGCGGCGGTGGCACGGAGCGGCGGTGGCACGGAGCGGCGGCGCCACTGAGCGGCGGTGCCACGGACCGGCGGCGCCACGGACTGGCCGGGGCTGCCGCCCGTCGGCCGGGGCTGCCGCCCGGCACGGCTCGGCTGTTGCGCACCAGGCCGGGCTGGCGCGCGGACGCGCACCGCTAAGCTTTACCGGAGCCGCGCCCGGGGGTGACGCGCGCACCCGGGCGGAGCCGCCGACCGCCAGCCGGATGGAGACCTTGATGGCTAAACGCAATGACCGCATGGAGACCCTGGTCAGCCTCTGCAAGCGGCGCGGGATCGTGTTCCCGTCGAGCGAGATTTACGGCGGTCTCCGATCGTCCTGGGACTACGGGCCGCTCGGCGTCGAGATGAAGAACAACATCAAGCGCCAGTGGTGGAAGTCGATGGTGCAGGAACGCGACGACATCGTGGGCCTCGACTCGTCGGTCATCCTCGCCCGGGAGGTATGGGAGGCCAGCGGCCACGTCACCGAGTTCGCCGACCCGCTCACGGAATGCATGTCCTGCCACAAGCGGTTCCGGGCTGATCACCTGATCGAGGCATACGAGGCCAGGCACGGGCACTCCCCGGAGAACGGGCTCGCGGACCTGGCCTGCCCGAATTGCGGCACCCGCGGCGCCTTCACCGAGCCGCGCATGTTCAACGGGCTGCTGCGGACCTACCTCGGGCCGGTCGAGGACGAGTCCGGGCTGGCCTACCTACGGCCCGAGACAGCCCAGGGCATCTTCATCAATTACCGCAACGTGCTGCAGACGTCCAGGAGGAAGATCCCGTTCGGCATCGGGCAGATCGGCAAGTCCTTCCGAAACGAGATCACCCCCGGCAACTTCATCTTCCGCACCCGCGAGTTCGAGCAGATGGAGATGGAGTTCTTCGTCAAGCCCGGCACGGACGAGGAATGGCACCAGCGCTGGATTGACGACCGGCTGGCCTGGCACATCGCCCTCGGGGTCAGCAGGGACAACCTGCGGCTGTACGAGCACCCGAAGGAGAAGCTGTCGCATTACTCCAAGCGCACGGTCGACATCGAGTACAAATTCGACTTTCCCGGCAGCGAGTGGGGTGAGCTTGAAGGGATAGCGAACCGCACGGACTTCGACCTGACCACGCACGGAAAGGCGTCCGGCCAGGACATGTCCTACCTTGACCCCGAGTCGGGGGAGCGGTACATCCCTTACGTGGTCGAGCCCGCGCTCGGCGTCGACCGGTGCCTGCTGGTGCTGCTGCTGGACGCGTACACCGAGGACGAGGCGCCGGATGCCAAGGGCAAGCTGGAGAAGCGCACCGTGCTGCGGCTCGATCCGAGGATCGCCCCGGTCAAGGTGGCCGTGCTGCCGCTGTCGCGCAACGCGGACCTGTCCCCGAAGGCCCGTGACGTCGCGGCCGAGCTCCGCAAGCACTGGAACGCCGACTTCGACGACGCCAGCGCGATCGGCCGGCGGTATCGCCGCCAGGACGAGATCGGCACGCCGTACTGCGTGACCGTCGACTTCGAGACGCTGGACGACCAGGCGGTAACGGTCCGCGAGCGGGACTCGATGAAGCAGCAGCGGATCGGCATCGACGGGCTCGCTGACTACCTGGCGGAGCAGATAGACGGCGCTTAAGCCGCCCGCTACGCCCGTAGCAGGCGGCCAAGGCGCCCTTGCAACGGCGTCGTTGGGACTCCACTGCAGTAACAGCGACAGTAAATACCCAGCGACGCCATTGGGAGTGACCCAGAGGCCGTTGGGAGTGACCCAGAGGCCGTTGGGAGTGACCCAGAGACCGTGCTGGCCGCCCAGCGGACGCCCCTGACCGGCCAGGAGACGGCCCTGACCGGCCAGGGACTGCGCAGGCCGGGCAGGCTGCCCTGGCCGGTCAGCCGGTCAGCCGCCCAGGGAGCTAACGGCATCCTGCAGGTCCATGCTGGATACCCCGCTGCCGCAGGCAGCGCCGGCCTCCGGCGTCGTCGCCGTGTAGTGCCGGATGCCCACGTGATAGTGGACGGCGATCGTCTTCACCGTCCAGCAGCGCCCGGCCGCCGGCGCCGCGGCCTCGGCGATCACGCCCAGGCTGGCCACGGCCACCCGGCGCCCGGACACCTGGTCGAGCACCTTCCGGCTCGGCGGGATCGCCATGCGCCTGAGCGCCAGGTGCCCGGTGGCGCATCCGGGTCCTCCCGCTGCGCTTGGCAGGGTCAGCCGCACCAGGCCAGCGCAGTCCCGGTCATCGGCGCCGTAACTGGTGATCAGGCGCGGCGGCGGGTACCCGCCGCCGCCGCCGACCAGCGTGATCCCGGTGATGAGGGCCGGTGACTTGCCATGGTTGATGACCGGGACCACGAGCCCGATGGGCGCTCCGCCCGGATCGTGGGTGCCGGCGATGCTGAACGTCCCGAAGGACAGCGGGCCGTTACCGAGGCCGATCGGGCCCCTGGTCAGGAACGCCCCGATGCCGAGCAGGATCACCACGACGCCCGCGAGGGCGCGCGCGTACCGGCTGGAGAAGCGGAGCCTCATGTCACCCCCAGCCTGCTGATCCAGCCTGCTGACTGAATTGCGCCGATGATAGTTGTGCCCAGGGCCGCGCCGCGGGCCCGGCTAGTCGGGCGCCGGTGACAGGTCGTCCGTGAGCGCGGGCGCCAGCGCGGCCAGCACGGCATCCAGGACATGATCATCCCTGTCGGCCGGCCAGGCATGCGGATCGGCGGATTCGCGGCGCGCATCAGCAGCCCCGCCGCGCGCATCAGCAGCCTCGCCGCGCGCATCAGCACGCCCGCCGCGCGGCACCCGGCGGAAGATGTCAGCGGCCCCCTGGTGGAACCCGTCGGGCAGGCCCGCGTCAGCCATCGCCGCGGCGATCTCCTCCATCTCCGCGACCCAGCGCCAGCCCTTCGCGGTCGCTGACACCGCAGCGCCGCGGCACCGGTCGGCCAGCCCCGGCTGGGACAGCGCCCACTCCGCCAGCAGCGCGTCCTGCACGCCCTCGGCCCTGGCGAGGGCCCGCGTGGCGAGCAGCAGCGCCGCCGTGCCCTTGGTCCATGCCGCGTACGCCATCTTCACCGCCGACGCCGACCAGTTGCCCCCGTCGATGACCCGGGCATCGAGCGGGGTGCCGTCGAACAGCTCGCGCACCGGGCCGGCCCGCGGGCCGGAAAGGTACAGCCGGGTGCTGCCCGGCTTGGCCGGCGGCGGGCCGATGATGCCGCCATCGACATAACCGGCGCCGCAGTCCTCCACCATCGCCGCCACCTCGCGGGCCGTGGCCGGGGAGATCGCGTTGGCGTCGACGAACAGGCCGCCGAATCCCTGCACCGCCCAGGCCATGTCCAGCGCCGCGTGCGGCGGGCAGATCGACAGGATGATCTCCGCCCGCCCGGCCATCTCCTCGGCGGTGCCGACGTCCTGAAGGCCCGCGGCCCTGGCGCGGGCCGCCGTCTCCGGACCGCGCCCCTGCGACGCCCACAGCACCACATGTCCTGCTTCGGTCAGGCAGCGGCCCACGGAAGCACCCATCTCACCCGGATGCAGCAGCCCGATGACGCGCCCGCTCGGCATGTCCATGGCTGAGTCTGGCACGGATGCCAGGCCGCCGGCGGACTGCGGGCGGGGGTTTCCCTTGGCCGGCTCGCCGCCCGACTTTACGTCACAAAGTCATCGGCCCGGATCCCTTGACTTTGCGCCGTAAAGCAGCGTCTACTTTATGACATAGAGTCGTTCGAGGGAGGCACCGTGAACCACACGCCAGACACCACCACCGCCGGGAACGGCGGCAACTTCGACCCCCAGCAGGCCGCTGCCCTGCTGGACCAGACCACCCGGCAGGCACGCCGCACCTTCACCCCCGGCCCGCCGCTGCTGTGGGCCTTCCGCGCGGTCTTCGTGCTCGTCGCGTTCGGCGGCTACTGGCTGTCGGTGCGCGGCCGTGACCCTTACTCCGCGCCCAGCGGCGGGCTCCTGGCCGTCATATTCGTGCTGGTGGCCATCAACATCGGCTGGAGCACCTGGGCGCTGAAGCGCGCGGGTGCCGGGGTGAGCGGGCCGGCCCAGCGCAAGAGGCAAGCCTGGCTCGCCGTCATGCTGGTGGCCTGGATCGTCGCGTACGCGTTCACGGTGCCGCTGTACCACGCCACGGCAACCCACCCGGTCTGGGCGCTGTACCCGGCCAACGCGCCGCTGATGATCGTCGGCCTGGTCGCCGCGGCCACCGCGGCACTGCGCAGGGACTGGCCGATGGCCGGCACCACCCTGGCCATCGCCATTGTCGCCGCCGTTGCCGCATTCGGCGGCCCGGCCGGCGCGTGGCTGATCATGGGCATCGGCCTGTGCGCCGTGTGCCTGGGCACCGCCGCGTTCAAGGTCTGGCAGCAGCGCCGCGGCGTAGTCCGGCCATGACCAGCGGCGAACTCGACCCGCTGATCCACGTCCCCACCCGGCTGAAGATCGTCGCGACGCTGGCGGCGCTGCCCGACGGCGACGCGCTGTCCTTCACCCGGCTGCAGGACATGATCGGGCTCACCCCCGGCAACCTGATCATCCACCTGCGCAAGCTCGAAGACGCCGATTACATCAGCAGCGAGAAGACCAGGAACGGGGCCGTGTCCATCACCACAGTCGCGCTCACCGGCCACGGCCGGGCGGCACTCGGCACCTACACCCGGGCGCTGCGCGACCTGCTCGGCGGCCTGCCAATCTGAGATCGGCAAGGCAGCAACTTCCCCAGTGGCCGGTGCCCCTCGGTAGAGTCCTAGGCAGGGCCGTGAGGCCACCATTCCGTTGGCCGCCCCAGCGTCCAGGCGAGTCTGCCGGACCGGCGGCGTCATGAGGAGAGCGTGCAGTGCCGAAGCTCGTCTACGACTTCACCGAGGGCAACAAAGACCTGAAGGATCTGCTCGGCGGCAAGGGCGCCAACCTGGCCGAGATGACCAACCTGGGCCTGCCCGTCCCCCCCGGCTTCATCATCACCACCGACGCGTGCCGTTATTACTTGCAGAACGGGGCCGTTCCCGCCAGTCTCGCCGCAGAGGTGACCGAGCACCTGAGCGAGCTGGAAACCAAGATGGGCAGGCGCCTCGGCGACCACGCCGACCCGCTCCTGGTCAGCGTCAGGTCCGGGGCCAAGTTCTCCATGCCGGGAATGATGGAGACCGTGCTCAACATCGGCCTGTCCGACGAGTCCGTGCATGGCCTGGCGAAGCAGGCCGGCAGCGAGCGCTTCGCCTGGGACTCCTACCGGCGGCTGATCCAGATGTTCGGCAAGACCGTGCTCGGCATCGAGGGCGGCGACTTCGAGCACGCGATCGAGTCGGCCAAGAAGGCCAAGGGCACGAAGAACGACCTCGACCTGGACGCCGCCGACCTGCGCGGCATCGTCGACACCTTCAAGGAGATCGTCCGCCAGCACACCGGGCGTGACTTCCCGCAGGACCCGCGCGAGCAGATGGATCTGGCGGTGAACGCCGTCTTCAACTCCTGGAATGCCGACCGCGCCATCTTGTACCGGCGTCAGGAGCGCATCCCGGCCGACCTGGGCACCGCGGTCAACATCGTGGCGATGGTGTTCGGCAACCTGGGCATGGACTCGGGGACCGGCGTCGCGTTCACCCGCGACCCCGGCACCGGCCAGCAGGGCGTCTACGGCGACTACCTGCAGAACGCTCAGGGCGAGGACGTCGTCGCCGGGATCCGCAACACGGTCCCGCTGCAGGATCTCGAGAAGATCAACGCCGCCTGCTACGCCGAGCTGATGCAGATCATGTCGACCCTGGAGAACCACTACAAGGATCTCTGCGACATCGAGTTCACCATCGAGCGCGGCAAGCTCTGGATGCTGCAGACCCGGGTGGGCAAGCGCACCGCGGCCGCCGCGTTCCGCATCGCCACCCAGCTCGTCGACCAGGGCCTGATCGACATGGACGAGGCGCTGATCCGGGTCACCGGCAGCCAGCTCGCGCACCTGATGTTCCCCCGGTTCGACACCAGCGGGAACCCCCGGCGGATCGCCCGGGGGATCAGCGCGTCGCCCGGCGCCGCGGTCGGCAGTGCCGTGTTCGATTCCGTCCGGGCCGTCGAGCAGGCGGCCGCTGGCCAGCACGTCATCCTGGTACGGCGCGAGACCAACCCGGACGACCTGCACGGGATGATCGCCGCGCGCGGCATCCTGACCAGCCGGGGCGGCAAGACCAGCCATGCGGCCGTAGTCGCCCGCGGGATGGGCAAGACCTGCGTCTGCGGCGCGGACGAGCTGGAAGTGGACCTGGCCGGGAACGCGTTCACCGCGCCCGGCGGGGTGACGGTCCGCGAGGGCGACGTGATCTCCATCGACGGCACGTCCGGCGACGTCTATCTCGGCGAGGTGCCGGTGATGGACTCTCCCGTGGTCGAGTACTTCGAGGGCGGCCTTGACCCGCAGTCCGACGAGCTGGTCGCGGCCGTGCACCGGATCATGACGCACGCGGACCAGCGCCGCCGCCTCGGTGTCCGCGCCAACTCCGACAACGGCGAGGACTCGGCGCGTGCCGTCCGGTTCGGCGCCCAGGGCATCGGCCTGACCAGGACCGAGCACATGTTCCTCGGCGAGCGGCGGCAGCTCGTCGAGCGGCTGATCCTGGCCGACGACGACGCTGCGCGGCGCGCCGCCCTGGACGCGCTGGAGCCGCTGCAGCGGGGCGACTTCGTGGAGATCCTGGCGGCGATGGACGGGCTGCCGGTCACCATCCGGCTGCTGGACCCGCCGCTGCACGAGTTCCTGCCCGATCTCACCGAGCTGACGGTCAAGGTCGCGCTGGCCGGCGACGACGCTACCGCGCAGGACAAGAAGCTGCTGGACGCGGTGCGGCGGCTGCACGAGCAGAACCCCATGCTCGGCCTGCGCGGCGTCCGGCTCGGCCTGGTCATCCCCGGGCTTTACGCCATGCAGGTCCGGGCGATCGCGCATGCCGCCGCGGACCGGGTGCGGGCCGGCGGCGATCCGCGGCCGGAGATCATGATCCCGCTGGTCGGCGCGGTGCAGGAACTCGAGCTCGCGCGCGAGGAGACCGAGCGGGTACTCGCCGAGGTGGCGGCGGAGACCGGCGCGGCGGCGCACACCCTGATCGGCACGATGATCGAGGTGCCGCGCGCCGCGCTGACCGCCGGGCAGATCGCCCAGGCGGCTGAGTTCTTCTCCTTCGGGACCAACGACCTCACCCAGATGGGCTGGGGCTTCTCCCGCGACGACGTGGAGGGCTCGTTCTTCAGCCGCTACATCGACCTCGGCATCTTCGGCGTCTCGCCGTTCGAGACGCTGGACGCCGAGGGCATCGGCCGCCTGGTCCGGATCGCCGTCGCCGAGGGCAGGGCCACCCGCCCCGACCTGAAGATCGGCGTCTGCGGCGAGCACGGCGGCGACCCCGAGTCCGTGCACTTCTTCCACGACGC
>JBEKFH010000222.1:0-8024 GCA_050013415.1 Streptosporangiaceae bacterium | reverse complement strand
GCCATCGTCACCGACGGCACGAGGGCGAAGGCCCCGGCGATGTCGGCCTGGCGGCGAACCGCCGCGGCCGTCTGCGCGTCCTCCAGGATCATCGGCGCATAGAAGACGTGCGCCGGGCCGCCGCCGATGCGGGCGACGCTGCGGACCAGGTCGAGCAGGTCCCGGCCGTCGGGTGGCGGCACCGCGCCGGTCAGCTGGACGATCGGGCAGGGCGGCAGCTGGGTCAGCGAGGCCGCGAGTCCGCTCAGGGTGCGCGACCAGGACATGCCGAGCACGTCGCCGGGCGTGATGATGTCCATCAGCGCCTGGCCTGTCGCCTCGCCGAGGCGGCGCCGCAGCGCGGGCTCATCGTCGTCGGGAAAGTTGAACACGAAGGCGTGCTTGAGCCCGAAGGCCGAGCACAGCTCCGCGGACAGGCCCACGTCCAGGCTCCCGCCGGGCAGCCCGATCTCGATGCGCACCATCCCGGTCTCCCGGGCGGAGTCGAGCAGCCGGGCGACCCGGAACCGGCTGATGCCCAGCCGGTCGGCGATGCCGACCTTGGAGATGCCCTCGAGGTAGAACTGCCGCGCGACCCGGGCCGCGAGGACGACTTCGGACGGCCGGTCGGCCGACAACCCGGTCATGTGCCCCTCCGGTACAGCCGGGCTGGCCGCTCATTTGAGCGCATAAATCTCATATTCGCAGCTTTTCTTGACTTTGCCTAGCGGCCAGCTCAGTGTGTGGTCATGCGCATTTATGAGTGTCATCCGCTCATATGAGCATACGCAGGGACGCAGTCACGGCAGCTAGGAGATTCTCCATGGGGCCCGGAATGCCGAGGGGGCGTCCGCCCGGCCGGGGCCCTCGCGGCCGCCGGCCGGGGTTCTCGCGGCTGGCGGCCACGGCCTCGCGGCCGCCGTCCTGGCCTCGCGGCCCATGGCGGAGATCTGCCTCCCCGCCACCCCCCTCTCACCGTTGCGGAGGTTCGTTCATGAGCTATCTCCGGTTCAGGCCCCGGGTGCTCGGGGTAATCGGCTGCGTAACCGCCGTTGTCGCGGTGGCCGCCTGTTCGAGCGGCAGCAGCAGTGGCAGTGGCAGCACTGGCAGCACTGGCACGGTGACCGTGGCCGTGGTGTCCAACCCGCTGATCACCGGCCAGATGATCCCGCTGACCAAGTCGAACTTCGAGAAGAAGTACCCGGGTATCAAAGTCAAGTTCGCCACCTACACCGAGGGCGACCTGCGGGCAGCGATCGAAAAGGACGTCAGCACGCACAGCAACGCGTTCAACGTCATCATGATCGGCCCGTACGAGGCGCCGCTGTTCGCCAAGAACGGCTGGCTGGACAACCTGTCCACGCAGTACATCGCGAAGGACCCGAGCTACGACGCCAGCGACCTGCTTCCGCCGATCGCGAAGTCCCTGTCGTACAAAGGCGGCCTGTACGCGGTGCCGTTCTACGGCGAATCGTCGATGCTCTACTACCGCAAGGACCTGCTCGCGGCAGCCGGGATCACCATGCCGGCGCACCCGACCTGGGCGCAGGTGGCGGGCTACGCGGCCAAGCTCAACCAGCCAGGAAAGGTAGCCGGAATTTGCCTGCGCGGCCTGGCCGGCTGGGGCGACAACATGGCCTCGCTGGATACGGTCGTCAACACCTTCGGCGGCGAGTGGTTCAACGAGAAGTGGCAGCCGCAGCTCACCTCGCCGGCGTTTGAGGCCGCGACCAGCTTCTACGTCAACCTGGTCCGCAAGTACGGCGAAGCCGGAGCCTCCAACGACAGCTTTAACCAGCTGCTGACCCTGTACGGTCAGGGCAAGTGCGCGATGTGGTACGACTCCACGGTCGCGGCGACCTCCATCGCGGGCACCTACCCGTCCGTCTTCGCCAAGACCGGGTACGCCTTCGCGCCGGTCGACAAGACGACGTCCTCGGGCTGGCTGTGGACGTGGTCGCTCGGCATCCCGCAGGGCACCTCCAACCAGGGCGCCGCCTGGAAGTTCGTGTCCTGGGCCACCTCGAAGAATTACGACTCGCTGGTCGCCAGCAAGTACGGCTGGGCGGCGGTCCCGCCGGGCAGCAGGACCTCGCTGTACAACACCCCGCAGTACCAGTCGGCCGCCAAGGCGTTCGCGGGCATCACGCTGGCCTCGATCGACTCGACCGACCCGGATCACCCGACCGTGAACCCGGTGCCCTACGTCGGTGTGCAGTACGTCGACATCCCCCAGTTCGAAGTCCTCGGTGTCGAGGTCGGCCAGCAGATTGCGGGTGCGATCGCCGGCACGGAGACCGTGGCCCAGGCGCTGAAGGCAAGCCAGGCGGACGCCGCCGCGTACACGCCGGCCGAACTGTCCGGCGGCAGTTAGCCTGCACGCGACGGGGACCCCGGAGCCGGACCAGGCCCGCCGGGGCCCCCGTCGGTGCCGCCACGTCGTGAGGAGGGCTTCGGAGTGGCAGTACTCGAAACAGGCGCGGCGCCGACCCCCCAGGTCGCGCTCCGGCCCCGCGGGGCCAGCCGCCGTGAGGGATGGCAGCGCCGCCTCCCCCTGCTCCCGGCGCTGATCTACATCGTGGTCGTCACCCAGATCCCGTTCCTGGTGACGCTCTGGTACAGCTTCCAGAGCTATTTCTTCAACGTCCCGGCTCCCGCGCACTTCATCGGCTTCAGCAACTACACCGCGGTGTTCACCAGCGCGGCCTTCCGCGGCTCGCTGGTGCGCTCGGTGGTGATGACCGCCACCTCAGTGATCGTCGCCATGCTCCTGGGGACCGCCTTCGCCGTGCTGCTGGACCGCAAGTTCCTCGGCCGGGGCGTGGTCCGGACGCTGATCATCACCCCGTTCCTGGTCATGCCCGCCGCGGCGGCGCTGGTGTGGGAGGGACCGATGCTCGACCCGAACTTCGGGCTGCTGAACTACCTGCTGGAGCCGTTCGGCGTCCATCACGTGGCCTGGCTCAGCACGCACGCGCTGGGCTCGGTGATCGTCGTCATGATCTGGCAGTGGACGCCGTTCATGACCCTGATCGTGCTCGCTGGCCTGCAGAGCCAGCCGCCGGACACCCTGGAGGCGGCGAAGGTCGACGGGGCCGGGGCCCTGGCCACGTTCCGCGAGCTCACGCTGCCGCATCTGCGGCCCTACATCGAGCTCGGCATCCTGCTCGGCTCGATCTACCTGGTCAACGCGTTCGACGCGGTCAGGCTGATGACCAACGGCGGCCCCGGGACTTCTACCACCAACCTCCCCTTCTACCTGTACGAGCAGGTGAACTACGCGTTCAACGTCGGGGGGGCGGCCGCGGCCGGCGTGGTCACCGTGATCCTGACGATCATCGTGGCCACCTTCGCGCTGCGGATGTTCGCCCGGGTCTTCCAGTTCGAGGAGGCGTCGGGATGACCGCCTTGCCGCTGCGACCCGGCCGCTCAGGCCGCCCTGGCCGCTCCGGCCGACCCAGGCCGCAAAGGCTCCGCGAGATGTCAGTGCGGGCGGGCTGGGGGATCATCGCGTGGGTGCTGGCGATCGCGTTCTTCGTGCCGGTGCTGTGGATGGTGATCACGGCGTTCAAGCCGGAGTCCGCCGCCGAAACATGGCCGCCGCGGTTCATCTTCAGGCCCACCCTGTCGGAGTTCCGCCTGGTCTTCTCCGGCATGGGCCCATTCCTGACCCACTCGGTGGTCGCGACGGTCGGGTCCACGATCCTGGTGGTGCTGCTGAGCGTCCCTGCCGCTTACGCCCTGTCCGTGCATCCGGTCAAGCACTGGCGCGACGGGCTTTTCTTCTTCATCTCCACGAAGATGCTGCCGATCGTGGCCGCGATCGGCCCGCTCTATGTCATTGCCCTGCACCTGCACCTGCTCGACAGCATCTGGCTGCTGATCATCCTCTATACCGCGATGAACCTGCCGCTCGCGATCTGGATGATCCGCTCCTTCATGCTCGAGGTGCCCAGAGAGCTGCTCGAGGCGGCGCGGCTGGACGGCGCGGGCCGCGTCCGGGAGATCACCGGGGTGATCCTGCCGATCATCTCGCCCGGGCTGGTATCGACCGCGCTCATCTGCGTGATCTTCGCGTGGAACGAGCTCTTCCTCGCGCTCAACCTGACGGTCACCAATGCCGCGACCATGCCGATGTACCTGATCAGCTCGGTCCCCCAGGAAGGGCTGTACATCGCGCACCTGTCGGCGGCAGCAACGACTGCCTCGGTCCCGGTGATCCTGGTGGGCTGGATAGCCCAGCGCTCGCTGGTCCGCGGCCTGTCCATGGGAGCAATCAAGTGAACGGCCGCGCATCCTGCGACGCACTCGGCGGAGGTCCCCGATGGCTCAGGTGAAATACGTAGCGGCGAGCCGCGTCTACGCGAAGGGCGCGCCGCCCGCGGTCGACGCCCTGGACCTGGAAATCAAGGACGGCGAGTTCATGGTGCTGGTCGGGCCGTCCGGCTCGGGCAAGACCACCGCGCTGCGCATGCTGGCCGGCCTTGAGCCCCTCGACAGCGGGTCCGTCGAGATCGGCGACCGGGACGTCACCTTCGTTCCCCCGAAGGACAGGGACATCGCGATGGTGTTCCAGAACTACGCCCTGTACCCGCAGAAGTCGGTCGCGGAAAACATGGGCTTCGCGCTCAAGATGCAGCGCGTTCCGCGTGAAGAACGGGACCGGCGGGTGCGGGAAGCCGCCCGCCTGCTGGATCTCGACGACCAGCTACTCCAGCGCAAGCCCAAGCAGCTCTCCGGCGGGCAGCGGCAGCGCGTGGCGATGGGACGGGCCATCGTGCGCGAGCCCAAGGTCTTCCTGATGGACGAGCCGCTGTCCAACCTGGACGCGAAGCTGCGCGTGCAGACCCGCGGCCAGATCGCCGAGCTGCAGCGCCGCCTCGGGATCACCACGGTCTACGTGACCCATGACCAGGTGGAGGCGATGACCATGGGGCACCGGGTGGCAGTGCTGAGCGGCGGGCGGCTGCAGCAATGCGCCACGCCGCGCGAGCTCTATGACAACCCGGTGAACCAGTTCGTCGCCGGGTTCATCGGCTCGCCCGCGATGAACCTGCAGACCGTCCCGATGACCGACGGCGGCGCCCGACTGGCCGGCACCACGCTGCCCCTCCCGGCCCCGATCCGCGGCGCAGCCTCAGCCGCGGGCCTCAGCGAGCTCGTCATCGGCATCCGGCCGGAGCACCTGCACCTGGCGGACGGATCCGGTGAGCTGGGTGGTGACGTGATGCTGGTGGAAGAGCTCGGCGCCGACGCCCTGCTGCACGTGCGCCTGGCCGAGGGCGAGGACCCGGTGGTGGCGCGTGCCGAGGGGCGCAGGCCGCCGGCCCTGGGGCAGCACGTCACGTTCCACGTCCAGCCGGACGACATCTTCGCGTTCCACCCGGGGACGGGCGCCCGCCTTGGGTGTTAACCAGGGCCCGGGCGTGGTCAGCCCGC
This sequence comes from Streptosporangiaceae bacterium, assembly GCA_050013415.1. Classification (GTDB taxonomy): domain Bacteria; phylum Actinomycetota; class Actinomycetes; order Streptosporangiales; family Streptosporangiaceae; genus Palsa-506. The sequence continues at coordinate 2,606 of JBEKFH010000222.1, read as the reverse complement.
GACCGCTGAACGCGCGGACGCTGGCGTACTGGAGAGGCCAGCTGCCGGCGCCGGCCTATGACCGTGGCCTCGTCACCCCGGGCGTGGTCCACTTCGGCGTCGGCGGGTTCCACCGGGCGCACCAGGCGATGTACCACGACCGCCTGATGAACGAGGGCATCGCACTGGACTGGGGCATCTGCGGCGTCGGGGTGATGGCGGCAGACCGCAGGATGAAGCAGGTTCTGAGCGCGCAGGACGGCCTCTACACCCTGGTGCTCAAGCACAGCGACGGCACGTACGAACCGCGGGTGATCGGCTCCATCGTGGAGTACCTGTTCGCGCCCGACGATCCGGAGGCCGTCATCGAGAAAATGGCGGCGGAGTCGACGCGGATCGTGTCGCTGACGATAACCGAGGGCGGCTACAACATCCACGACGCCACCGGCGAGTTCGACGAGGCCAGCCCGGACATCATCCGCGATCTTGAGCCCGGCGCGGTTCCGCGGACCACATTCGGCCTGATTACCGAGGCGCTGCGGCGCCGCTGGAAGCGCGGCCTGGTGCCCTTCACCGTCATGTCCTGCGACAACCTCCAGGACAATGGCCGCCTGACCAAGCGGGCGCTCACTGCCTTTGCCCGGCTGGCAGACCCGGAACTAGGCGACTGGGTCGAGCGCGAGGTGCATTTCCCCAACTCGATGGTCGACCGCATCACCCCGGTGACCACTGACGCCGACCGGGCTGAGGTCAGGGAGGTCTTCGGGATCGACGACCAGTGGCCGGTTGTCTGCGAGCCTTACACGCAGTGGGTGCTGGAGGACACGTTCACCGCCGGACGGCCGCCGTACGAGCGGGCCGGGGTTCAGCTCGTCGAGCAGGTAGAGCCCTACGAGCTGATGAAGCTGCGGCTGCTCAACGGAAGCCACCAGGCCATGTGCTACTTCGCCTACCTGCAGGGCTACCGGCTGGTGCACGAGGCCGCTCAGGACCCCCTGTACCAGGCCTTCCTGCTCGGCTACATGGACAAGGAGGCTGCCCCGACGCTGCCCCCGGTGCCCGGAGTGGACCTCGACGGGTACAAGCACACGCTGATTGAGCGCTTCTGCAACCCGCACATCCGCGACACCATCGCCCGGCTGTGCGCGCAGAGCTCGGACCGGATCCCCAAGTGGGTACTGCCGGTGGTCCGCCATCAGCTCGCGAACGACGGCGAGATCAGGCGCTCGGCCGCAGTGGTGGCGAGCTGGGCGCGGTATGCGGAGGGCGTCGACGAGCAGGGCGACCCGATCGAGGTGGCCGACCGGCTCGCGGACAGCCTCACCCGGATCGCCCGCTGTCAGCGCGAGGACCCCGGCGCGTTCATCGCCAACCGTGACCTGTTCGGGGACCTGGCCGACGACAAGCGCTTCGCCGCCGCCTACCGGTCCGCGCTGGCCTTGCTGCATCAGCGCGGGGCACGAGCGACGCTGGAGTCGCTGGCCTGACGATGGCGCGGCACGGCTGTCGGTGGTTGGGTTTACCGTGAGGGCTACAGCATCCCAGCGGGAGTAAGGGGAGGCCATGACCACACTCGGGAACCGGCCGAATACAGCGCTCCTCGTCATCGACGTGCAGAACGGCGTCGTCGAGGGAGCTCACGAGCGCGACTCGGTCGTTGCGAACATCGCCATCCTGGTCGAGAAGGCGCGACGGGAACGGGTCCCCGTTGTCTGGGTCCAGCACTCCGACGAGCAGCTCGCGAAGGGGAGCGACGAGTGGCGGATCGTTCCCGAGCTGAGTCCGGCCGGCACCGAGCCGCTCGTCGAGAAGAACTACGGCGACTCGTTCGAGGACACCACCCTCGAGACCGTGCTGGCGGGCCTCGGAGTCGGGCGGCTCGTCGTGGCCGGCGCGCAGACCGATGCGTGCATCCGCTCGACCCTGCACGGCGCATTCGCCAGGGGCTACGACGCGACCCTGGTCAGCGACGCCCACACGACGGAGGACCAGACGGCGTGGGGGGCGCCGCCGCCGGGCCAGGTCATTGTCCACACGAACCTGTACTGGACCTACCAGACGGCGCCGGGGCGGACGGCCGGGACCGCCGAGACCAAGGACGTCGACTTCAGCGCCGCGTCCTGACGCCCTGCGCGACGCCGCCGGGAACGCGCCCGGAACATATTCCGCTGGCGGCCCGTTGTCACCGGCCGTCCGCTGTACGATCGCGCTCATGAATCCGCTATCGGGCGTTCTCGGCGAGTCGTGGAAAATCTACCGGGCACACGCCGCGCACCTGCTGGTGATCGCCTTTGCCATTTACGTGGTGGCGGCGATCGTCGCCGGGCTTCTCGCGCTGGCCGGGGGTATCTTCGGCGCACTGCTCGGCTCCATCGTGGAATTGTTCGCGGCATTCCTGGTGCAGGCCGCGCTGGTCAAGGCCGTGCAGGACGTTCGGGATGGCCGCGTTGACCTGTCGGTCGCCGAGACAGTGACCGCGTCCACTGCGTATATCTGGCCTGTCGCGGCCGCGTCGATTCTGGCCGGCATCGCGATCACGATCGGGTTCATCCTGGTCATCGTCCCCGGCCTGTACCTGATCACCATCTGGGCGGTGATCGTGCCCGTCATCGTCATCGAGCGGTCAG
>JBEKFH010000221.1:0-8031 GCA_050013415.1 Streptosporangiaceae bacterium | reverse complement strand
TTCGTCATCTGCTCCTTCTGCCCGCGCGTGCTCGACTTCGATCCGGAGGCCGTGCCGATCCCGTACAACCATCACAACGTCGACTCGGACGAGATGATGTTCTACGTCGCCGGCGACTACACGGCGCGCAAGGGCTCCGGAGTCGGGATCGGCTCGATCACCCTGCATCCGTCCGGCTTCACCCACGGCCCCCAGCCCGGCGCGGTGGAGGCGGCGATCCGCGGCCTGGCCGAAGGCAGGACGACGACGGACGAGACAGCCGTCATGATCGACACGTTCCGGCCGCTGCTGCTCGGCCCGGCAAGCCGCCCGGCGGAGGACGCGGAGTACGCCTTCAGTTGGGCCAGGTCGCCCGGCTAGCCGGCCCGTGGGCGCCCGCTCGCCAGACTCCTGCGGGAACGGGCCCGGGAACCCGCTCCCCGGTCCTGGGCGTCCGCTCGCGGCCGGGGCGAACCGCGTCGTCAGCGACGACTGACGCATATCCCGTACCCTGTGCAGCGTGACGCTCCGCCTTTACGACACAGCCGCGCGCGAGATACGCGACTTCTCCCCGATGACGCCCGGCAGGGTGACGCTGTACCTGTGCGGCGCCACCGTCCAGGCGCCACCGCACATCGGGCACATCAGGTCCGGCGTCAATTTCGACCTGCTCGTCCGCTGGCTGCGGGCCAGCGGCTACGCAGTGACGTTCTGCCGGAACGTCACCGACATCGACGACAAGATCCTGCGCATCGCACGTCAGGAGGGCGTCCCCTGGTGGGCCGTGGCCGAGCGGAATCAGCGGGCGTTCACCCGGGCCTATGAGGCACTCGGCTGCCTGCCGCCGGACGTGGAACCGCGGGCGACCGGGCACGTACCAGAGATGATCGTGCTGATGCGCCGGCTCATCGAGCGCGGCCATGCCTACGCGGCCGGCGGGGACGTCTACTTCGACGTCTGCTCGGCGCCGGACTATGGCTGCCTGTCCGGCCAGCGGCTTGAGCACATGCGGCCCGCCGAGGACACCGAGGGCGGCGCAAAGCGCGATCCGCGCGACTTCGCGCTGTGGAAGGGCGCCAAGCCAGGGGAGCCCGCCTGGGAGACGCCCTGGGGACCCGGCCGCCCCGGCTGGCACCTGGAGTGCTCGGCGATGGCGACCAAATACCTCGGTGCCACGTTCGACATCCACGGCGGCGGCCTGGACCTGGTGTTCCCCCACCACGAGAACGAGCTCGCGCAGTCCCGCGCGGCTGGGGACGGGTTCGCCCGCTACTGGATGCACAACGGCCTGGTCGGGCTGGCGGGCGAGAAAATGAGCAAGTCGCTGGGGAACTCGCTGCTGGTGGATCTGATGATCACCGAGGTCCGGCCGGCCGAGCTGCGGTACTACCTTGGCCAGGCGCACTACCGGTCGGAGATCGATTACTCGGCCGAGGCGCTGGCCGAGGCCGTCGCCGCGTACCGCCGGATCGAGGGATTCGTCATCCGGGCGGCCGAGCTCGCGGTCCAGGCCGCCGCCCAGGACAGCCCGGATCTGGGCACGGCGCCGGGCGCGCTGCCCGCGCCGTTCAGCGCCGCGCTTGACGACGACCTCGGGGTCCCCCAGGCGCTCGCCGTCGTGCATGCGGCGGTCACCGACGGCAACAGCGCGCTGGCCGCTGGCGACGCGGCCGGCGCGGCCAAGCACCTCGCCGAGGTCAGGGCGATGCTCGCCGTGCTCGGGCTCGACCCGCTGGCCGCTCCCTGGTCAGCAGGCGGCGACGCCGGGCTGCGGGCCGTGGTCGACTCTCTGGTCAGCGTTGCGCTGGAGCAGCGGCAGGCCGCGCGGCAGCGCAAGGACTACGGCGCCGCCGACGAGATCAGGGACCGGCTGCTGGCCGCCGGGGTGCTGATCGAGGACACCCCGCGCGGACCTCGATGGGAGCTGAGCAGATGAGCGGGCGCGGCAGCGGCCAGCCCCGGCCGGGTCCTGGCGGCCGCACCAAGTCAGGCAAGCCAAGGCCGGGCACCGGCGGCTACGGCAAGCGCCGCCTGGAAGGCAAGGGGCCGACGCCGCCCGCCCAGATGCGGCCCGGCCATCCCGCGCAGCGCCGCGGCGCCGCGGCTGCCGCGCCGCCCGCCGGCCGGAATGGCAGCCGCGATGAGCCCCGGCCAACGCGGCCAGACAGTCGCGCACCAGACAGCCGCCAGCCCGATGGCCGCTCGCCTGACAGCCGCCAGCCCGGCGGCCGCGCCACCGACAGCCGCCAGCCCGGCGGCCGCGCGCCAGGCAGCCGCGCCACCGACAGCCGCCAGCCCGCCAGATCGCGCGGCTCAGGCAGCGCGCCCGAGCTGATCGCCGGGCGGAACGCCGTACTGGAGTCACTGCGGGCGGCGGTGCCCGCGATCGCGCTGCACGTCGGCCCCCGGCTGGACGCCGACGAGCGGATCAGCGAGGCCATCACGCTGGCCGCTGATCTGCGGATCCCTGTGGTCGAGGCCGGCCGCTCCGAACTGGACAGGCTGACCGGCGGTGCGATCCACCAGGGCCTCGCGCTCCGGGTCAGGCCGTATTCCTACGCGCACGCCGACGACCTGGTCACCCGCGCCCGCGACGCCGGGGAGCAGCCGCTGATCGTCGCGCTGGACGGGGTCACGGACCCGAGGAACCTGGGGGCGATCGTCCGCTCGGCGACCGCGTTCGGCGGGCATGGCGTGCTGGTCCCGGTCCGCCGGTCCGCGGGCGTGACCGCCGGAGCGTGGAAGGCGTCCGCCGGGACGCTGGCCAGGACGCCGGTCGCGCAGGCGCCGAACCTGGTCAGGGCACTCGCCGCCTACCAGGAGGCCGGCCTGTTCGTGGCCGGGCTTGACGCCGGCGCCGCCACGCCGATCGATCAGCTCGACCTCGCCGACGGCCCGCTGGTGCTCGTTATCGGTTCCGAGGGCAAGGGCCTGTCCCGGCTGGTCGAGGAAAGCTGCGACGAGGTGGTTCGCATCCCCATCCGGGGACCCGCCGAATCGCTGAACGCCGGCATCGCCGCCGGCATCGCGCTGTACGAGGTCAGCAGGCTGCGGCTAGCGGGCCAGCCGGACGCTCTCGGCGAGTAGCGGGGCAGGGCCCGCGATCAGCGGGTCGGGCCGGCCGATGACGCGCTCATCCTTATCCGGGTAGGAAATCAACGACAATACATAACGCATAGCCTCAAGCCGGGCACGCTTCTTATCGTTGCTCTTGACCACGGTCCACGGGGCGTCGGCCAGGTCGGTGCAGGCGAACATGGTTTCCTTGGCCCTGGTGTACTCGTCCCACCGGTCCAGGGAGGCCAGGTCGATCGGGCTGAGCTTCCACCGCTTCAGCGGATCAACCTGGCGGCGGGCGAACCGGCTGAGCTGCTCGCCGCGGGATACCGAGAACCAGAACTTGACCAGGGTGATGCCGTCGCGGGCGAGCATCCGCTCGAAGTCGGGCGCCTCCCGGAGGAAGTCCGCGTACTGGCCCGGCGTGCAGAACTCCATGACCCGCTCCACCCCGGCGCGGTTGTACCAGGACCGGTCGAACAGCACCATCTCTCCCGGGGCCGGCAGCTGCCGGATGTACCGCTGCAGGTACCACTCGTCCTGCTCTTTCTCGGTCGGCTTCTCCAGGGCGACGACCCGCGCGCCGCGCGGATTGAGGTTCTCGGTGAAGCGCCTGATCGTGCCGCCCTTGCCCGCCGCGTCGCGTCCCTCGAACACGATAACCAGCCGCCGCTGAGAGGACTTGATCGATCGCTGCAGCTTGAGCAGCTCTACCTGGAGGGAGCGCTTGGCTGCTGCGTAATTCGTCTTGGCGAGCCGCTCCGGGTACGGATAGTCCTCGCGCCATGTCTGGGCGGGACTGCCGTCGGGCATGGCCAGGAAGGGGATGCCGTTCTCGCGGTACCGCAGGCGCAGGCCGAGCTCGGCGGCGAGCCCGGCAAAGAGTTCGCCGGGACCCCGCTCAGCGCACCTCTGTCGCACCGGTAGCACCGTGCCATCCCATCCCGGTCACCTGCTCGGCAGTGCTGGTGACTGGGCGTAGATACCCTAGGCAGAGCACATGCACACGCAGCGAACAATTGATTACATGTTGTTAACACAGTCCGGCCCCGGCAGTCTCGCCGCCGAGCTGGCGAGCCATGCGGCCGGTCACCTGTCCGATGAGACCGGGCGGGTGCCCCAGCGGACTGGGTTTTCGATTAACACGGAACTTGGTGGGGGCCAGGACCCCCACCAAGTTCCGTGATCAAGAAAAGGCTGCCTTTAGGTGGCGGAGCGGCGGCGCAGGCCGATGGCAGCCAGCACGGTGCCGATCACGGCGATCACCGGGCCCGCCACGGCCCAGAATGACGAGCCGGACATGACACTGCCGCCGATCGCGCCGACGCCCTGCAGCGTGAAGATCACTCCCAGCAGCGTGATCAGCGCTCCGACGCCGACGAGCAGGCCCTTCTTCACGGTTGCCTCCTCTCTCGGACCGCGATCCGGGTCACCGCCGATGCTCCTCGCGACCCGTACTCCCGGGAGCCCAGGGGCCCGGGGGTTCAGAACGGCCCCGGGGCCGGGAGATTCAGGACGGCCCCGGGGAGCGGGAGGTTCCGAACGGCCCCGGGCCAGGGAGATTCAGCTCCGGGTCGGCTTGGCGTACGCATGAATGTAGCTGTCGTAGGCGGCACCGGTGCGCTCGGTGGCGAGTGCGTCGGCGGCGGGATGCTGTCCTGCCGGGTACTGCCGGGAGATCAGGTCAGCCTGGACCTCCTGCAGGTGCGAGGGGAGCGTGGCTGACGGGCTGGCCCCCGTGGCGGTGGGCACCGTCACCGCCGCGAGCACGTCATCGGTGCGCGGCGTGGTGAGCGTGAGCACGCTCGCGACGCTGGGCGCGGCGGCGTCCCTGGCGGTGAGCGCCGGAAGTCCCCAGCGCTGCTCCACCGTCTTGAGTACCGACGTGTGGTCAAGCGGCGGCCCGCCGGCGGGCGCACGGTACACGGTGCCCGGCGCGATCAGCGGCGAGACCAGCACGGTCGGCACCCGCACGCCGAACCTGGTGAAGTCGAAGCCGAATTCACCCGCCGTGTCGTCGGGCGGCGTGGCCCCGGCCGGCGGCGCAACGTGGTCAAAGCAGCCGCCGTGCTCGTCGTAGGTGATCACCAGCAGGGTCTGCGGCCAGCCGGGCCCGCTGCGCACCGCCTCGTAGACGTCATGGATGAGCTGCTCGCCGAGCGCCACGTTGTAGTTCGGGTGCTGGCTGTTGCCGGAGGAGCCCCAGCTGGGCTCAAGGAAGCTGAATGCTGGCAGGGTGCCGGCCGCCGCGGCGGCCTGGAAGTCGGTGAACTTCCCGAAGTTGCTGGCCGGGGCCCCGCTGATGTCGGTAAAGGTCGACTTGGTGAGCGGCTCGGTGTCGTAGCCATAGATCGCCCAGCTGATCTGGTTCTTGCTCAGCAGGCCGAAGATGCTGGGCGAGGTGAACGTCCTCGTCTTGTCGTCCATGTGCCCCTGGCTGGTCGCCGAGCAGGCGAACGCGCGGTTCGGCAGGGTCTCGGTGGGAACCGACGCGAACCACTGGTCGCACACCGCGTAACCGGTGGCCAGCGCGGACAGCACGGGAAGCGCGTCCGGGGTGAAGCAGCCCATGATGTCATCCGCGGTCGTGCCTGAGACGATCGTCTCGCCCCAGCTGTGCGCCTCCCAGCCGAGCGTGTAGGCGAAGTTCTTGATGAAACCATTCAGCGGCGGAACGGCCGATGAGCTGGCCGGGGCGGCCGTGCTGCCGAACAGCTGGTCGTTGGCGGCCATGTAGCCCTCGCCCGGGTCCGCGCCGGGCATGAAGTAGGCGTTCGGGGTAGTGGGCTCGATCCTGAAGACGGTGACCGGCTGGCCGGTCGCCGGATCCGGGTTGGACTCGGTGCCGGTCAGGCCCGCATAGGGCTGGCTGGCGGGCGCGGGTGAGACGTTGCCCTGATCCGTGTAGAGAAAGCCCAGCATGTGGTCGAACGATCGGTTCTCCAGCATGAGTACCACGATGCTCGCCACTGATGACAAACCAGTCCCCACTGCCGATGAGCCAGTTGCCTCAGACATTTTCCCTCCATTCTGGTTATCTTTGCCCAGAGCTTTCCACGTCTTTCCCTGGCGTGCCATCGGCTACACCGGGATCGCGGCCAACCGGAACGCGCACGGCCCGGGGGTCGGCCCGCGCACGGGATGCTCCCGGTAGCGCAACCGGAGAGGTGGGTAAAACGTCTAGAAGGCGGCACCTTCCCATTGACAGCCTGTTCGGGCGGTGAGCGGTGATTCGTCCGCTCGCCCGGCAGGCCAGGCAGGCCGAGGAGCAGGCATGAGGCAAACATGGCGGTGGCTGTCCGGCCTTGGCGTGGTGACGGCGGTTGGTGCGTCGCTGCTCGGCCAGGGCGCGGCGGCATCGGCGGGCACGGCGGCAGTGGCAGGGACGGCGGCAGCCGGAGCTGCGGCGGCTCCGGCCAGGGCGGCGGCGTCAGCCAGGGCGGCGGCACGGGCCGCTGCGGACGTCCCGGCCTGGGTGCCGGTCAAGAAGAAGCTCACGCCCGGCATGCACGGCGCCGACGTCGAGAAGGTTCAGCGCCGGCTGCGGGCGCTGAAGTACTACCCGGGCAAGATCGACGGCGTGTTCGGTCCTGACACGGAGGAGGCCGTGTGGGCCTTCAAGGAAGTGCAGGGGCTGCGGACCCGCAAGGACCCCGACGACATCGGCGCCACCATGGAGGGCCGGCTCGCCAGCCCTCGCGCGCCGAGGATGCTGATCAGCCATCCCCGCCGGAACATGATCGAGGTGAGCCTCAAGCACGAGTACCTCGTCCTGTTCCGGCACGGCAAGGTCAGGATGATCAGTCACGTGTCGACTGGCGGCGGCTACTACTACCCCTGCCCGGACGGCGGCGGAACCTGCGGTCCTGCGATAACCCCGACCGGCGACTTCGACACTCTGTCGTTCTTCCCGGGCTGGCTGACGGTGCCGCTCGGCGAGATGTACAACCCGGTGTTCTTCATCGGGACGGCCTACGCCATTCACGGGGACACCATCGTGCCGCGCACGCCTGTCTCGCACGGCTGCGTGCGGATCCCGATGGACGTCGCGCTGTTCTTCCACGACCTGGTGAAGGTCCCCGGCACTCCGGTCTACATCCGCGACCGATAGCTGCTGTTCCCACGCGCCGCGCTTCGGGTTACAGTCCAGCACAGGACTCTCGCCAGGGGTGAAGGAGCGTGTCGTGTCCGGGATCAGGAGACGTACCTGCTTGGCTGCCGCCGGAGCGCTGGTGGCACTGGGACTCGCCGGGCCGGCCGGGCCGGCCCTGGCTGCTGTCCACAGGGCCCAGGCGGCTTCCCGTGAGACGGTGACCGCGGGCGGCGTCGAGAAGCTGACCGGGACCCTGAGTGACGGCGCGACGTACCTGATCCAGGTGCCGCCGAGCTGGAACGGCACGCTGTTCCTCTACAGCCACGGGTATGTCGTGCCCGGGACGCCGAACCCGGCCACCGACGTCGGCGATCCGATCACCGGCGCCGCCCTGCTCGCCCAGGGCTTCGCGCTGGCGGGCTCCTCCTACGCGTCCACCGGCTGGGCCATCCAGCAGGCGCTGCCCGACCAGATCGCCACTCTCAACGCGTTCGATCGCCGCGTCGGCCGCCCCCGGCAGACGATTGCCTGGGGTCACTCGCTCGGCGGCATCATCACGGCGGGCCTGATCCAGGACTACCCGGGCCGGTTCGCCGGCGCGCTGCCCATGTGCGGGGTGCTCTCCGGCGGCGTCGCCACCTGGAACACCGCGCTGGACTCGGAGTTCGCGTTCCAGCAACTGATCGACCCGTCCGTGCAGGTGGTCAACATCACGATCCCGCCCACCGACCCGACCGCGAACCTGGACGGCGCCGAGGCCGCGGCCGCGGCCGCGCAGGCGACCCCGCAGGGCCGTGCCCGGCTGGCGCTCGCCTCCGCCCTGGATGACACGCCCGGCTGGTTCACCCCGCTCTCCCCGGAGCCGGCCGCGAACGACTTTGCCGCCCAGGAAGCCAACCAGT
>JBEKFH010000220.1:0-8052 GCA_050013415.1 Streptosporangiaceae bacterium | reverse complement strand
GACGGGCTGCGCAGGGACGCGGACATGGGGATCCTCATGATCACCCATGACCTGTCCACCGCCGCGCACTTCGCCGACCGGATCGCCGTGATGTACCTGGGCCGGATCGTCGAGTACGCGGCTGCCAGCGAGGTGGTGGGCAACCCCCAGCACCCGTACACCAGGGCGCTGCTGTCGGTGGTGCCCAAGCGCGACCCGAGGGACCGGTCGGTCCCCCAGATCCTCACCGGCGAGACGCCGGACCCGGCCGACATCCCCGCGGGCTGCCGGTTCCACCCCCGGTGCCCGGTGGCCGTGGAACGCTGCCGGACCGAGGACCCGCTGCTGCGGCTGCCCGCCGGCGCGCCCGCCGCCGGCCACCTGGCCGCCTGCCACCTGGCATGAGCGTCCCATGACGCCAGCCGGCACCACGCCGCAGATGCGGCCGGCCGATGAACCGCCGCCGGCCGGCCGCCGGCCGCCCATGCCGCCAGCCGATGAGCTGCCGCCGCCGCCCAGGGCGCCGCGCGTCCCGTCCCAGCTGACCCTGCACGGCGTGACCATCGCCGACAACTACGGCTGGATGCGGGATCCCGCCGAGCCCGCCCTGGCCGGGTACCTGGCCGCCGAGCGCGCCTACTACGACGCGCACAGCAGCCGCCTGGCCAGGCTCACCGGCGAGCTGTACCGCGAGGCGGCCGGACGGATCCCAGGCCAGGCCGAGGACTCGGTGCGATGGCGAGTCGGCGGGTTCGCCTACTGGACGAGGATCCCCGCGGGACAGCAGAACCGCCAGTTCCTGCGGTCGCGCTCCACCGGGACCGCGGCACAGGCCAGACCTGCGGAGCAGGCCGAGGCCGCGGACCATGCCGGGACAACCGAACTGAGCGGGACCGAGCAGGCCGGGACCGCGGAGGCCGGAACCGCCGACCAGGCCGGGACCGCGGAGGAACTGCTGCTGGACGAGAACGTCCTGGCCGCCGGAACCGGCTACGTGGACGTCGGCGCGTTCGAGCCGAGCCCGGACCAGGCGCTGCTCGCCTGGTCGGCGGACACGACCGGGGCCGAGATTTATGCCCTGCGGATCAGGGACCTGGCCACCGGGGCGGACCTGCCCGAGATTATCGAGCGGACCAGTCCGGGAATCGCCTGGAGCGCGGACTCCCGGCAGCTTTTCTACCTGGTGCCGGACGAGCTGAACCGGCAGCACCAGGTGTGGCGGCACCGGATCGGGACCAGCGCTGGCGCCGACGTGCTGGTCCTGGCGGAGCCCGACGCCCGGTTCGAGCTCACCCTGCACGCCTCCCGCAGCGGCGGCCTGGTGGTGATCACCGCGGCGTCGCGGGACACCACCGAAGTGCACGTGATCCCGGCGGCCGACCCGGAGGCCCCGCCGGTGTGCGTCGCCCCGCGCAGGCCCGGCATTGAGTACACGGTCGACCACGCCGCCGCCACCCAGGACGGCGCAACCCAGGACGCCGCCACCCAGGACGCCGCGGGCCCGGGCGGTGCGGGCCCGGGCGGCGGGCCCGGCGAGCTGTACATCGTCACCAACGACGGCGCCGCCGAGTACCGGCTGATGCGGGCCCCGCTGTCCGCGCCAGGACGCCGGAACTGGACCGAGGTGCCGTGCGCCGCCGTCAGCCCCGCCCGCGCCGACACCAGGCTGGCCTGCTGCGACGTGTTCGCCGGGCACCTGCTGCTGACCCTGCGGCGGGGCGGCGCCCCGCTGCTGGCGATCACCGGCCTGGCGGGCGGCAGCGTCCGCGAGGTGCCCGCGGCGATGCCGGCCGGCAGCATCCGGGTGGAGCACGCCGAAGCGTACGACGCCGGAACGGTGATCATCGCCGAGGAGTCGCTGACCGAGCCCCCGGTGTGGTCCGAGCTCGACCTGGCCACCGGGGGGCGGCGGGAACTCACGCGCAGCGGCGTCCCCGGCTACGAGCCGTCCCGCTACCGGACCTGGCGGCTGCGCGCGACCGCCACCGACGGCGTGGAGATCCCGGTCACGCTCGCGCGGCGGGCCGGCACCCCGCTGGACGGCAGCGCCCCGTGCCTGCTCTACGGTTACGGCGCCTACGAATCGTGCGAGTTCCCGGAATTTGACGTCAGCCTGCCCTCGCTGCTGGACCGCGGCGTGGTGTACGCGATCGCGCACGTGCGCGGCGGCGGCGAATGCGGCAGGAACTGGTGGATGCAGGGCAGGCTGCGCGCCAAGCCGAACACGTTCGGCGACTTCATCGCCGTCGCCGACTGGCTGGCCGGCGACGCGGCGGCTCGCGACGCGGCGGCCGGCGACGCGGCGGCCGGCGACGCGGCGGGCTCGGCCGCCCTGGTGGACTCCAGCCGGATCTGCTCCAGGGGGCTGTCCGCCGGCGGGCTGCTGCAGGGGGCGGTCTACTCACGGGCACCCGGCCGGTGGCGGGCGGTGGTGGCCGAGGTGCCGTTCGTCGACTGCGTTCATACCATGCTCGATCCCGGCATACCGCTGACCGTCAGCGAATGGGACGAGTGGGGCGACCCGCGTGATCCTGGCGATTTCGCCTGCCTGCTCTCGTACTCGCCGCTGGAGAACCCGCCGCCGGGGCGGCGCCCGGACCTGCTGGTCACCGGGGCGGTGAACGATCCCCGGGTGCTGGTGCACGAGCCGGCCAAGTGGGTGGCGCGGCTGCGGGAGACCGACACCGAGGGCTCGCGGGTGCTTTTCCGGGTCGAGCTCGGCGCGGGCGCGCACACCGGGCCGTCCGGGCGGCTCGCCCGGCTGGGCTATGAGGCCGAGGTGCAGGCGTTCGTCCTGGACGCGATGGGCGTCACCGGCAGACCCAGCACCGGCGCGCCCGGCACCGTCGGCTCGCGGTCTTGACACCCCGCCGCCGGAGCCCGCTATGGTGCGCTATGCCCGTTCCAGCGCTTCCGTTCCGCACGAGGGCACGTCCGTTCCGCACGAGGGCAATAGCCGGGGCCGCAGCGGCCCTGCTCGCCGTCTCGGTCACCGGCGCGGCCCGGGCGCTGGCGAGCCCGGCGCCAGCCGCCAGCGCCGCTGCCGCTGCCGCGAATGCTGCGGCCGGGCGGCAGCCGATCCGGGTCGGCTCGGTGACCATTCCGCCCTGCCGGGCCTCGCGGCTGGCCTGGTGCGCCAGGATCAGCGTGCCCTACGACTACCGCGATCCCGCGGCGGGCACGATCAGGCTGGGCTTCCAGTGGTACCCGGCGACCTCGGGCCGGGCGACCGGGACGATCCTCGCCGTCCAGGGCGGCCCCGGTTACGCCACGACCGACTACGCCGGCGAGTACCGCGCCACCTTCCTGCCGCTGCTCGCCACCCGCAACCTGCTGCTGGTCAACCTGCGGGGCACCGGTAACTCGTCCGCGTTCGTGTGCCGGGCCCTGCAGGACTGGACGGTGGCCGACAGCACCGCCGCGTACGCGGCCGATACGGGGCAGTGCGGCCGGCAGCTGAACCACACCCGCAAGCTCCCCGGCGGCGGGTATGTGCAGGCCAGCGACCTGTACACGACAGCGAACGCCGCCAGGGACGTCGCCCTGCTGCTGCGCAGGCTGGGCACCGGCAGGGTGGACCTGTACGGCGACTCCTACGGCACCTTCTTCGGCCAGGTGTTCACCGCGCGGTACGCCAGCATGCTGCGGTCGGTGACGCTGGACGCTGCGTACCCGGTCAGCGAGACCGATCCGTGGTACCCGGAGACGATCATCACGGCGCGGCGGGCTTTCCGCCTCGCCTGCCTGCGCGCCGTCGCCTGTCACGCGGCCGCCCCGGGCTCGTCCTGGGCGAGGATCGTCCGGCTGGCCGGCTACCTGCGCGCTCACCCAGTCACCGGCCGGACGCGGAACGCCTACGGCCAGGTGATCACCCAGCGGGTCGGCGTCGACGAGCTGATCGAACTGGTCAACAACGCGGGAACGGACAACATCGTCTACCGCGAGCTTGACCCGGCGGCCCGCGCGCTGCTGGAGCATCACGACGCCGTTCCGCTGCTCCGGCTGGCGGCGACCGACCTCTACACCGGCAACTCCGGCCCGGTCAGCGAGTTCAACGACGGCCTCTACCAGGCCACCACCTGCCTGGACTACCCGCAGCCGTTCAGCTACCAGGCCGGCCTCGCCGAGCGCGAGGCGCAGTACCACGCGGCTGCCGCCGCGCTGCCGAAGGACATCTTCGCCCCGTTCACGGTCAGCGAATGGATCACCGAGCCGGACGAGGAGTTCGACGCCTGCCTCGACTGGCCGGCCCCCGCCCATCCCGACCCACCGATCACCACCCCGCCCCCGTACGCGCCCAGAACGCTGCCGGTGCTCGTGCTGTCCGGTGACCTGGACTCGCTCACCACGCCGCCCGAGGGCCGGCAGACGGCCCGCGACATGGGCCCGTCGGCGCGCTGGATACTGATCCGCAACGACACCCACATCAACGCGCTTGACGACACGTTCGGCTGCGCCGAGGGCCTGGTGCGGGCGTTCATCGCCGCGCCGCAGCGGCTGCGGGAGCTGAACGCCTCATGCGCGAGGAGGACTCCCGAGATCCGGGTGGTCGGCAGCTTCCCGCGATGGCTGGCCGGGATGACGCCGGCCGCCGCAGCGGCCGGCAACCGCGCGGGGCGGGCGGCCCGGCAGCTCGCAGCGGTCGGGGCCGAGGCGACCGGCGACGCCGAGTGGCGCTGGTACTACGGCGACGGCGTCCGGGGCTGGGGCCTGCGCGGCGGCAGCTACGCCTATGCCGGGCCGGCCAGCGCCACCAGGATCACCTTCCGCGGGGTGCGGTGGACGGCCGACACCGCGGTCAGCGGCCGCGCCCGGTGGAACCAGGTCACCGGCCGGATGACCGCCTGGCTGACAATCACCGGCTCCCGCGGGCGTTCCGCCAGGATCCGGCTGGGCTACAGCGACTACACCCGCCACCCGGTCGCGACGATCTCCGGCAGCAGCGGCGGCCGCCCGGTCCGCGCCAGCATGCCGGCGCCCTGAGCCTCCCGTGCGCCCCCGGACGGCGAGGCGGCTAGGCCGCCATCCGCAGCGGGGCGGCTAAGTCGCCGCCGGCGGCCGCCAGGAAGCCCGCCACCACGGGAGCGAGCTGCGCGGCCTCGGTGACCAGGCCGAGATGGCCGCCGTGGTAGACGTGCAGCCGCGAGTGCGGGATGAGCCGACGCATCAGGTACCCGTTCGCGAGCGGGATGATCGGGTCGTCGTCGCCGGACAGGATGAGCGTCGGCTGCCGGAGCAGCGGCAGGAACGGCAGGCTCGTCCAGCCGAGCCCGGCGGTGAGCTGGTAGAAATAGCCGCGGTCGGCACCGACGTGGCTGAACGCGTGCATCGCCTCGCTCACCCGCGCCGGGTCGGTCCGCGCGGATCCGCCGTAAAGGCCGGGCGCAATCCGCTCGAGGTAGCCGGGATCCAGAAACCGGCGCGGCGTGGTCAGCTGCAGCAGCACGCTCGGGCGGGCCGGTACCATGATCGCGCCGGTTGCCGTGCTGACCAGCACCAGGCGGCGGCAGCGCGCCCGCTGGAAGGCAGCGAAGTGCTGGGCAACCCCGCCGCCCCAGGAGATGCCGAGCACATCGGCCGAGTCGTGCCCGAGCGCGGCCAGCATCCCGGCGATCATCCTGCACAGCCCGCTGAAGCGGTACGGACCGGGCGGCGCGGGCGAGCCGCCGATCCCGGGGACGTCGAAGCGGATCACCCCAAGCGCGGGATCGAGCGCGTCCACGAACGGCTGCAGCAGCTCCAGCCGCGCGCCGATGCCGTTGATCACCAGCAGCGGGAGCCGGCCGGGCTGGCCGCGGCGCTCGGCGACCCGCAGCCGCTGGCCGTCGACGGTGACGTCGCGCACGCTCTCCTGCTGGCGCGGCGACGCCTGCTTGCCGCTCACTTGTCGAGCACGTAGCTGCCGGGGGCCCGGGTGGCCGGCCGGAACCGCTTGCTGCCCAGCGCGGCCGGGCGGCGCCTCAGGCCGCCGCTGCGCTCCGCCAGCCAGGTCGCGTAGTCCGGCCACCAGCTGCCGCGCTCCGTCACGGCGCTGGCCAGCCACTCGGCCGGATCGGCCGGGTTGGACGGCGCGGTGCGGAAGGTGGCCTTCGGGTTGGACGGCGGGTTGACCATCGAGGCGATGTGCCCGCTGGTCGACAGCACGAACCGGATGGTGCCGCCGAGCAGCTGGGTGCTGCGGTAGCACGACTGCCAGGGGCACAGGTGATCGGCAATGCCCGCCACCACGTAGCTGTCGACGTCGACCTTGGACAGGTCGACCGGCGAGCCGAGCATGGTGGCCTCCCCTGGCCTGGTCAGCGCGTTGGCGAGGCCAAGCTCGATGAAATCGCGATGCAGCGCCGCAGGCATCCGGGTGGTGTCGGCGTTCCAGTACAGGATGTCAAACGGAGCCGGGGCCTTGCCCTCCAGGTAGCTGCTGACCCAGTAGTTCCAGATCAGGTCGTCGGGCCGGAGCCAGGCGAACACCTCGGCGAGCGCCCGCCCGTCCAGGTAGCCGCGGCGCCGGGAGGCGAGGATCGCCAGCCCGGCGGTGCGCTCGTCGATCATCGCCGCCGCCGTGCCCGCGCGGGCCTGGTCGAGCACCGTCACTCCCAGGCACAGGCTGGCCAGCTGGCCGGACTGCCCCGCCGCGGTCAGGTGCGCGGCGACCATCGAGGAGATGAGGCCGCCGGAGCACAGCGCGCAGATGCTGACCCTGGGCGCCCCGGTGATGCTCCGCGCGGTGGCCAGCGCCTCCGCCACCGCGCCGCCGTAAGTGTCGAGATCCCAGTCCCGGTGCCGCTCGTCCGGGTTGCGCCACGAGATCGCGAATACCTGGTGGCCCTGGCTGACCAGGTACTCGATCATGCTGCGGCCGGGCGCCAGGTCGGTGATGTAGAACTTGTTGATCGTCGGCGGGACGATCAGCAGCGGGAACTTGTGCACCCGCTCGGTGACCGGCTCGTACTGGATCACCTCGCAGACCTCGGAGCGGGCCACCACGGCGCCGGGCGTCACCGCGAGATCCTTGCCGACCTCGAACGCGTCCGGCGGCACCATCGCCGGGACGCGCGGGGAAGTGGACAGGTCCGACACCAGGGCGCGGGCGCCGCGGACGGCGGACAGGCCGCCGGTGTCGATCAGCGCCTTCCAGGCGACCGGGCTGAGCAGCGGGTTGTTGCTCGGGGCAGCGGCGGCGATCAGGTTGACCAGCAGGAATTTCAGCCGTTCGTCGTCCCGCCAGTCAAGCTCGGCGTCGGCGAGCAGCCCGCTCGCCGCCTGCCCGGCGGCCAGGTACGCCTGGACCGCGCGGCGCAGCAGCGGGTTGCCGCGCCACGCCGGGTCGGCGAACCGGCGATCGCGCGGGGCGGCGGCGATGTCCGAGCCGCCCACGGCGATCTTCCCGAGTTCCGCGGCCAGCGACCCGGCCCGGCCGGCCACCGCGCGCGGGCGGCGGGCCAGCCGCAGCGCGAGCCGCAGCGCGGCGGCGTCCGGCCGCAACCTGCGCAGCGCGCCGAGCGCCGCGTCGGCCAGCAGCAGGTCCAGCGCCCCCGCGGCGTCGGCAGCGGCAGTATCGGCAGCGTCGGGCTCTGGCGGCTCATCAGCCCCGGTGGCAGCGTTCGATGTCATGGCAGTAGCTCCGGCGGCAGCGCCACCTCGCGGTGCAGGATCTTGCCGGTGGGGCCTTTCGGCAGCTCGCGCACCAGCCAGACGTGCCGCGGGTACTTGTACGCCGCGACCCGCTCCCGGGCGAACGCGCGCAGCTCGGCCGGGGTGGCGGACGCATCGGGCTTGAGCTGCACCGCGGCGCCGATCTCCTCGCCGAGCTCGGCGTGCGGGATGCCGACCACGGCCACCTCGGCGACCGCCGGGTGCTCGTGCAGGACCTCTTCTATCTCGCGCGGGTACACGTTGTAGCCGCCGCGGATGATCAGGTCCTTCTTGCGTCCCACGATGGTGAAGTAGCCGTCGTCGTCCACCGTGGCAAGGTCTCCGGTGCGGAACCAGCCGTCCGGGATCGCCTCGGCCGTGGCCTCGGGCTTGCCCCAGTACCCCTTCATGACGTTGTGCCCCCGGATGACGATCTCGCCG
>JBEKFH010000219.1:0-8073 GCA_050013415.1 Streptosporangiaceae bacterium | reverse complement strand
GAGCTCTGGACCGAGCTCGATCCCATCGTGCAGGAGGTTTCGCCATGAGAACTCTGTCATCCCCGGCCATCTTTGATGCCCGGTGAATCCGATGCCAGGTGAGCCACGGGACCCTGCCTGGTGGAGCTTCTCCACGGCGGGCCGGATCTCCTTCGGCGCCGGGGTGAGCAGGTTCCTGCCCGACGTCGCCGGTGACCTCGGCCGGCGTGTGCTCATCTGCACGGATCGCAACCTGGTCGGCTCCGGTGCCGTCACGCCGATCGCCGACCTGCTGAGCGAGCGGCCGGGGATCGACGTTCTGGTGTTCGACGGCGGCCAGGCCGAGATCGGCTCCGAGGCCGTCGAGCGCTGCGCCGGCCAGGTGCGCGGCTTCGCGCCCTCGCTGGTGGTCGGCATCGGCGGCGGCAGCAACCTCGACCTGGCGAAGCTCGTCGCCGCCCGGCTGGTCGCGGACACGCCGGTGCGGGCCTGGCTGGCCGACGGGGCGCCCCGCGCCGCGCTGCCGGTGGTGGCCGTCCCGACGACGGCCGGGTCAGGGTCGGAAGTGACGCCGGTGGCGGTCCTCACCGACGAGGAGCGCCAGCTTAAGGTCGGGCTGGCCAGCCCCGCGTTCCTGCCCCGCGCCGTCCTGGTGGATCCGGAACTGGCGGTCAGCTGCCCGCAAGCCGTGACCGCGCATTCCGGGATGGACGCGCTGTCGCACGCGATCGAGGCGTTCATGGCCATCAGCTACGCCGACAAGGCCGTGCAGGGTTATCACGATCACGCCTTCTGCGGCAAGAACCCGCTCAGCGATTCCCTCGCGCTGCGGGCGGTGTCGCTGATCAGCCGGCACCTGGTCGCGGCCTACCAGGACGGCTCCGACCTGACGGCACGCAGCGGCATGGCGCTCGGCAGCCTGCTGGCCGGCATGGCCTTCGCGTCGGCCGGAACCGGGGTGGTGCACGCGCTGCAGTATCCGCTCGGAGCGCTGACCAAGACCGCGCACGGTCACGGCAACGCGACGCTGCTGCCCGCGGTGGTGCAGTCCAATCTCGGTGTCCGGCAGGCCGAGGCGGCCGAGCTGGCCGCGGCCATGGGCTCGGCGGCCGCGTCCGGCGCCGAGGCTGCGGCGGCGCTGCCGGGGATGATCGGCGACCTGGCGCTGGCGGTGGGCATCACCCCGAACCTGCGGTCCATCGGCGTCGACGACGCGCAGCTCGGCGGCATAGCGGCGGCGGCCGCCGGGATTACCCGGCTGACGCTGAACAATCCCCGCCCGATCGACCAGGACGGGCTGCTCTCCGTGCTGCGGGACGCGCTGGACTACGCTCCCCCCGCGCGCGGGGGGTGAGGATCTGCCTGTTGACCGTGCCCATGCAGGCGCCGCGTTATTACCCGTATTGCCCGCTGGTTCGCCTGGAGGTGCCGTCGTCAGGCTTGATCATCGCGGGGCAGCAGGGTGAAGCTGGCGTCGCCGTTGAGCGGCCGTACCGCGGCGAAATGCTTGTGGTCCAGGGACAAGATCCTGGTTGTCTTGTGCCGGGCCGCCTGTACCACGATCGACGCATCAGTCAGCCCCAGTTGCATGTCGCCGTATTTGATCGCAATCCCGGACGCCAGCGTGAAGTCATCGTCGGTGAACGAAGTCAGCCGGTACGCCGGCGATCTCAGCTCGGCCAGCACCTTCTGCTCGGCCCGCGCGCCGAGCCTGGACAAGATGAAATAGTCCAGCTCGGCCAGGACAAGCGGGGAAACCAGCAGCGGCCCGCCGTCACGCTCAACAGCAGTCCGTGCGGCTTCATGCTCGGGCTGGCGGCGGTTGAAGATGGCGTACAGTCCGCTGGTGTCGGCGATGATCATCGCTCGATCCCGGCGCTCCCCAGACCTGCGGCCAGCGCGGCGTCGATGTCAGCGGCAGTGACCGGGTCGGCGTCCAGAATCCCGAAATCGGGCAGGATCGGGCTGGCCTCCTCGGCCAGCACCCAGCGGATGCCCTCGCGGATCAGTTCGGCCTCTGGCTGATGCCGCCGCCGCGCAGCGGCTTTGAGCGCCTGCATGTCAGCGTCCGGCAGGTAGACCGTCGTCTTCACCATGTCGGTAATCTACCATACATGCCATACACAAGCTGGCTCAGGGGCGGCCGACATCGTGCCCATCTTCGTCATCATCGTGGAACTGAGGATGTTACAGCAAGCTTATCTCAGGATATAATCGTTACACCACTATCAACGAAGGCGGGTTTCCGTGCGACGCGCGCATGCGTTCTCCCGGCAGACCCTGGACGCTGCCCGTGTGCTCGGGCTGCGGATCGCTGAGGGGCGCCGATTGCGCCGGTGGACCCAGGCTGACCTCTGTGAGCGTGCCGGCGTGTCCAAGGCCACGGTGCGCAACGCGGAGCGTGGCGTGCCGACGGTGGCCGTCGGCGTTATGTTCGAGCTCGCGACGCTGGTCGGCGTGCATCTCTTCGGGGTTCCGCCTGGCCAGTTGCCGGGCCTCGCTGCCCGTGAACGCGAGCGCCTTGCGCTGCTGCCCGCGCACGTCTATCCGCGACACGTGGCCAGCGATGACGAGTTCTGACCCGCGACAGGCATTCGTGTGGACCTGGCTGCCCGGCGCAAGCGAGCCCGTGGTAGCCGGCCGGATCGACGCCGACGGGCCGATGCACACCTTCACGTACGCGCGCTCCTACCGGCAGCGCCGGGACGCCATGTCCTTGTACGAGCCGGAGTTGCCGCTTGTGACGGGGCCACTGCGGCCGGCCGGCGATCTTACGATCGCCGGCTGCTTGCGTGATTCCGCTCCGGATGCCTGGGGACAGCGAGTGATCCTGGCCCGCCATCTCGGGAATCTGACCAGCGCCAGCGATGTCAGCGAGCTGAGCCTGATGACATATCTCCTGGAGTCAGGAACCGACCGAATCGGGGCGCTGGACTTCCAGGACAGCCCGGCAGAGTACGTATCGCGGCCCATGTCGTCAGCAACCCTCGAGCAACTGATGGGCGCCGCCGCCGACCTCGAGAATGGCCGCCTGCTGCCACCTGCGCTCGCCGAAGCACTCACCAGGGGCACGTCTATCGGCGGGGCCCGGCCGAAGGTGCTGCTGACCGACAAGGGCCGGGGCCTGATCGCGAAGTTCTCGTCCACTACCGACATCCGGCCGGTCGTGAAGGCCGAGGGAGTCGCGATGGACCTGGCTCGTCGCGTCGGGCTGAACGTCGCCCCTGCCCAGGTAACGGAGGTTGCCGGCAAGGACGTGCTCCTGGTGGAAAGGTTCGACCGGCCCGGAGGTGGCCAGCGGCGCCATCTGGTGTCGGCGCTGACGATCCTTGGCCTCGACGAATTCACCGGAGCGCGGTACGGCAGCTACGCCGATCTGGCTGACCACGTCCGGCAGTCGTTCACCAGCCCGGCAGCCACGCTGCGAGAACTGTTCTCTCGCATCGTGTTCAACATCCTGGTCGGCAACACCGACGATCACCCGCGCAATCACGCCGCGTACGTCAATGCCGACGACAGCCTCACGCTCAGCCCGGCGTACGACATATGCCCGCAGCCCAGATCCGTGCCCCAAGCCAATCAGGCGATGGCCATCGGCCGCGACGGACAGCGCACGAGCCAGATCATCACCTGCCTCACGGCCTGCGAGACATACCTGCTCAACACCGCGCAAGCCCAGGCGATCATCGACCAGCAGATCGAGATCATCCGCACTCAGTGGGACGAAGCTGCCCGTGCTGCCCGGCTCACCGAAGTCGACCGGCGGCAACTCTATGGACGGGAGATCCTGAACGAGTTCATCTTCCGTGGATGACCGGGGCAGCTGTCCCGATCATGGCGCTGGACCGAAGACCGCAACTGCCGGCAATTTCTCTTCTGGCCAGATGCTCCTGCCCTTGTCACGGCCTACCTGTTGACCGTTCCCATGTCGGCGTAACGGTCGCCGGCCGGCCGGCCCACGTGCACGTCCAGCCAGGCGAGGTCCTCGCTGGTCAGCTCGATGTCCGCGGCTGCGACGTTCTCCTCCAGGTAGGTGCGGCGCTTGGTGCCGGGGATCGGCACCACGTCGTCGCCGCGGGACAGCACCCAGGCCAGCGCCAGCTGGCCGGGGGTGCAATCCCTGGACGCGGCCAGCTGCTCGACCGAGCGGACCAGCGCCAGGTTCCGGTCGAAGTTCTCCCCGGCGAAGCGCGGGAACCGGTCGGCGCGCGAGTCGCCGTCGGGCAGGTCGGACGGGCGCTTGTACGCGCCGGTGAGAAAGCCCCGCCCCAGCGGGCTGTAGGCGACGAACCCGATGCCCAGCTCCCGGACGGCCGGCAGTACCTCGGCCTCGACGTCCCGGGTGAACAGGCTGTACTCGGTCTGCAAGGCCGTGATCGGGTGCACCGCGTGGGCGCGCCGGATGGTTTCGGCCGACGCCTCGGACAGTCCCAGGTGCCCGACCTTGCCAGCCTGGACCAGCGACGCCATCGCGCCCACCGTGTCCTCGATGGGCACCGTCGTGTCGACGCGATGCTGGTAGTACAGGTCGATGTGGTCGACGCCGAGCCGGGCCAGCGACGCATCGCACGCCGAGATCACGTAATCAGGACGGCCGTTGATGCGGACCCACGAGCCGTCCTCGCGGCGCTCGTTCCCGAACTTGGTGGCCAGCACCACGTCGTCCCTGCGGCCCGCGATGGCTTTGCCGACCAGCCGCTCATTGGTGAACGGGCCGTACATGTCGGCGGTGTCGAGGAACGTGCAGCCGAGCTCGATGGCCCGGTGGATGGTGGCGATGGACTCGCCCTCATCACCGGTTCCGTAGAACTCCGACATCCCCATGCAGCCGAGGCCGATGGCGGAAACAGGCAGTGAGCCAAGGTGACGTGTTTGCATGGCACCAACCTATCCAGGGCGCCGGCCAGCGAAATCCGGCGCACCGCCGCCACGCTGGCCAGGGCCGCCTTACCAGCGGGCGAGCGCCGGCCCGTTCGCCGCGGCCCACTTCGCCGCGAACGAGGCGAAGTCATCGACGTCCGACTCGAGCACGAACAGGCCGCGTGCCGGGACGGCCGCGCCGAGCTCCAGCAGCAGCGGGGTGAAGTGCAGATCGACGGCGAGATGGTGGTTGGGCGCGCCGCCGAGGAGCACGGGGACGGCGGTCTTCCCGGCGAGGCTCCCGGTGCCGAGCCGGTCCAGGAATGCCTTCAGCAGGCCCGAGTACGTCGCCTTGTAGGTGGGGCTGGCGACCACCAGGATGTCGGCGTCGAGCACCTGCCCGACGGCGGCCGATGCCTCGGCGTCAGCCTGGTCGAGGACCTTTGGTCCCAGAGCGGCCAGGTCCACCGAGTCGATGGTCGCAGCCGGCAGGACGTGCGCGAGCTCGCCGGCCAGCGTCCGCGCGAGGCCGTGCGTGCGCGAGCCGGGACGGGGATTGCCGACAACCGTAACGATTCGCGCCGGGCTGCTCATGTCGTGCCAAGGGAGCCGTAGGCGCCGCGCCAGTACAGCAGCGGGGCAGCGTCCTTACCGCTGGTCTCGATCGCGTGCACGCGGCCCACGACAATCTCGTGATCGCCGCCGGGGAGGCTTTCCTCGACCGTGCATTCCAGCGCGGCCAGCACCCCGTCCAGCCGGGGGCTGCCGGTCGGGCCAGGCCGGTGCCGCACGCCGTCCCAGGCGGCCGCCAGCCCGCGCCGGGCGAAGTTGGCCGACAGCTGCCGCTGCGGCGCCGCGAGCACGTTGATCACGAACGCCCCATGCGTGCGGACCGCCTGCAGCGTGAGGCTTTCGCGGTCGAAGCAGACCAGCACGAGCGGAGGATCCAGCGACAGCGAGGTGACCGCGCTCGCGGTGGTGCCGACCGGCTCCCCCTCGGCGCCCACCGAGGTCACCACCGTGACGCCGGTGGCGAAGTGGCCGATCGCATCCCGGAACGCCGTGGCGGTGATCTCGGCAGCGGGCTCGTCGAGGGCCGTCATCGCCGGACCGGCCGGTCGCCTGGCTCGGGCAGGCCGTGACGCCACAGCGACGACATGCCGCTCTGGCCGGCCCGGCCGCCGTCCGCGATATGAAGGATCGTTCCCATGACCATGTATCCTATCATGTCGATATGATAAATAGACTTTAGGCCAGACCAGATTTTGGCACGACCGAGCTGCAGGACGGGAACCGGGGCCGGGGGCCGGGGCCGGGGGCCGGGGCCGGGGCCGGGGCCGGGGGGCGGGGGTGGGGGGCGGGGGTGGGGCCGGGCCGGGGGGCGGGGCCGGGCTGCAGGGCCGGGTGCGGCCGGGCGGCCTTGCAGCGCGCCATGCTGCGGGAAAGCGCAACGGCACGGTGGGACATCCTCTATGCCGCGTTCCCGGGCACCGCCCGCTCCTGGCTTGAGGCGATCAGCCGGCCCCCAACGGCTGACCCGCCCGCAACAGCCGGCCGGCCCGCGAGCGCGATCGACCTGCCCGCGAGGGCGACCAGGCGGCCCGCGAGCGCGGCGGCCTGGTCGCGGATTTCCGGCAGGGACGTGGTCTCGTACAGCTGCCCGCGCAGCGGCGGGCCGAGCGTGAAGACGTGGTCGCTCGGCATGCCGGACGCGTCCAGCACGGCGCCGCCGGCATCGGCCTCGATGCCGAGCCGCAGCGGGTCTGGCACGGCCAGCCCGCCGTCGAGGAGGGCGCGCAGCAGCGGATCCGTGGTGGTCGTGACGTCGGCAGCGGATCCGGTGGCGTTGATCAGCCAGCCGGCCTCCAGCTCGGCGGCCCGGGCGTCCTGCTCGATCCGGACGCGCAGGCCCGCCGGCCCGTCGCTGACTGCCGTGATGCGCCCTGGGCGGACGGAGAGCCGGCCGGCCGACCTGAGCCGCTCGATCCGCCGGGCCGTCGCGGGCGGCACGCGGTGCCGGTGCACCTCCCAGTAGCGCGCGACATGGCGGAGGAACAGGCGCTTGTCCTCGGGCGACAGCGGCTGCCAGAGCGCAGGGACGTGCGGCCGCAAGCCGTCGACGACGGCCTCCCAGTCCCCCGCGGACTGGGCCGCGGCCGCCCGGACTCCCCTGATCAGCGC
The DNA here is from genome assembly GCA_050013415.1 of Streptosporangiaceae bacterium. Lineage (GTDB taxonomy): Bacteria > Actinomycetota > Actinomycetes > Streptosporangiales > Streptosporangiaceae > Palsa-506. Next base: position 1,053 of record JBEKFH010000219.1, on the reverse strand, counting down.
AGGCAGGCCGACCGGCCCCGCGGCGGGCGCAGGGAGGACGGGCGGCCGGACGGCGGCACTCGGCGGATAGCGGTGCTGGCGGGGCAGCAGCGCGTGCCGCGATACCGCGTGCACGATGGTGGCGGGGTTCGCGCCGGTCACCGTGACTGCCACGTCCAGCATGGACAGGCCGGTGCCAAGGACGACCACCGGCCGGCCGTCGGCGACGCCGTCCAGCGCACCAGGCGCCCAGGGATCGGGCACGTAGCGGGGCGACGCCGGCAACGGGCACGGCGGCGCGGGCGGCCGGTTACCGGTTGCCAGCACGGCCATGTCGGCGTCGATGCGGCCGTCGGCGGCCAGCCGCAGGCGCAGTGGCCTGTGCAGCCCGGCATGGTTCAGCGCCACGACGTCCGAGGTAATCCGGCTGACCGTCGCCGTCGGCCCGGCAGCGCGCTCGGCGTCGGCCAGCAGCTCCCTCAGGTACCGGCCGAAGGCCCCCCGGGGCAGGAACCCGTCGTGCTCGATCCCGTTCGCTGCCGCCCAGCGCGTCAGGTGACCGGGATCCTGGGCGACCGCGCTCATCCGGCTGGCGGGCGAGTTCAGCAGGTGGGCCGGGCTCTGCGTGGCGTATGCCTGGCCCAGCCCGTGCCGTCCGTGCCGGTCGATCAGGGCGATCCGCATCGGGATTCGCGCCGCCGCCGCCGCCGCGAGCAGGTAGGTCGCGGCCAGGGTCCCGCTGGCGCCCCCGCCGATCACCGCGACGACGGCCGCGCGGCCGTCGGAAGGCTCTGAGTACCGATTACCAGACTCTGAGTACCGCACATCAGGAGAGTATCAGATATTGTCAATAGGTTTAATAGATAATTGAGCAAGCGCTGGGGAAGGCACAGGTCAGGCGGCGGCACGCGCGCGGTAGCCGTCGATGTCGTCGCCGACCTCGCCATGGACGATGCGGATGAGGTTTGCGTAGGCGAGCGCGTCTGCCAGCGGGTCGTAACCGCGGATCAGCAGCGTGGAGGCGCCCACGGCGACATAGTCGAGCAGCGACTCGGCGACCTGCTCGTAGCTGCC
>JBEKFH010000218.1:0-8083 GCA_050013415.1 Streptosporangiaceae bacterium | reverse complement strand
TGGCCTGCGTTCATGCGGGCACGTGCCTGCGCCTCGGTGAGGACCCTGGCGATGCCAACAGTGGTCCAGTCTGAGCTGTTCTCTATCTCGTCGCGCAGCATCGCGGCCTGGTATTCAATGGACAGCGGGCCGATAGCCACCATCGCGGACTGCCCGGTCTTCATGATCAGCATGTAGTTCATGTCAGATCCTCTCCGGCTTGCGGCCGCTGGTGTCGTTCATGTAATGCAGCGTGCCGCGACCTGTCCGGCCGCATCAGCCCGGGAGCGGCCGGCGGCCCGGTGCCGCAGGACGAATTTCTGCGTGCGCACGAGACTAGCCCTGTCCAACGAGGGCACTGGTGCCGCACTGGCGCCTGCCGCGCCGACGCCTGCCGCGGGTCAGTAGCTTGCGGGCTGGTTGACGATGACGACGAACTCGCGGCGGGCGTCGTTGACATAGGCATCATCAGCGAAAGTCGCGACGACGGCCTCGGTATCCAGCGCGTTCACGGCAGCGATGTGCTCAGCAACGACCGCGGGCAGCTCAGTAGTGATCATAATGTGACTCCTATTTCCGTTGGTGGCGGTCCGGCCTGACACGATGAAGGCTCGCAGCTACCGCACGGGCAGGATCAAGACGCCGGGGCACACTTCTTCCTCCCCCCAGCCTCTTCGCCAGCGAGCGCGGCCGGGCCACCGTGTTCATCCCCTGCACCGGGCAGATCCGTCCGGTCGGCCGCGTCGAGGGGATCGAGGTACCGCCTGCCGAGCTGGCGATCATCGTCCACCACGGCCCGCACGACGGCATCGATCTTGCCTACGGCGCACTCGCCACCCACGTGACCCAGCACGCACTGGCGGTGGACGGGCCCATCCGCGAGTACTACCTGTCCGGCCGCCATGACACTCCGGACGAATCAGCCCGGCGGACCGAGGTCGGCTGGCCGATCTTCCAGACAGCGGGCAACGACATCAAACCCGTGCTGCCAGATCGGGCATGATTGCTGCATAGGCCGATTTAGGCCAGACGGCAATCCGTACCGAAGGAGATCCGAGCGTGGCTAACAACAGGTGGACTGCCGCACGACTGCCTGACATGTCAGGCCGGACCGTCGTGGTCACTGGGGCCTCGAGCGGAATCGGCGCTATCGCGGCCGGCGAGCTGACACGCGCCGGCGCCAGGGTGGTACTCGCCGTTCGCGACATCGCCAAGGGCGAATCGGCCGCCGCCGGGATGACGGGGCAGGCAGAAGTCCGGCACCTGGACCTCGCGGACCTCTCCTCGGTCCGCGAGTTCGCAGCTGGCTGGACCGGAGATCTTGACATCCTGATCAACAACGCGGGGATCATGATGGTGCCGGAAGGCCGTACCGCCGACGGGTTCGAGCTGCAGATCGGCACCAACCATCTCGGTCACTTCGCGCTGACGAACCTCCTGCTGCCGCACCTCACCGACCGGGTCGTCACGATCTCCTCTGACCTTCACAAGATCGGGACGATCAAGGTGGACGACCTGAACTGGGAGAACCGCGGATACCGGCCGCTGGGTGCCTACTGCCAGTCGAAGCTGGCCAATCTGCTGTTCACCGTCGAGCTGCAACGCCGGCTCACCAGCGCCGGGAGCGCGGTGCGGGCCGTCGCCGCGCATCCTGGCGTTGCGAAGACCAACCTGATCAGTCACGTGGGCGGCTTCCAGGGGGCGGTCAACAGGCTGTTCGTCCGCCCGATCACCCAGGACGCAGAGCACGGCGCCCTTCCAACCCTCTACGCGGCCACCCAGGACATTCCCGGGGGTTCCTACGTCGGGCCGGACGGGCTGATCCACACGAAGGGATACCCGGAGATCGCCAAGCCGTCCCGGGCCGCGCGCAACGCCGATCTCGCCCAGCGGCTCTGGGCTGCCTCGGCAGCCCTTACCCACACCGATTTCAGCGTGCCGAGCACCGTCTAGAGGTTCTCAGGCCAGCGGCAGAATGGCAGCTCTGGCTGAAACGCAGCTCTGGCTGACGGGAGTGGTCCGTGGACGAGGCAGTGCGTGACTACATCGACGCCATCCCCTCCGGGCACCGGCCCTTGTTCGACCGGCTGCATCGGCTGATCCTCGCTGCTTACCCGGACGCCGCCGTCGTGCTCTCGTACAAGATGCCCACCTACAAGGTGGGTAAGGGCCGCCTCCACGTCGGCGCGTGGAAGCACGGAGTGTCGCTCTACGGATGGCAGCAGGGAAACGATGGGGGCTTCAGCGCCCGCCACCCCGAGCTCAGGACGAGCACGGGCACCATCCGGCTGCGGCCCGAGGATGCGGCCGGCATCCCGGACGAGGAACTCCGCGACCTTGTGCGCTCGGCCCTCGACCCCCGATCGGGAGCCGAGCCGGCGAGCTGACCCGGGCGGCCGGCTCAGTCAGCAACCCCTCACCTGCGGTCCGCCGCCTGGCTGTGGTCATGCCGTGGCGGCATCATCCGGGCACGTCATTCACCGTGCGCTGGCTGGCTGGCTTCGGGCCGGGGCGCTTCGGGCTGGCTGGCTTCGGGCCGGGGCGCTTCGGGCCGGCTGGCTTCGGGCCGGGGAGCGGCGGGCGGGCGGCCGCGGGGGCGCATTCGCCCGGCGTGGCTGGGCAGCCGCCCTGCCTCGCCAAGGGCACGGCGGAGCAGGAACTCGATCTGGGCGTTGGTGCTGCGCAGCTCGTCGCTGGCCCACCGGGCCAGGGCGTCATGGACCGCGGGATCAAGCCGGAGCAGGATGCTCTTGCGCTCGGTCACTGCGGTTCCGTGCCTGTGGTCACTGGTACGCCTGTGCTCAAGGTGCCTGCGGTCACTGGTAGAGGGAGCCCGTGTTGACGACCGGCTGGGTCGCCTGCTCGCTGCACAGCACCACGAGCAGGTTGGAGACCATCGTGGCCTTGCGCTCCTCGTCGAGCTCGACGACGCCCTCGTCCTGCAGCCGGGCCAGGGCCAGCTGGACCATGCCGACCGCTCCTTCCACGATCCGCTGCCGGGCGCCGACGACGGCGCTGGCCTGCTGCTGGCGCAGCATGGCCTGGGCGATCTCCGGGGCGTACGACAGCCGGGTCAGCCGCGACTCGATGATGTCCACGCCGGCCGCGGCGACCCGCGCGGCGATCTCGGCCGACAGCCTCTGGGTGATCTCCTCGGCATTGTCGCGCAGCGACAGCGCGCCGCTGCCCCGGTTGTCATATGGGTAGCTGGAGGCGATGTGCCGCACGGCGGTCTCGGTCTGGATGGTGACGAACTGGGTGAAGTTGTCGACGGAGTAGACGGCGCTGGCGGTGTCGCGAACCTGCCAGACGACCACGGCCGCGATCTCGATCGGGTTGCCGTCCGCGTCGTTGACCTTGGCCTGCGCCGATTCCTGGTTGCGGATCCTGGTGGAGACCTTGACGCGCTTGGTGAACGGGTTCACCCACTGCAGGCCCGGGTCGCGGATCGTGCCGCGGTACTTGCCGAACAGCTGGATGACGCGCGCCTGCCCGGGAACGACCGGAGTGAGCCCCCCCAGCATGGCGCCGCTGACGATAAAAAGCACGACGCTGAGCACAGTCAGCGCGGTGGCGACGCCGTGGCTGTGGTGACTTGCCACCACGGCAACCACCACCCCGGCCACTATCAGGGCGATGCCGAGCACCAGTATGAGCAGGCCGGGCACCGATCGGGCCGGGTGCTCGGTTACCGGCGGCCTCGGCAGTTCCGGTGCCGCGGCCACTGCATCCTGGGTAGCCATCTGGGGCCTCCTCCGCTTGACGGATCTGATTGCGCCTGCTTAGCATAATGATATCTATTTAATTCTGCAAGCCGCCGCGCTGGCACGGGCGTGGCAGGGCAGGTAGGTGCGTGGCAGGCTTGCGCGACCGGGCAGCCACGCCCGGCCGGCTTGCGGCGACGTGGGAGATGAGTCAGATGAGGTTTTTCGTCAAGCGGCCCGCCGTTGCCAGCGTGACACTGCTAGTCGCCGCAGGCCTGGCGGTCAGCGGCTGCGGAAGCAATAAGAGCAGCCCGGGCACGGCGGGCTGCTTCGCGAAGCACGCGACCGCGGGCACGGCAGGCAGCGCGCCGGGCGGCCCGGCCAACCCGGCGGTGGCGGCGGCCTGGACCCTGCCGGGCGGCAACCTGGCGAACACCCGCGACGTCGCCAGCCCGATCACCAGCTCGAACGTCGCGACGCTGGGCGTGGCATGGTGCGTGCCGGTCGAGTCGACCGGGGTAACCCATGCCGCTGGCCTGGCGGATGGCTACGCGACGACGCCCGTGGTGGTGAACGGCGTGGTGTACACCCAGGATCAGGAGTCCAACGTGATGGCGATCAGGCTCGCCACCGGCAAGGTGCTCTGGACGCACAACTACAACTCGCTGAACGGCGGCCCGGACGGGGTCAACGTCGCCGGTGGAGTGGTGTACGCGGCGACGGACAAGGCCGCGGTCGCCCTGTCGGCGGCCACCGGCCGGCAGCTGTGGAGCCGGACCCTGACCGGCAACGACCTCGAGGGCATCGACATGGCGCCCGGCTACAACCACGGCACCGTGTACGTCTCGACGGTCCCGGTGAACCCGAATAAGGGCGAGTACCTCGGCGGCGCCAGGGCGACCCTGTGGGCGCTGAACGCGGCCACTGGCGCGCCGGAATGGTCATGGGACGAGGTGCAGAACCTGTGGGGCAACCCCGCCATCAACTCCGGCGGCGGCCTGTGGGACCCGCCGTCCTTTGACAGCCAGGGCAACCTGTACGTCGGCATCGCCAACCCCGGCCCGATCGGCCAGGGCAGGTGGCCGAAGGGCTTTCCGCTGGCCACCAGCCGCCCCGGCCCGGATCTTTACACCGACTCCGTGGTCAAGCTAAGCCCGGCCGGGAAGCTGCTGTGGTACTACCAGCTCACCCCGCACGACCTGTTCGACTGGGACCTGCAGAACTCTCCCGTCCTCACCACCGCGCACGGGCAGCAGGTAGTGATCGACGGCGGCAAGGCCGGCATCCTGATCGAGCTGAACGCGAAGACCGGCAAGCTGCTGTGGAAGCTTCCGGTCGGCGTGCACCGCGGGCCCGCGAACGCCGGGCTGCTCACCGAGCACGCCACCCCCGCGACGGCAAACTCGCTGCTGCCCGCGAAGTTCGAGCTTGAGCCCGGCGTGTTCGGCGGCGTGGAGTCCCAGCTGGCGACCAACGGATCGACGACCTTCGCCGCCGTCAACAACCTCGGCGTGCCGATGTCCGTCGACGGCTTGACGGAAAGCGGCAAGGCATTCGACGCCTCCATCCCTAAGGCGACCGGCGAGATGGTCGCGGTCAACCAGGACACCGGGAGGGTCGAATGGGACGACAAGCTCCCCTCCTCCCCCTACGGCGCCGCCACCGTCACTAACAACGTCGTGTTCACCACTACCTACAGCGGCCACTTGTACGCGTTCAACGCCGCCACCGGCGCCATCCTGCTGAACACGCCGCTGTCGGCCGGCTCGAACGCGCCCGTCACCATCGACGGCGACTACGTCATCGCCGGGGCATCCGTGCCGCTATCAGGCACTCCACTGATCATCGCCTACAAGCTCGGCGCCAAGGGCGGCAAGCTCCCCCACACCGTGCGCTGACCGGACTGGCCGGTGCGCCGGGATGCGTGCGGTCCCGGCACCGGCCTGACTAGATTGGGCGGAGGCCGGGAGATTCCCGCGCGGGGGCAGGGCGCAGTCCTATGTACCGCAAGATCCTGATCATGCTCACCACCGTCGCGGCGCTCGCCGCCGGCGCCAGCGCCTGCAGCAGCGCGGCACCGCGGCGCAGCACGCAGCCATCGTCGGTCGCGGCGACGACGCCAGCGCCTGCCACCACCGCCGCGCCCGCCGCGGCGCGGCACCGGGCGCGCCGCGCCGGGGACCTGCGGGTGCTGACCGAGCCGCAGGCCGGGCTCGGTCCCATCTACCGGCTCATCACCGGGGCGCGCACCTCGGTCGACCTGACCATGTACGAGCTGGCCGACCCGGCCGCCGAGGCGGACCTGGCCGCCGACGCCGCCCGCGGCGTCGACGTGCGGGTGCTCCTCGACCAGCACCTGGAGAAGGCACGCAACAGGGCCGCCTACGACTACCTGACCGCCCGCGGCGTGCACGTGCGGTGGGGCCCGGTCGGCACGACATGGCACCAGAAGACCCTCACGGTCGACGGCAGGATCTCGGTGATCATGACACTCAACCTGGTCGCCGAGGACTACCCCGGCACCAGGGACTTCGCCGTCATCGACACCAGCCGCGCCGACGTACGGGCCATCGTCACGACATTTAACGCAGACTTCGCGGGCGATGCCGTCACGCCGCCGGATGGCAGGGACCTGGTATGGTCCCCGACCAATTCCGGCGCGTCCGTCCTGTCGGTCATCAGCGGGGCCACCCGCACCCTGGCGGTGGAGAACGAGGAGATGGGCGACCCCGCCGTCACCAGCGCGCTGGCGGACGCCGCCCGGCGCGGCGTGCGGGTGCGGATCATCATGACCGCCGACAGCGAATGGGACGCGGCGCTGAGCGAGCTGGCCAGCGCTGGCGCGCATGTCCGGCTGTACCCCGACGACGCCAGCGCGCTGTACATCCATGCCAAGGCGATCATCGCCGACGCCGGCCGGCCTGGCCAGCGGGTCCTGGTCGGCTCGCAGAACTTCTCCGTCGCCAGCCTCGACTACAACAGGGAACTCGGCATCCTGTCCACCAGCCCCGCGGTGGTCACCGTCATCAGCAGTGCGGTGGCCGCCGACTGGGCCGGCGCCACGCCCTACTCCCCCGCCCCCGCGCCGCAGGCAGCAGGCGCGTGGTGCACGGCGACCGCGAGCGTCTACAGCGCCGACCGCGACGAGAACAATGTCTACGTGAACTCCGATCGTCCCTACCAGGACGCGACCGCGAGCGCCGGCGGCTACTCCCACAGCTATCAGACGAACGGCTCCGGGTACGCGCTGATCTACCTCAACGGCCCCCCGCCCGGCGCCCGGATCACCGTGACGGTCGGCGGCGCGACCTGCACCACGAGCGACTGACGCATGCTCTGATCCCTGACTTTCACTAGCGTTGTTGTCCCTCCGCTGCTGCTGTATCAGCAAGGAAGTCCCAGCCACGCTATTGAGGTAAGCCAGCCAGGGGTATCGGCCATGACGCCAGCCGGCTGATCGCAGGGCGGTCGGCTGCCGTCACGTTCCTGTTCTAAGCGGCCTCGGTTCCTGGCTGGTCTGGCTTCTCGGGGCTGCCCGGTGAGCCAGGGGACTCCGGGGCCAGCGTCGCGCTCCGCTGGATGGCCCCGAGGCTGTCGTGCAGCGCCTGCCAGACGTTGCCGAGGCTGGCGCTGACCGGCAGGTCACCGCGGATGGTGCCGGGCGGGCTGGCCTCGTCGCCGAGCGCGCGGAGCGCGGAGCGGCCGAGGTCGACGATCACCCGGTCGGTTGCCTCGATCGTGACCTGGTTGTCGGTCACCCGGATCAGCATCTGGCGCCGGCCCGCCTCTTCCGGCTGCTCGTCGCTGGTGCCGGTGACGTCGGCGTTGCGCAGCGCCTCCCTGGCCAGGTCCAGGTCAACGCCGAGAGCAGCGAGGGCCCGGGCCGCGGCGGTATCGGGATCGCCCAGGGCGGCGAGTAGCAGATGGTGCGAGCCGACCGGCTGTGATCCGGCCAGCCGGGCGGCTTCGGTCAGGCTGGTGTCGGCCGCCGGCGTGGTGCCGAACTCGGCCGGCTGGCCTCGCTCGGGCGCCTCGGCGGGGCCGGCCGCGGAATGGCGGCGCAGCCAGCGGTGAATCCGGGTGGCATCGGTCGGTGTCGTGGACACCAGCTCGAGCACGGCCATCCGGATCGGCAGGAGGTCGGCGGAGTGCTGCCGCAGGACCTGCGCGGCGACGCCGTCGCCTTGCCGCATCACTCCGCCTTCCCGTATCTCCCCGCTTTCCCGTATCACTCCGAGCAGGATGTGCTCGGTGCCGATGTAGTTGTGGTGCAGTTGCAGGGCCTCGCGGAGCGCGAGCTCAAGGGTCTTCTTCGCGCGCGGGGTGAAGGGGATATGCCCGCTGCGCGGGCTTTCCCCGGTACCGGCAATGGCCCTGACCTCTTCGCGGGCACCGTCAAG
>JBEKFH010000217.1:0-8096 GCA_050013415.1 Streptosporangiaceae bacterium | reverse complement strand
GGTCATCGGATTGCGCGAGCGGCGGCGCCCGCCGCGACGGCTGCAGCTCGCTGCCGCCGCGGCCGCGGTCCTGATCGCGGGCGGGGGAATCTGGGCAGGGCTGTCCGGCGGCGCTGCCGCCCCGCAGCCGCCGACGGCCGGGTGCGTGCAGGCACGCCAGTGCTACCAGGTGGAGCTGACCGATGCCACCGCGCCCGGAGCGGTCGCCCGGGTGATCGTCACCGGCGGATCGGTCTGGCTGATGCCGTCCGGGCTCGCGCCCGACGACGCGGCCCGGCAGATCTACGTGCTCTGGCAGATCACCGGGGCGCGCGTCCCGCTGGCCGTCGGATCCTTTGACGTCCGCCGCGATGCCGGCGGGCCGATCCTGATCGGCCGGCTGGCCGCGCCGTACCACGGCACCCTGGCGTTCGCGGTCAGCCTGCAGCGCGGCCGGGCGATCCCGGCCACCCCGTCCGGGGTGGTGGCGCTCGGCCAGGTCTCCGCCTGACCGGCCGGAGCCCCCGGCGCCAGACTGGCGAGAAGGCCGCCGCAGCCGCATCCGCTTCACTCCAGCGACTGCGACTGAGCAGTACTTGCGACTCATGTGCATGTAGGCTAGCGTGCGGGCAGGGACGGACGGGCGTGCTGGTGACCGAGGGGCTGAGGCCATGACGACGAAGATCACGGCACCGCAGGCTGACATGAGCATGGGCCAGATGTTCCGGCAGTCGTTCCACGCGATGACACGCGAGGAGCGCTTCCGGGTGCTCGCGATGTACGCCTCGATCCTGCTGCTGCACGTGGTCGGGTTCTTCATCTTCATCGTGCTGGTGGTGCCGGCCCACTACCGCGGCTTGGGGATCGGCGTGAGCGTGCTGGCCTACACCCTCGGCCTGCGGCACGCGTTCGACGCAGACCACATCTCGGCGATCGACAACACCACCCGCAAGGTGATGAACGAGCGGCACGGCACCGGCAAGCCGCGCCCGTTCGCCTTCGGGTATTTCTTCTCGCTGGGGCACTCCACGATCGTGATCGCGATCGGGGTCGGCATCATCATCGCCGAGAAGACGGTGTTCGGCGCGGTGTCGAACAACGGATCGGGCCTCGAGCGGTTCGGGGGGCTGTTCGGCACGCTGGTCTCCGCCGCCTTCCTCTTCCTCATCGGCATCCTCAACCTCGTGATCCTCGCCGGGATCGTGCGGGTGTTCCGGTCGATGCGGCGGGGCGATTACGACGAGGCGGAGCTGGAGCGCCAGCTGGAGAATCGGGGCTTCTTCTACCGCTTCTTCGGCCGCTGGATGAAGGCCATCACCAAGGAGTGGCAGTTGTACCCCGTCGGGGTCGTCTTCGGGATGGGCTTCGATACCGCGACCGAGGTCGCCCTGCTGGCAACCACCGCCCTGCTCGCCAGCCAGCACGTCCCGTGGTACGCGATCATCTGCCTGCCGATCCTGTTCACCGCGGGGATGACCCTCATGGACACGACCGACGGGCTGTTCATGAACCTCGCCTACGGCTGGGCGTTCTTCAACCCGGTCCGCAAGGTGTACTACAACCTGGCCATCACCGGCCTGTCCGTCGCCATCTGCTTCTTCATCGGCGGGATCGAGGCACTCGGCCTGCTGCCCGCTGAGATCAAGGCGCTGAGCCAGACCCACGGCTTCTGGGGCTTTATGTACAACTTCAACATCAACACGGCCGGCTTCGTGATCGTGGGCATGTTCATCGTCACCTGGGGGGCGGCGCTGGCCATCTGGCGCTACGGGCACATCGAGGAGAAGTGGAGTGCCCGCCTCCAGCCCGAGCCAAGCACGGGGACCCCGCTCTCGCCGCCGTGGGCCGGCGCCGGGAGCGCGGACTAAGCCGCCGGGAGCGCGGACTAAGCCCTGAGCTACCCGCCTTTCACTCAGCCGCCGCGGTCACTTTCAGCGGCCCGGCCACGCTGAGGATCAGGGAGACGCCGAGGCCGGCACCGCCGACCAGCAATCCGGCGCGGACCGACACCACGCTGGCGACGGCCCCGGCCACCGCCGCGCCGACCGGCTGGCCGCCCCAGGCGATCATCCGGCCCACCACGTTGACCCGGGCCTGCAGGTGGTCGGGAGTGGCCTGCTGCCGGTAGATGATTCCGCTGAGGATGATGGCCTGGCTGGCCGCACTGAGGCAGGCATAAAGAGCCATGGCGGCCAGGAGGCTCGTGGTCAGGGCGAAGGCGATGAGCAGTATCAGCTGCGCGGCCAGGCCAGCCAGCCTGATGGACAGGACGGAGAACCGTCGCATGATCCGGGGCACCGCCAGGCTGGCCGCGAGCGCGCCGACAGCCCCGGACGCGTACAGGATGCCGATCAGCGCGCTGGTCCGCGGCAGCCCGAGCTGCCGGTTCGCATAGACGACCAGCAGCCCGAGCACCGCCCCCAGCGCGACGCTGTTGCCGAATCCGAGGATGGTCAGCGACCGGATTACCGGATGACGCCAGAGAAAGGAGACGCCTTCGGCGATTCGCTTGCGCAGCTGGCCGGCCGCCTGGTCGGGGTTGCTGGCTGAGAAAGGGCGGCGGATCGACATGAGCAGGACCGCGGAAATGACGCAGCTCGCGGCGTCAATGGCCATCGCCGGCGCAGGCCCGACCGTCGCGGCCAGCAGCCCGCCGAGGGCGGGGGCCGCGATCATCAGCACGGAGGCGCTCGCGTTCAGCCGGCCGTAGGCGATGGCGATCCTGTCACGGCCGGCTATGGCGGGGATGGCGCCGAAGTTGGCGGCGTCGAACCAGACGAACACCGTGGCGGTGGCGACGGCCACCACATAAATCTGGGCGATGCTCAGCACACCTGCGGCATGCGCGAGCGGAATGCTGGCCAGCAGCGCCGCACTCGCGAGCTCGCATCGCCACATCAGCCGCCGCCGGTCGATCCGGTCGGCCACTGCTCCCGCGATGAGGCCGAACGCCAGGTAGGGGATCGTCTCGATCGCCACGAGCAGCGAAGTCTCCCACGCTGACCCGGTGCGCTGGTAGATCAGGATGGGCAGCACGACGCTGGTGACCAGGGTGCCCGTCAGGGTGACGCTGGCAGCGATCCAGAACCTGGCGAAGACGCGGTCCCCGCGCAACGTCGGGGCGGCGGCGCGCTCGCCCTTCCGCGCGTGGGAAGTCGTCACTTATGTGCTGCGCCGTTCTGTGCTGCGCGGTCCAGCCGCCAGCGGACCCAGTGGCCGCTGTGCCCGACCGCGGCGGCCAGCACGGCAAGGGTCCAGCTCTCGGACCGGGAGATGGTCATGCCGACCCGAGCTCGGCGGCCGAGACACGGGCGCCGGCGCTGGCGCGGGGGCCGCGCCGGGCTGGTAGCCAATGCGTCACCTCCGCTGCCATCGCCAGGAGCCGTACCAGAGCGTCCCAGAATATTATTGCCAGCTCATTGCAACTACAACTATTATGCGCGGAGCGCCAGCCTCCCGCCAGTAGCCCCGTCCGCCTATCCTGGCCGGGTGCGCCTGGTCTCCCTGCTGCCCTCCGCGACCGAGATCGTCTACGCGCTGGGCCTGGACGAGAGCCTGGTCGGGGTCACATTCGAGTGTGACGAGCCCCCGGCGGCCCGGTCGGAGAAGGCAATCGTCGTGGGCGGCCGCGACACCAGCGGGATGACGCCGGCTGAGATCGACCGCTACGTCCGAGCGCAGCTGGCCGCTGGCGCGGATCTCTACACCCTGCACGCCCGGGCTCTGGCGGATCTGGAACCCGACCTGATCCTGACCCAGGACCTGTGCCGGGTCTGCGCGCTGCCGTCTGGTCATGTCGACGACGCGCTGGGCTACCTGGGCTGCCAGGCTGACGTGCTGTCGCTGGATCCGCACTCGCTGGAGGAAGTGCTGGACTCGATCCTGGCGGTCGGGCAGCGGGCAGGAGCCCCGGACCGGGCCGCGCGACTGGTCGGCGAGTTGCGAGCCCGGCTTGCCCGCATCGCGGCAGCGGTTGCCGGGCGGCGCCGTCCCAGAGTTGCGGTGATCGAGTGGGTAGACCCGCCATTCACCGCCGGGCACTGGATACCCGACCTTGTCACCGCAGCGGGCGGCTTGCCAGTCGCGGCCAGCCCCGGCGCGCCCTCGGTCCCGGTGAACTGGGCGGCCATCGCCGCGGCGGCGCCGGAGCTCGTGGTGGTCGCGCCGTGCGGCTACCACCTGCCGGGCGCGGCCGAGCAGGCCCGGTCGGTAGCCCGCGCATTGCCCGGCATACCGGTCTGGGCCATCGACGCCGACGGCATCGTGGTACGGCCCGGGCCGCGCCTGGTCGACGGCGTCGAGGCCATTGCCGCACTACTGCATCCGCAGGCGGTGCCCGCCGCGCCGCCGCGCACGGTGAGCCGGGTTACCCCTCCCGGTTAGCCCTGCTACGGCGGGGAGATGCCAGGTGGCTTGCCGGCGCCGAATGCCCAGCCCTGGACTGAGCCGGCCTTCGGATGGTAGCTGCCCGCGCCGAGGTTGCTGTAGATCCACTTGCCGTGCGGCGTCGCGTGCCAGTACGACCAGTACGCGGAGGCCGGGGCGCCATTGCAGGGCTTCGGCAGGGCGTCGATGGTGCAGACCCAGCCCGGGTACCGGGGCACGAAGGCGTAGCTGAATCCGGCACCGGTCAGGGCGGCCAGGCCGCTGGCCGGGTCCGTGGGGTCGCAGGCCGTCGTGATCTTGCCATCGAGCTTGGTGAAATCGACGACGACGGTCACGCCTTTCTTGCTGCTGGTGCAGGCCGCCGCGTAGGCCGGTGTCACCCTCAGCACCGCGATGACCAGGCTGGCGGCGAGCACGGCGAGCGTGACCAGCATCGCGAGCGCCGGGCTGGTTCTGGCTGGCCCGCGCGTGGCGGGCCTGCGCGTGGCGCGACGGCGCGGGGCGGACCCGCGCGCCGGGCTTCGTCGCGGCGCGCTCATGACGCGCAGGCCAGGTGCGGGGCGCCGGAACCGGAGCCGGCGGCGCTCAGCCGGGCCAGGCCGGCGTCGGCGAGGCCCAGGATTCCCTGTGCGGTGGCGCCGACGGCCGTGCCCGGGCTGTAGCCAGCCGCGTCATAGGCGATCGCCCCGCGGTCGGCGGCCTTGCCGGAGCAGCCGACCTGCAGGCCGACGAGGAAGGCCCGGGCGGCGGCGGCGCGGCGGAACCAGCCGCCGGCGGCGAAGGCCTCCCCGGCGAGGCCCGTGCTGTTGGCGTTGGGCGCCGCGCCGGGCGATGCGACGAAGCCGCCGTCGCGCCGCTGCACGCTGGCGAGCCATCGCAGTCCCCGCTGCGCCCGGCCTGCCCACCCGGCGGCCAGCAGCGCCTGGACGTCCATGCCGGTGGCGTCCGGGGAACTGGCGCAGGTCTGCTGGGCGAAGTAGATGGGGAACCCGCCGTCCGGGCACTCGCTGGAAGCGAGGAACCTCACGGCAATGGCCGGCGCGCCGCCACGGCGGCTCAGCGCCAGGATGGCCAGGGACTGGCTGAACGCGTTGCTGTAGTCCCCGTAGGCGGAGTGGTCGGAGTACCGGCCGGAGCCGGTGAGCAGCCGGGCGAGCCGGGCGGGCAGGTTCACGCCGCCGAACCTGGCCGGGTTCATGCCGCGGACCTCAGCGGCCAGCATCAGCTTGGCAGTGGCCCCGGCATAGGACTCGGTCGTGCCGTTGCCGATGTAGCCGGAAAGGACGTAGGGCCGGGCCAGCCAGGCGATGGCCCGGGCTCCGTAACCGCCCGCGGTGCCGGCCGCGGCGAACGCGAGGATCGCGTCGATGGTCCCGCCCTGATCGGGGTAGGTGACGCCGTCGTAGGTGTACACGAAGTGGCTGCGGCCGGTCATCTGCCGGGCCAGCCACCCGGCTGCGGCCTTGCCGTTGCTGCGGGTGGTCCGGGACGCGGCGAGCGCAGGACCTGCGGCTGCCGTGCAGCCGAGGGCGAAGGTCAGTAGCAGGGTAAGCGGGAACACCGCCATGCGTGCTCGGGCAGGAACCATCGGGTGGCCCTTTCCGGTCCGGCGATGTCCGGGACCGGGCGCTCGCGCGGGGCGACCGGACTCCGGCCCGCGGACCACGACGGGTGGAGGAGCAGTGACGCGACGATCGCGGGTACTCGGGCTCGCCGGCGACCTCGGGAATCGCCGGAATACCGTTGCGGGTCAGCGCCGGGATCGCACCGGACTTCCCCCGCCATCTCGCCTGTTCAGTTTGGCCGACGCCAGGCCGGCCCAGGCCGGCCGCCGTCCAGTGAGGCCGCAGCCATTCCGGCCGGCCAGCCGTTCCAGACGCCACTCTCCTGCACCATGGCGAAAGGTGTCAACACGCCGGGCCGATCGGGTGGCCACCATGCAGGGCGACGGCGACGTGCGTGACCACCGGATCGCGTTGACCGGGCCGGGCCGCATGTGGTCGGATAGGCTCCGTCCAGCGCACCAGGGGAAGCCGGTCAGATTCCGGCACTGACCCGCAGCCGTGGGCCCGCTTCGCAGGCGGGCGAGTCGGAGAACCTGGCTGGATCGCCGTCCTAGCGTCGTCGTGGTCTACGGCGCGGAACATCGGGTTTCTCTGGGCATTCCGGGTGAGTCCGGGTTTCGCGCTCTGCCGCAACCAGGGAGCCCTGTTGCCGCTCGCCTCAGCCAGCAGTGCGGTGATCCGCGTCCGCGTCCTTGCCCCGGCGGCTGCGCTGATCGCCGTCGCCTGCATGTCAGCCGTCGGGGGGAGCGCGCCCGTCCGGGGGAGCGCGCCGCTCGCGCTGGCTGCGCGGGTAACGCCCGCGCTGGCGGCCCGGGCGACAGGCCCGGATCTGTCCAGCGGCAGCGCCTACCTGGCCGCGCCGGCGAACCTGATCGGCGGCCATTATTACGAGTCATTTCCCGGTTACGCCGATTTCGGGCTGACCATGGACGGCGCCTTTGCCCTGGCGGCGACCGGTGACGACAATCCGGCGCTGAAACGGATCGTGGCGTTCCTCGACCGTGACGGCAAGGATCCGTCGGGGAACACGGTGAACGACTGGACCGGCATCGGCACCGCCTTCGCCAGCGGCGGCGCCATCGGCAAGGAAGCGCTGCTGGCCGAGGTGACCGGCGACAACCCGCGCGACTTCGGCGGCCACGACCTGATCGCCGCGCTGGACGCCGCCGTCTGCGCCCGCGCCGGAGCGGGCGCGGACCCGAGCTGCGCGGCGGCCGGCAACTACGCCTACGCCACCTCCGTGTTCGACCAGGCGCTGGGCATCATGGCCCAGCTGCGCGCGGGCCAGGCGAGCGAGGCGTCCGCGCCGGTCGCCTACCTGGAGAGCCTGCGGAACGCCGACGGGTCATTCCCCAGCCTCATCCCCGACAGCGGCGACCAGGACGTCGACAGCACCGCGATGGCAGTGATGGCCCTCGCGCTCGCCCCCGGCGCCCGGGCAGCGGCGGACGTCAGCTCGGGCGTGGCCTGGATTGCCCGGCGGCAGGAGCACAACGGCGGCTTCCCCTCGGCGGTCGGGGAATCGGTGAATTCGGCGGGCCTGGCCATCCAGGCGCTGACCCTGCAGGCCGCCGGATACCGGTCCCAGATCAGCGCTGCGCTGTCGTTCCTCGCCCGCGCGCAGAACGCCAACGGGGGGTTCAGCGCCTACGCGACCGGGCCACGGGGCTCGAACCTCCGGGCTTCCACCCAGGCCGTGGGCGGCGCCGTCGGCATGTCGTTCGGCACCCTGCACCGCGATCTCGCCGCCGTCACCACGCCGCCGCCCCCCGTCCGGTCGCCGGCTCCCCGGCCTTCCCGGACGCCAGCCGCACGGAAAACGGTGACCGTCACCGTCAGCTCGCCTGCAGCCAGGGCCACGCGGTCGCGGCCGCCCGCAGCGGCTGCCGCGAGCACGCCCACCCCGGATCCGTCCGCGGCGTCCGCGGCCTCCGCGCCGCGCGTGCGGCGCGCGCTCGCGGCGGCCGGCAACGACGCCAGCGTGGCCACCGCCCTGTGGCGGGCGACGGCGGCCGTCGCCATCATGGCGGCAGTGGTCATCGGCTTGCTGCTGCTGCGCAGGCGGCGCATGTACCCGCGGGGCAGCGGTCAGGGGATGAACGCGGCAGCCGGTGCCGGTCCAGCAGCCAGAGCCACCGCGGCACGCGGTACCGGCCCGGCAGGCAG
>JBEKFH010000216.1:0-8099 GCA_050013415.1 Streptosporangiaceae bacterium | reverse complement strand
TCGCGGTTGCTCTCCAGCACCATGTCGATGAAGTCGATCACGATGATGCCGCCGACGTCCCGCACCCGGAGCTGGCGGACGATCTCCTCGGCGGCTTCCAGGTTGTTACGGGTAACCGTCTGCTCCAGGTTGCCGCCGTGGCCGGTGAACTTGCCGGTGTTCACGTCGATGACGGTCATTGCCTCGGTCGCGTCGATCACCAGCGAGCCGCCGCTGGGCAGCCAGACCTTGCGGTCCAGCGCCTTCGCAATCTGCTCGTCGATCCGGTACGCGGCGAACACGTCCTGGTCGCCGTCCCACCGGCGCAGCCGGCCGGACAGGTGCGGGGCGACGTAGCGGACGTAATCCTCCACGATGTCCCACTCGCTGTCGCTGGCGATGACCAGGCTGGCGAAGTCCTCGTTGAAGATGTCCCTGACCACCCTGATCGTCAGGTCGGGCTCGCTGTACAGCAGTTCCGGAGCGGTCGCGGTCTTCGCCTTCTGCTCGATCGCCTCCCACTGCGCGGACAGCCGGGCGACATCCTGCGCGAGTTCCTCCTCGGCAGCCCCCTCGGCGGCGGTGCGGACGATCACCCCGGCGTTCTCCGGCATGACCTTCTTCAGGATCTGCTTGAGCCTGGCCCGCTCGGTGTCGGGCAGCTTGCGGCTGATCCCGGTCATCCCCGAGCCCGGCACGAGGACGAGGTACCGGCCGGGCAGGCTCACCTGGCTGGTCAGCCGGGCGCCCTTGTGGCCGATCGGATCCTTGGTGGCCTGCACCAGGATCGCCTGACCCGACTTCAGCGCCGACTCGATGCGCTTGGACTCGCCCTCGAGCCCGCTGGCGTCGAAGTTGACCTCGCCGGCGTAGAGCACGGCGTTCCGGCCCTTGCCGATGTCCACGAAGGCGGCCTCCATGGAGGGCAGCACGTTCTGGACCTTGCCGAGGTAGACGTTGCCGACGTAGGACTGGTGGCTCGCCTTGTCCACGTAGTGCTCGACCAGGATGCCGTCCTCCAGCACCGCGATCTGCGTCCGGTCGCCATGCTGCCGCACCACCATCACCCGGTCGACGGCCTCGCGGCGGGCGAGGAACTCCGACTCGGTGATGATCGGCGGGCGGCGGCGGCCCGACTCGCGGCCCTCGCGGCGGCGCTGCCGCTTGGCCTCCAGCCGGGTGGAACCGCGGAAGCCCTTGACGTCACCGGAAGAATCCTCGGCCGTCGCGGCGGCCGTAGCGGCGCGGGTGGCACGCACGTGCACGACCGTGTTGGGCGGGTCGTCGGGTGCCTGGGGATCAGCATCGGCGCCGGATCCGCTGCGCCGCCGGCGCCGCCGGCGCCTGGCCGGCCCGGTCGACCCGTCGCCGTCATCGTCCCGGTCGTTGTCCCGGTCGTCGTCACCGTCATACCCGGAGCTGTCATACCCGGCGACGTCAGCCGCCGCAGCGCTCCGCCCGCCCGCCGGGGCGAGGTCCCCGCCACCGGGCCTCGTGGCGGCCGCCTCGGAGCTGTCGTCAGCGTCCTCGCCGGCGCTGCCGCGCCCCCTGCCGTGACTGCGGCTGCCGCGCCGCCTGCGCCTGCCGGGCGCCGAGGCCGCGCCGTCCTCGCCGCCGAAGCCGCCGAAGTCATCGCGGTCCGCCGCGGCCCGGGCTCCCGGGTCCGCGTGCCCGGTCGCCTGGGCAGCGCCCGCCGCGGCGTCGTGGTCACGGCCGGCCTGGCCGGGAGCGGCGTCCTGACCGATCGCCGGCGGCTGGAAGATGACCAGCGGTGGCTGGAAGCCGGTCGACGGCGCGACGGGCGCCGCCGTGGTGGTGAACTCCGGCGCGGCCGGAGCTCCGGACGGACGGCGGCCGCGCGACCCGGTCGGCGGTGCCATCAGCGGCGGCATCGCCACGGGTGCGGCTGTCGGCCGGGTGGCCACCGGCGGCGCGACGATCGAGGACAGCGCTACGGGCGGAACCGCCCGCGATCGCGCCCGCCGCGAGGGCGCGTCCGCGACCGGGGCCGCGACCGGCGGCACGGCGCCCGACGGCCCCGTGGCCTGCGGCGTCGCGACTCCGGGTGCGGCGGCCGGCGGCATGGCTGGCGCCTGCGGTGCGGCCTGGAACGGATGCGAGGCCGGCGCGGGCCGCGAGGCCGGCGCGGGCCGCGTGGCCGGCGGGCCGGCGGCCCTGGTCACGGCCCTGCGGGCACGGCTGAGCAGGCCGCGATTCGCTGACCCGCCCTCGTCGCCGCCCTTGCCGCCCTTGCCGCGGCCCTGGCTTTCCCGGCCCTGGCTGCCGGCCGGGCCAGCGCTGGCCCCGCCTTCCGCGGCCGGGCCGCCCGCTATATCAGCGGGCTGGCCGGCGGCCGCAGACCTGTCATCACTGTCGTCTCTTCTATCCTGTGGCTCGATCTCGAGCATTCGGGCAATCTCCCGTCAGGCTCCCGGGCGCGCAGGGCCGTTTCCGGTCCCTCCGCGCCGCGCGGGAGCTGGTCGTACGCGCTCACTGGTGCCGGGCCCGCCGTCTCGGCGGGCCCCGCTCCCGGGCGCGTTGTCTTTTCCTGTTGCTGTGCCATGCGCTGCCGCCCGGACGGCGCGGACGCATCCGCCGCAGCCCCGTCAGGGGCCGGGGAGCCCGCGGGCCCGGTCAAGCCGGGAGCGGGCGCCGCTGCGGCGGCGGCCTCCATGCCGAGCGGCCCTTGCGCCAGCCGCGTCACCAGCGGAGGTGACGATGGCGCGAGCGCCGCCAGCTGGCGGAGCGCGGTCAAGATGTCATCGGGCCGGACGGCAGGTGTCAAGTGCCGAACAACCATTCGAAGTATCGCACATGCCGCGTCTCGCCCCACATCGGCATGCCCGCCTGCCTGCATCGTCACCACGGCGGCGCGGGCATCAACCGGCCGGGTTCCCTTGCTGGTCAGGCGCTCCACGACCACGGTGCGAGCGGCGAGAAACGTCTCGACGGCCCGCTCCGCGTCAGCAGGCGCCACCCCGGGAAGGACGACTTCCCACTCCGACGCCTCCAGGCGCAGCGCGTCCAGCCGGCCAGCGGGCGGGCCGGCGCCGGCGGCCTGGCCGGCCACCGCAGACAGTGCCGCCGCAGACTGTGCCGCCGCAGACTGTGCCGCCGCAGACTGTGCTACCGCAGACAAGGCCGCTGCAGACAAGGCCGCTGCGCGCGGGGCCGCCGGCTCTCCCGACGCGCCTGCCTGCCCCGCGAGCGGGGCGCTGGTCAACTCGAAAACGTCTATCACATCAATTCCGCTCGGCAGGGCAGCATCGAGCCGGTCCCGCACATCGGAGGCCGCGCATTGCCCGGTGAGGGCGAGTTCCAGGTATTCTGCCTCGCTCGCCGTGCCCGTCTGCGCTCCCCCGGCGTAAGAAATCCTCGGGTGCGGAGAAAAGCCCGCCGAATAGCCGATGGGCAATCCGGCCGCTCGCACTGCCCGCTCAACGCAACGCGCGATATCCCTGGAACTCGCGAAACGCATCCTGCCTCTTTTAGCGTACCGGATGACGAGTCGCTGAGCGACCGGCGCTGGCGGCGGCCCGGCCGGCGCGCGGCGGGCCATCTATCTCCCGTCCGCTGCGCCAGGATGCGGAACGGGGCCGTCGGGGAGCATCCCGCCCGCCAGTGCCGCGACCGCCCGGGGAGCCGCCGGACCCGCGCCGGCCACCGCGAGCGGGAGCAGCTTCGCGCCGGTCGGGCCTGCCTGGATCTCGGTGCCCATCGCCGGGCAGACGCCGCACTCGAAGCACGGCGTCCAGCGGCAGTCTTCGACCTCATCCGCCCCGGCCGGGTCGATGGCCGCCAGCCAGTCCTGCCAGAGCCAGTCCCTGTCCAGGCCGGCGTCCAGGTGATCCCACGGCAGCACCTCGGCGTAACCGCGTTCCCTGGTGGTGTACCAGGCCAGGTCAACGCCGTCGCCGGCCAGCGCCTCGGCCGCGCAGCGCTCCCAGCGCTCGAACGAGAAGTACTCGCTCCACCCGTCGAAGCGGGCGCCGTCCCGCCAGGCCGCCCTGATCACCTTCGCCACCCGGCGGTCGCCCCTGGACAGCAGGCCCTCGATGACCGACGGCCTGCCGTCGTGGTAGCGGAAGCCGATCGCCCTGGCATACCCGGGATCGGCGCGGAGCGCGCCGCCGAGCGCCCGGAGCCTGGCGTCCACGGTGGCGTGATCGCACTGGGCAGCCCACTGGAACGGCGTATGCGGCTTGGGCACGAAGCTGCCGATCGATATCGTGCAGCGGATGTCACGCTGCCCGCTGGCGGCGCGGCCTGCCTTGATCACGCTGCGCGCGACCCGGGCGATGGCCAGCACGTCCTCGTCGGTCTCGGTGGGCAGGCCGCACATGAAGTAGAGCTTCACCTGACGCCAGCCATTGGCGTACGCCGTCGTGACGGTCCGGATCAGGTCCTCCTCGGTGACCATCTTGTTGATCACCTTGCGGATCCGGTCGGTGCCGCCCTCCGGGGCAAAGGTCAGCCCGGAGCGGCGGCCGTTCCTGCTCAGCTCGTTGGCCAGCGTGACATTGAACGCGTCGACGCGGGTGGACGGCAATGACAGCCCGGTATTGGTGCCCTCGTACTGGTCGGCCAGCCCGGTGGCTATCTCGTTAATCTCGCTGTGATCTGCGCTGGAGAGGGAGAGCAGGCCGACTTCGTTGAACCCGCTCGCCGCGAGGCCGGTGGCGACCATGTCGCCGATCGTGGTGATGGACCGCTCGCGGACCGGGCGGGTGATCATCCCGGCCTGGCAGAACCGGCAGCCCCTGGTGCAGCCGCGGAAGATCTCCACGCTGAACCGCTCGTGCACCGTCTCGGCGATCGGCACCAGCGGCTTTGCCGGGTACGGCCAGGAATCCAGGTCCATGACCGTGTGCTTGGCCACCGCGCGCGGAACGCCCGGCCGGTTCGGCGTGACCCGGCCGATCTGCCCGTCCGGCCGGTAGCTCACGTCATAGAAGCGCGGCACGTACACGCCGCCGGCGGTGACCAGGCTCATCAGCAAGCCGTCCCGGCCGCCCGGCCGCCCGGCCCGCTTCCAGCTCCTGATCAGCTCGGTGATCGTCAGCACGGCCTGCTCGCCGTCGCCGAGCACGGCGCCGTCGAGGAACTCAGCCATCGGCTCCGGGTTGAACGCGGCGTGCCCGCCGGCCAGCACCAGCGGGTCCCCCGGGCCGCGGTCAGACGCGCTCAGCGGGATCCCGGCCAGGTCGAGCGCGGTCAGCAGGTTCGTGTAGCCGAGCTCGGTCGCGAAGCTCACGCCGAGCACGTCGAACGCCCGCACCGGCCGGTGCGCGTCCACGGTGAACTGCGGGATCTGATGCTCGCGCATCAGCGCCTCCAGGTCCTGCCAGACGCTGTAGGTGCGCTCGGCGAGCACGCCCTCGCGGCCGTTCAGCACCTCGTACAGGATCTGGATGCCCTGGTTCGGCAGGCCCACCTCGTAGGCGTCCGGGTACATCAGCGCCCAGCGGACCTCGGCGCTGTCCCAGTCCTTGACGACCGAGTTCAGCTCGCCGCCGACGTACTGGACCGGCTTGCGCACGAGCGGCAGCAGCGGTTCCAGTTGTGGGTAGACCGATTCCGCTGACATTCACCCAGAGTACCGAGCCGGCGCAAGCCAGCGCCCCGCCGGTCCGCGCGGGTCAGCTGAACACGGTCAGGTGGCGGTGCACCGCCTGCAGCGCGCCGATCGCGATCATGTCGGCGAACATGGCGGATCCGCCGTAGGACACGAACGGCAGCGGCAGGCCGGTGACCGGCATGATCCCGATCGTCATCCCGATATTGATGAAAGCCTGCACGGCGAACCAGATCGCGATCCCGGCGGCGACGAGCATGCCGAACTGGTCGTCCGCCCGGGCCGCGATCCGCAGCGCACGGAGCACCACGATGGCGAGCAGCACGATGATCGCGGCCGCGCCGGCGAAGCCGAGTTCCTCCCCGGCGACCGAGAAGATGAAGTCCGTGTGCTGCTCGGGGACGAAGTTCCCGGCGGTGAGCGGGCCGTGGAACAGGCCGTGGCCGAATAGCCCGCCCGAGCCGATCGCGATCTTGGACTGCGCGGCGCTGTAGCCGGTACCGCGCGGATCGGCTGACGGGTTCAGGAACGAGGTCAGCCGCCGGAGCTGGTAGGACCGGAGCAGGTGCAGTCTGACCGCGCCGGCCGCGATGGCCAGGGCGGCCGCGCCGCACCCGGCGAGCCAGCGGAGCCGGATACCGGAGATCGCGATCATGCCGATCAGCAGCGCCACCATCAGGATGGTCACGCCCAGGTCGGGCTGCTCCACGACGAGGGCAAGCGGGACGGCCGCGGCGGCCGCGGCCAGCGCTGCGGCGCGCGGCCTGGGCCTCGTCTCGCCCTGCCGCAGCTCGCCGAGGATCATCGCGCTGACTCCGATGATCGCGAGCTTCGCGTACTCCGACGGCTCGAGCTCGAAGCCGCCGGGCAGCGCTATCCAGGAATGCGCGCCGTTGACCGTGCTGCCCAGCGGGGTGAGCACGGCGATCAGGCCGAGGCAGGACGCGGCATAGACGAGCGGCACGCAGCGCCGCAACTGCCGGTAGTCCAGCGCGCTCACGATCAGCAGGAAGATGAGCCCGAGCCCGATGTTCACCAGCTGCTTGTACAGGTAGGCCCGCGGGTCGTCTCCGGCCTGCGCGAGCGCGGGCTCGGTGGCCGACCAGACCAGCAACGTTCCCATCAGGCTCAGGCCCGCCGTGGCGGCCAGCAGTATCCAGTCGAGATGGCGCATCGCCGAGGCCGCTCCGGCGGCGCGGCGCAGCAGCGATTCAGGCCGCCAGGCCGGCCCGGTGCCGCCCGCGCGGCCAGTGCCCCCGATGCCCCCCGTGCCGCCCCTGCCGGTGCCGCCCATGCGGCCGGTGCGGCCCGTGCCGCCGATGCCGCGCGGCCCGCCTGGCCGGACCGGGGCGAGTCCCCCGTACCGGGCGCCGCGCCCGTCGCGCAGGCTGGCCGGCCGGACCGGGGCGAGCCGACTGTAGCGGGCACTGTAGCGGGCGCGACGCCGGCCCCGCAGGCTGGCCGGTCCGCGCGGGAAGCTCATCACGTCCGCCCGGCGAAGCCAGCGGGCGGGCGGAACTGGCCAGCCCGGGTCACCCTCGGCAGGCCGGGCAGCCGGCCGCCGGGCAGCGCGGCCCGGTGGCCCTCGAGCCCGTAGATCCCGTCCCAGATCTGCCGCACCGCCGGGGCCGAGACATCAGCGCCGTAGCCGGAGTCCGGGATCATCATGACCACCACGTACTTCGGGTGCTGCAGCGGCGCGAACGAGGCGAAGACCGATGTGGCCACCTTGCCCTCGACCTGAGCCGTTCCCGTCTTGCCGGCGATCTGCAGCTTGCTGAGCGGGAAGCCCTGAAAGGCGGGAGCGCCGGTGCCCTGGGTGATCACGTCGGCCAGCGCGTCCCTGATGTAAGCGAGCACCCCGCGCGAGACCGGCAGGTGGCCGGCCACCGGGGGGGTGATCCTGCGGACGACCTTCCCGGCCGGGCTGATCAATGCCTCGCCGATCCGCGGGCTGTACAGGGTGCCGCCGTTGGCGAGCGCGGCATAGGCGCGGGCCAGCTGCAGCGGCGTGACGGTCACGTAGCCCTGGCCGATGGCCGCGTTCACCGCCTGGCCGGGTGTCCAGATGTTGCCGTACCGGCAGTCGTCGTACTCGATCTGCTGAACGTAGCTGCCCGCCGCGCGGCCGTTCCGGCACCAGAAGCGCTTGTTCTGCTGGTAAAAGTAATAGAGCCAGGCGCGGGTCGGCACCGTGCCAGTGCTCTCCTCCGGCAGGTCGATGCCGGTGTCCTTGCCGAAGCCCCAGCGCAGTTCCATTTTCTGCATCTCCTGCACGGGCGCGCGGGGGCTCGTCACGGTGTCGGCGTTCCTGCGGTCCTGCAGCCAGATGTCGTAGGCGAGCTGGTAGAACACCGTGTCGCAGGACACCACCAGGGCCTCGTGCAGGCTCATGTAACCCGAGTTCGCCGCCGTGTCGTTGTTGAAGACGCGGCCGCCGATGGTGACCGAGCCCGGGCATGAGTACGGTCCGGCCAGGCTGTAGCCGGCCGCGACCGCGGCGGCGGTCGAGGTGACCTTCCAGGTCGAGCCTGGCGCGTACTGC
>JBEKFH010000215.1:0-8111 GCA_050013415.1 Streptosporangiaceae bacterium | reverse complement strand
TCGAGCCGCCGGTGCAGGCCCTCCAGCCTGGCCACCTCACCGTCCAGGTAGGCCAGCCTGCGGGTGACCAGCTGCGCCTGCTCCTGGTCGTCCCACAGCGCCGGGTCAGCGGCGCGCACGCGCAGCCCGTCCGCCTCCTTCCGCATGGTGTCCGGATCAAGGACGGCCTCAACACTGGCGAGTTTCGCCCTCAGTTCCGAGATTTCGGCGGCGGAGTCGATAGCCATGGCGGAAGCCTACGTCAGCCCGCCGGCCGGCCGACTCCGGCTGCCCCCCGGCAGCCCGGCCCCGGCGCCCCGGCCCCGGCCGGCCGACTCCGGCCGGCCCGGCGCCGCCCGGCGGTCAGGCTCCGGCTGGCTAGTCCGGCAGCCTGCTGGTCGTCACCAGCGTGCGGATCGCGCGCACGGCGACCGAGAGCGTGGCCACGGTGAAGGTGTCGCTCTCCCAGATCTCCGACAGCGTCTGGGCCGCCCGGCGGACCGCAGATTCGTTCCGCTGGGCCCAGGCGGCGAGCCGCTCCTCCGGGCTGCCGGCCGCGGCCGCCCGCAGCACATCCTTCGCCAGGGCGGCATGCGCCGCGTACAGGTCGTCCCGCAGCGCGCCGCGCGCCATCGTGTTCCACCGGTCATCGCGGGGCAGCGCGGTGATCCGGTCCCTGAGCCTGCTGATCTGCAGCCGGTCAGCCAGGTCGAAGTACACCTCGGCGGTCTCCTCGACGTCGCGCCCGGTGGCTGACGCCACGTCCACGATGTCGAACGTCGAGTACGCCGGGACCATGGCGGAGACCCAGATGGCCAGGTCAGCGGGTACCCGCCGGGCGACGAAGGCCTCCCTGCGCTCCTCGAACCCGGTCAGATCCCGGCCGGTCAGCAGCTTCGGCAGGCCGGCCGCGACCGTCAGCACGCCCGCGGCGAAGAAGTCGATCGCCCCAGCGATGTCGAACGGCGGCCTGCGGCTGTGCAGCAGCCAGCGGGCGGCCCGCTCGGTCAGCTTGCGGCCCTCCAGCGCCATCGCGATCTGGGTCGCCGTGTCGACCTGGCCGTCCAGCCCCTCGACGTGCGCCCAGAAGCCCGGCATGCCGAACACGTTCCTGGCCACCAGCCAGGCGCGGGTGATGTCGGGGACGCTGGCCCCCGTCTCCTCGTTCAGCCGGAAGGCGAAGGTGATCCCCGAGCGGTCCACCATGTCGTTGACGACCGCCGTGGTGATGATCTCGCGGCGCAGCCGGTGCGATCCCATCGGGGCCGCGTAGCGCTGCTGCAGCGGGGTCGGGAAGTAGCTGACGAGCACCCGCTGGAGATACGCGTCGTCGGGCAGGTCGGAATCGAGCACGTCGCGGGCCGCGGCGATCTTGGCGTGCGCGAGCAGCACGGCGAATTCCGGCGTGGTCAGGCCCTTTCCCGCTGACCGCCGCTCGGTGATCTCCCGGTCCCCGGGCAGCACGTCCAGCCTGCGGTGGATCCGCCGGTCGCGTTCCAGCTTCCTGATGTACCTGGCGTGCACGTGCAGCATCTGCGGGGCCTGCGCGAGCGACGCGGCGAGCGTCCTGTTCTGCAGGTAGTTGTGCTCGAGTACGAGGGCGGCCACCTCGCCGGTCATCTCCTGCAGCAGCAGGTTCCGGTCGACGGCACTCAGCTCGCCGGTGCGGACCACCCCGTCCAGCAGGATCTTGATGTTGACCTCATGGTCGGAGGTGTCAACGCCGGCCGAGTTGTCGATGAAGTCGGTGTCCACCAGGCCGCCGGCCAGCGCGTACTCGATCCTGGCCGCCTGGGTCAGGCCCAGGTTGCCGCCCTCGGCCACCAGCCTGGCGCGCAGGTCGGCGGCGTCCACCCGGACCGCGTCGTTGGACCGGTCGCCGGCGTCGGCATGCGACTGGGTGCTCGCCTTCACGTACGTCCCGATGCCGCCGTTCCAGAGCAGGTCCACCGGCGCCGACAGGATCGCGGAGATCAGCTGATCCGGCGTCAGCGCGAGCACGTCGTCGTCAATGCCGAGGACCCCGCGCGCCTGCGGCGACAGGCGCACCGACTTGGCAGCGCGCGGCCAGACCCCGCCGCCCGGCGAGATCAGCGATCGCTGGTAGTCCGCCCACGATGACCGCGGCAGGCTGAAGAGCCGTTCCCGCTCGGCGAAACTCGTAGCGGGATCGGGGTCGGGATCCAGGAAGACATGCCGATGATCGAACGCAGCGACGAGCTTAATGTGCCGCGACAGCAGCATGCCGTTGCCGAACACGTCACCGGACATGTCCCCGATGCCGGCGACGGTGAAGTCGGTCTCGTTGATATCCACGCCGAGGGACTGGAAGTGGAACTTGACCGACTCCCAGGCGCCGCGCGCGGTAATGCCCATCTTCTTGTGGTCGTATCCCTCGGAGCCGCCGGAGGCGAACGCATCGCCCAGCCAGAACCCGTAGCTCGCGGCGATCTCGTTGGCCGTGTCGGAGAACGTCGCCGTGCCCTTGTCGGCGGCCACCACCAGGTACGGGTCGTCGCCGTCATGACGCACTACCCGGGCAGGCGGCACCACCTGGCCCGCATCCAGGTTGTCGGTGACGTCCAGCATCGCGGAGATGAACGACCGGTAGCAGGTCAGTACCTCGCCGAGGTACGCCTCGCGATCGGCGGGATCCGGCAGCCGCTTGCAGACGAAGCCGCCCTTGGCGCCGGAAGGCACGATGACGGAGTTCTTCACCTCCTGCGCCTTCGCCAGGCCGAGCACCTCGGTGCGGAAGTCCTCGGGCCGGTCCGACCAGCGCAGCCCGCCGCGCGCGACGTCGGCGAACCGCAGGTGCACGCCCTCGAACCTGGGCGAGTAGACGAACAACTCGAACCGGGGCCGCGGTGCCGGCAGTTCGGGCACCAAGCCGGCGTCGAGCTTGACCACGAAGTAAGGCAGCCGATCCTGCCGCGCTGCGGAGCCCTGGAGGTGGGCCGGCGCGTCCTCAGCGGGGGCGGCGGCCCTTACCTGGGCCGCAGAGCCCAGGAGCTCGGCCGGCGCGTCCTGAGCGGGGGCCGCGCCGGCCTGGAAATAGTTCGTCCGGAGCGTGGCCTGGATCAGTCCCCAGTAAGCCCGCAGGATGCGATCGTGATCGAGGCTGGCGACCTCGTCGAGTTCGCCGCGGATCTCCTCGGCGAGCGCATCGCTCCGCTCAGCCTGGCCATCCTGGCGGTCCGGATCGAACCTCGACTCGAAGAGGCGCACGAGCAGCCGGGTGACCGTCACGTTGGCGCGCAGCACCCGCTGGACGTAGTCCTGGCTGAACCTGATGCCCGCCTGGCGCAGGTACCTGGCGTAGGCGCGCAGCACCACCACCTGCCGCCAGCTGAGGCGAGCGTCCAGGACAAGGGCGTTGAACCCGTCGTCCTCGATCTGCTCATGCCACAGGGCGCTCAGCGCGCCCTCCAGCAATTCCTGCACCGAGGCGAACGAGGCGGGCACTGCGGACAGCGCGGGCGGGGTAACGGCGCCCGCCGGGGTAACAGCCCCCGCCGGGGCGGCAGCGTCCTGCGGGGCGGTCTCGGCGCCGGTCGCGTCCCCCTCGGCGGTCCCGCTCCTGCGCAGCCCGAAGTCATAGATCCAGAACGGTGCCGGGATGCGCGGGCCGGAGAACTCGTACGGGTGCTCGTCGACGACGTCTACGCCCATGTGCTGGAGCCTGGGCAGCACGTCGGTGAGCGTGATCGGCGAGCCGGTGCGGTAGATGGTGAGCCGCCAGACCCGCGGCCGGCCGGTGGCTGCCGCCGCGTCGGTTCGCGGATCGTGCTGCACGGGCACGCCGCCGACGAAGCCGACGGATTCCCAGAGCTCGAACGAGATGTCCTCCCCCGATTCGCGCAGCGCGAGGATCCTGGTGAGGTCACCGACGGCGGCCGCCGCGGGCACGTCGGCCTTGTAGGTGTCGGGGATCGCGTCGCCGCACATGGCGAGCAGCACCCGGGCTCGCTGCGGCCCCAGCCGGGCGGCCGCCTCCTCGGCCAGGTCGTCGTCCCACGACCGGACCACGGCGGCGAGCTGGCGCTCCAGCGCGTCCTGGTCCACCGCAGGCAGCACGCTGCCGCGCACGGCCCGTACCACGATGTGCAGCCTGGCCACCGGCGACTCGCCGACCATCACGCTGTAGCTGACCGACGCGCCGTGCAGGGCGCTGCGCAGGATCTCCTGCGCGCGGAGCCTGACCTTGGTCGTGTACTTGTCCCTCGGCAGGTACACCAGGCAGGACATGTACCGGCCGTAGACGTCTTCGCGCAGGAACAGCCTGGTCTGCGTCCGCTCGCGCAGCCGCAGCACGCCGGAAGCGATCGGGGCAAGCTCGGGCACGGAGATCTGGAACAGTTCCTCCCGCGGGAAGTTCTCCAGGAACTCGGCGATGTCCTTGCCGTCATGGCTGTCGGCGGCCAGGCCGACCGTCTCCAGCACCCCGGCCAGCTTGCGCCGCAGTACCGGGATGCGGGTGATGCTCTCGGTGTAGGCCACGTGGGTGTACAGGCCGAGGAACCGGAACTCCCCGGCCACCAGCCCCGCGTCGTCGATCTTCTTCACCGCGACGTAGTCGAGGTAGCTCGGCCGGTGCACGGTGGACAGCGAGTTGGCCTTGGTCAGGATAAGCCGCTTGGGGTCACGGGCCCGTGCCCGCACCTCGGGCGGCAGCGCCGCGAACGAGCTGGATCCCTGCCGGTCATGCCGCAGGATGCCGAGCCCGGTGCCGGCCACGGCGCGCAGCGCCATCCCGTCCGGGCCGTCCTCCAGGTCGTACTCGCGGTAGCCGAGGAAGGTGAAGTGCCCGTCGGCGAGCCAGCGCAGCAGCGCCTCGATCTCGGCGGGCGACTCCGCCCCGGCATCCTCGTCCGGCGGCGGCGGCGCGGTGGCGGCGGACATGGTGAGGTTCTCGGCCAGCTGCACCGCCCTGGCCCGCATCCGGGGGTAGTCCTCGACGGCCACCCGGACGTCACCGAGCACGCGCCGCAGATCCTCCGTCAGCCCGACCGCCTCCGCGTCGTCGGCCAGCATTCCGATCTCGATATGCGTCCAGGACTCGGCGATCTCGTCATGGGCCGCCGGCGAGCCATCGACCGGCCCGAGGACGCCGTGCAGCGATCCGGTCACGTCCCGGCGGACGCGCAGCTGCGGATGGACCACCCAGCGGGTCGGCGCGCCATGCCTGGCCAGCTCCATCGTCACGGAGTCCACCAGGTAGGGCATGTCGTCGGTGACGATGTCCAGCACCATTCCGCCGGGCTCGAGCCCGGCGGATCCGGCCGGCCGGATCCGCACCAGCGCCCGTCCCTGCGGCCGGTGCGCGGCGAAGACGGCCTGCTGCATCGCCACGGCGGCGATCCGCTCCGGCCCGGCGGATGCGAGATCCTCGACAGCGACGTGCCGGTAGTAGGCCTGCAGGTAATTCAGCGGATCACCGACCCTGGGGTCGTCGTGAGCCGCCTCCGCCGCCTTCGTCAGCAGGGCGAGCTTCTCGTCAACCGCGTTCTCCGGCATCGGTCGCACTCCTTTGTGTCCCGATTCGCTGTGAACCGATTATCTGTGACCCGATTCGCTGTGACCTTGTTGGCTGGGTCCCGATTCGCGTACCTGGCCGGCCGCCACGCATTTCCGCGCGGCCGCTAGAGACAATCTCGCAGTTCCCACAGCTGGGGGTAATAGCGCAGCGGCACCCGGTGACGCAGGTAGGGCGCGCCGCTCGACCCGCCGGTCCCTGATTTCGTGCCGATCTGCCGCTCCACCATCTGCACATGCCTGGCCCGCCAGAGCCCGGCCAGCTCGTCATGAGTCAGCAGGTCCTCCGCGAGCTGCCACAGGTCATCGTGATTCGGCCGGTCCCTGGCGACGGAGACCAGCGACGCCATGACCTGATCAGCGTCGGCGACGGGCAGGCCCCGAATCCGAAGCAGGTCGAGATACGCGTCCCAGAGAGAAGGCTCTGCCAGGCGAGTCGCCAGCCTGCTGCGTTCAGCATCTGTCATGCCGCGGAACCGGGCGATGAACTTCTCGTCTTTCGCCCCGGACAGAAACTCCAGCTCGCGGAACTGCACGGACTGGAAGCCGCTCGCCGGGGCTATCGCCGCGCGGAACTCAAGGAAATCCTGTGGCGTCATCGTCTCCAGCACGTCGATCTGGCTGACTAGCAGCCGCTCGATGACGTGCCCGCGGCGCAGCAGCTGCCTGGCCCGCCAGGTCTGGTCCAGGGCCATCGCGTCCCTGGCGGTGCCGAGCTCGTGCAGCAACTGCTGGAACCACAGCTCGTACGCCTGGTGCGTGGTGATGAACAGCAGCTCGTCGTGGGCCGGCGGATCGGCCTGCGGGAGCTGCTGCGCAAGCAGCTCCGGCAGCCGGAGGTACTGGCCGTAGGTCAGCAGGCCGCCTTCCTCGCCGAAGCTGCGGCCCCGCCTGGGCCCGGCGGAGGGCGCGGGCGCTGGCGCGGTCACCGCGGCTCCCCGGGCGCGAAGAACGCCAGGACCTCGGGGTTCGCCATGGCGTCCGGGTCCGCGGCGTCGGCGACGGGCGTGCCGAGCAGGATCTTGCGCACCGGCACCTCGAGCTTCTTGCCGGACAGCGTCCGCGGGATGCCCGGCACCTGCCGGATCTCGTCGGGGACATGCCGCGGCGACAGCTGACCGCGCAGCCCCGACCGGATCCGCGCGGTGAGGTCGCCATCGAGCTCGGATCCTTCGGCCAGCACCACGTAGAGGATCAGCCGGCCGTCCTGGCCGAGCCTGCCGGTGTCCACCACCAGGCTGTCGGCGATCTCCGCCAGTGCCTCCACCACGCGGTAGAACTCGCTGGTGCCCATCCGGACACCGCCCCGGTTCAGGGTCGCGTCCGAGCGCCCGTAGATGACACAGCCACCGTCCGGCAGGAACAGGATCCAGTCCCCGTGCCGCCACACGCCCGGGTACTCGGCGAAATAACTGTCGGCGTAGCGCTTGCCGTCCGGGTCATTCCAGAATCCGACCGGCATCGAGGGCATCGGCTCGGTGATCACGAGCTCCCCGACCTCCCCGGTGACCGGATTGCCGCCAGCGTCATATGCCTCCACCTTCGCGCCGAGGCACCGGCCCGAGATCACGCCGGCCCGCACGGGGAGCAGCGGGCTCGGCCCGACGAAACCAGTACACAGGTCCGTTCCGCCGGAGAACGAGCCGAGCAGCAGGTCGCTGCCTACCTCGTCATATACCCAGCGGAAGCCCTCAGGCGGCAGCGGGGAACCGGTGGATCCGACGCCGCGCAGCCTGGACAGGTCGTGCTCGGCGCCGGGCCGCAGGCCGGCCTTGGCGCAGGCGAGCAGGTACGGGGCGCCGGTGCCCGCGTAGGTGACGGCCGTCTCGGCGATGATCCGCCAGAGCGCACCAGTGTCCGGGTAGGCCGCGTTGCCGTCGTAGAGCACGATGGTCGCGCCCGCGAGCAGCCCCCCGGCCAGGTAGTTCCACATCATCCAGCCGGTCGTGGTGTACCAGAAGAAGACGTCATCAGGCCCGAGGTCCTGGTGGAACGAGAGCACCTTCAGGTGCTCCAGCACGATCCCGCCGTGGCCGTGCACGATGGGCTTGGGCAGGCCGGTGGTTCCCGAGGAATACAGCACCCACAGCGGATGGCTGAACGGAACCTCGGTGAACTCCAGCCGCGACTTTGTCTCACCCGCGGCGCCGCCCGAGGGGAGATCGTCCCAGCTGATCACGGCCGCGGTTCCCTCGCCCGGCGCGTTCCCGCCCGGCGCCGCCCCGCCCGGCGCCGCCCCGCCCGGTGCCGACTTGCCCGGCACGTCCCCGCCCGGTGCCGACTCGCCGTCGCGGCGCACCATGATCACCGCGGCGAGGCCGGGCAGCGCGGCTGCGATTCTCGCGACCTCGTCCTGCCGGTCGTAGATCTTTCCGCCGTAGGAGTAGCCGGTGACGGCGATCAGCACCTTCGGCGAGATCTGCGCAAACCGGTCGATCACGCTGGTGGCGCCGAAGTCCGGCGAGCAGGACGACCAGATCGCGCCCAGGCTCGCGGTGGCCAGCATGCCGATCAGCGCCTCGGGCACGTTGGGCAGGTAGGCGGTTACCCGGTCGCCCATGGTGACCCCGAGCGTGCGCAGCCCGGCGGCGACCCTG
>JBEKFH010000214.1:0-8120 GCA_050013415.1 Streptosporangiaceae bacterium | reverse complement strand
CCTCGATGCAGGTCACGACCGCCGCTTCCGGCGACAGCATGAGGAACGAGCCATCGCTTTCGTCGGCCTCGGCGACGAAGGTCTCGCCGCTGCCGTGCGCGGCCCCGAGCCCGGTCTCGGCCAGGATGCCGCCGATGACATAGGAGGGATCGGCGCCGCAGCCGCGCAGGATGGTGGTGATCATCGAGGTGGTGGTCGTCTTGCCGTGAGTGCCCGCGATCGCGATGCCCCGGCTGCCGAGCATGGCCGACGCCAGCGCCGCCGCCCGGTGCAGGACCCGGATCCCGCGCCTGCGCGCCTCGGCGAGCTCCGGGTTGTCCGGACGGATGGCTGTCGATACGACCAGGGTGTCCGCGTCGGCGACGTTCGCCGCCGCGTGGCCGACGTGGACGCGGGCGCCAGCCGCGGCGAGCTCGTCCAGCAGGCCGGACCGGGCCGAGTCGCTGCCGGACACGGCAACCCCCCTGGCCAGCAGGATGCGGGCGATCCCGGACATGCCCGCCCCGCCGATGCCGGCGAAATGCACCCTGCCCAGCTCGCCGACCGGCACCGGTTCCACCACCGTCACCAGTCCCATCTAGCCGCTCTCCCGTCCTGGCCGCTCATGCCCGGCGCCAGCGAGGCCGGCGCCCGGCACCGCGCATCACCTGCAGTACCTCTGCCGCCAGCCGCTGGTCGGCGTCGCGCCGGCCCAGCTCGGCGGCCGCCTCCGACATCGCGGCGACGAGCTCGGGGTCCAGCAGGACGGGCAGCAGCGTGTCCCGGATCCAAGCCGGGGTCAGCTCAGCGTCGGTCACGATCAGCCCGCCGCCGGCCTGCTCGATGGGGGCCGCGTTCAGCCGCTGCTCTCCGTTACCGTGGGGCAGCGGAACGTAGGCAGCGGGCAGGCCGACCGCCGTGAGCTCCGCGCAGGTCATCGCGCCGCCGCGGACCAGCGCGAAGTCCGCCGCCGCGTAGGCCAGGTCCATCCGGTCGGCGTAGGGCAGCGTGATGTAGGGCGCGTCGGGCGCCGTGGCTGCTGCGTCGATCCCCGCTCGCGGCCCGACGATGTGCAGGACCTGCACCCCGGCTGCCCGGATCCAGCCCGCCGCGCCGAGCACCGCCTGGTTCAGCGACCTCGCGCCCTGCGAGCCGCCGGTCACGAGCAGCACGGGCAGATCGGGGCGGAGGCCGAAGTGAGCGCGGGCCTTGTCGCTGAGCGCCAGCCTGTCGAGCCCGGCTATCTCGCGGCGGATCGGAATGCCGATGAAGGTCGCGTGCGCCAGCCTGGTGCCCGGCTGGCCGGTGAAGACGTGCCGGGTCAGCCGCGCGCCGATCCTGTTGGCCAGGCCCGCGCGGGAATTCGCCTCGTGCACCACGATCGGCACGCCGTGCAGCCTGGCCGCCAGGTAGGCGGGCGTGGCCACGTAACCGCCGAAGCCGACGAGCACATCGGCCTCGCACTGATCGAGCGCCGCCGCCGCCGCGCTGACGGCGTCCGCGAGCCGGGCGGGCACCGACAGCAGCCGCGGGGTGATGGCGCGCGGCAGCGGCACGGCCGGGATGAGCGCCAGGTCGTAGCCGCGGTTCGGGATGAGGGTGGTCTCCAGGCCGCGTTCAGTGCCCAGGCAGGTCACCACGATCCGCTGGTCGGCGCGCCGGAGCGCGTCGGCAAGCGCCAGGGCGGGCTCGATATGACCCGCCGTGCCGCCGCCCGCGAGCATCACGCCCATCGACAGACTCCCTCCGGTCCTCATCGCGCGGGCCGGGCCCCGCCGCGGGAAGCTCAGTCCCGGCGGCCAGCCAGGCCCAGCCAGCTTAGGACGCGGCGCGGCACCCCCGGGCCAGCTGCCGCGAGCGCCTGCCGCGCGCCTGGCTCGCGTTTGGCGAAGGACATCAGCATGCCCAGCGTCACCATGGTCACGATCAGCGATGACAGCCCTGCGGAGACGAGGGGCAGCGGCACGCCGGTGATCGGCAGCAGGCCGATCACCGCGCCGATGTTGACCAGCGCCTGCAGCACGATCCAGGCCGTCGCGGCAGCCGCGGCCAGCCGCATGAAGGTATCGGGCACCCGCCGCGCGATCCTCAGTCCCGCGTAGGCGAGCCCGCCGTACAGCATGGTCACGCAGAGCGTGCCGACCAGGCCGAGCTCCTCGCCGATGATCGCGAAGATGAAGTCGGTCGTCGAGTTCGGCACCCAGCCCCACTTTGCCCTGCTCGCGCCCAGCCCGACGCCGAACCAGCCGCCGGAGCCGAGCGCGTACTTGCCTTCCGTCGGCTGGTAGGCGGCGGCCGTCTGGGCACGGGGGTTGAGGAAGCCGGTGATGCGCTCCAGCCGGTAGGGGGCGACGATGATCAGGATGATCATGACGAAGCCCATCAGGGCAAGCATCCCGATGAAGAGCCTGCCCGGGGTGCCGATCACCCAGAGCAGCGCGAGGAAGATGATCAGCAGCAGGAACGTGGTGCCCAGGTCGTCGCCGAGCATGACCAGCATGCACAGCAGCCCAGCGCCGGGCATCAGCGGGATCAGCAGCTGGCGCCAGTCTGTGAGCTGGCCGAGCTTCTCCTTGCGGGCCAGCAGATCCGCCCCCCACAGCAGGAATGCAAGCTTCGCGAACTCCGACGGCTGCAGCTGGAACGGGCCGATCTGCACCCAGCGGGCGGCACCGCCGCTGGTCACCCCGCTGGTGATAGCCAACAGCAGGCCGATCACGGAGACCGCCATCAGCGGGTAGGCGGCCGCGCGGAAGACGGCAGGCGATGATCGCGCCGCCAGCCACATCAGCGGCAGCCCGATGGCGACGCCGACGAGCTGCTTCTGGAATCCGGCGTACGGCGATCCCCCGCTGTCCAGGGCGGCCGCCGATGTGGTGGACAGCACCATCACCAGGCCGAGCGCGAGCAGCAGCATGGTGATGCCGAGGACCAGGTAGTACGACGTCAGCGGGCGGTCGAGCAATCCGGGCCGGGCAGGCATGCTGGCCGCGGCGGGCGGCGGGCGGCCAGCCCGGCCGCGGAGCCGCATCATGCGGCCGGCCGGGGTCGTGACGCTCACGACAGGTCCGCCAGCCGCCTGACCGCCGCCGCGAAAGCGTCACCGCGAGCTGGGTAGTCGCGGAACATGTCGAATGACTGGGCGGCCGGCGCGAGCAGCACCGTGTCGCCTGGTCCGGCGAGCCTGGCCGCCGCTGCCACCACATGGTCCATTGCTTCAGTGTCGGTGCCGGCAGCCTCCACGACCGGGACATCCGGGGCGTGTCGCGCAAGTGCTCCCCTTATCGTCGCGCGGTCGGCGCCTAGCAGGACGACCGCGCGCAGCCGCGGCGCGGCCGCGCTGACGAGCTCGTCGACATCCTCCTCGGCGCCCTTGAACAGGCCGCCCGCCACCCACACCACGGACGGGTACGCGGCCAGCGACGCTGCGGCGGCATGCGGATTGGTCGCCTTGGAGTCGTCGACATAGTCCACCTCGCCAACCCTGGCGACGAGGCTGATCCGGTGCGGCTCCGGCCGGAAGGCCGCCAGGCCTGCCGCGACTGCCGCAGCGGGGACCCCGTAGGCGCGGGCCAGCGCCGCAGCGGCCAGCGCGTCGGCGACATTGTGCGGTGCCGCCGGCCGCACGTCACCGACCGCGGCGAGGCTGACGCCATCGGCGAACGCCCGGTCGACCAGGTACCCGGCGGAGACGCCGAGCTCGCCGGCGCCCGGGTGGCCCATCCGGAACGCGACGACCCTGGCCGGCTCGCTGGCCATTGCCACCAGCTCGCCCGAGCGCGGGTCATCAGCGTTGTACACGTCGACCGTTCCCGGCGCGTAGATCCGGCCCTTGTCCCGCGCGTAGGAGCCGATGTCGCCGTGCCAGTCGAGGTGATGGGCGGCCACGTTGAGCACGACGGCGGCGAATGGCCGCAGAGTCTGGCTCCAGTGCAGCTGGAAACTGGACAGCTCGACGGCGATGACGGGGTACGGCTCGGCCTCTCTCACGACCGTCACCGCCGAGGTCCCGACGTTGCCTGCCGCGACGGTGCGATGACCGGCGGCCTCGAGCATCGCGGCGAGCATCCGGACAGTGGTGGTCTTGCCGTTGGTGCCGGTGACCGCCAGCCACTGCTGCCGGGAGCCGTCCGGCAGCTCCGGGCGGAGTCGCCAGGCGAGCTCCACGTCGCCGATCACCGGCACCCCTGCCGCACGAGCCGCGGCCAGCAGCGGCGCGTCAGGGCGCCAGCCCGGCGAGGTGACCACCAGGTCCGTGCCTTCCGGCAGCACGGCGGCGGGCCCGGCCGGGCCGTCCCCGAGCAGCACCGTGACGCCGAGGTCGGCGAGCTCCCTGGCCAGCTCGCGGCGCGGCTCGTCGGCGCGCGAGTCGACCGCGGTGACCCGGGCGCCGAGCGCTGCCAGGGCGCGCGCGGCGGGCGGCCCGGACACGCCGAGCCCGGCGACGCACACCCGGCGCCCGGAGAACTCACCGGCCGGGCGGGTCATCTCGGCATCCATCCCTGAACCTCTCCCAGTCGTGGGTGCCGGGTTCCCGGCCCGTGCCGCGTTCCCGGCCAGTTTGGCTGTGCTCTCGGGCCCCATTGACCGTGCTCTCGGGCCCGCTTGGCCGTGCCCTCGGGCCCGCTTGGCTGTCCTCTCGGGCCCCATTGGCTGTGCTCCGGCCCTTGGCCGGCTCCCGGCCCTTGGCTGTGCTCCCGACCATTCCACATTCCGGGCTGATCGGCCGAGCACCGCGCTGCGCGTGTCCGGCATCTCCGCACCTGATCGCCGCCGGTGTCCGGTAAATCGCTGTCCGATTTCATGATCACGGAAACAATTCGGTGTCCCAGCACCCATAGATTCCCGGGATCATGAAAAAGCCGGCTGCCGGGCGGCGGGCGGCTATCCCGGCAGCCATTCCACGTAGAAGATGCCGAGGCCGAGCGCGATGAACAGGCCGCAGATCAGCCAGAACCTGATCACGATCGTGGTCTCGGCCCAGCCCATGAGCTCGAAGTGGTGCTGCAGCGGTGCCATCCGGAATATCCGCCGGCCGGTCATCTTGAACGAGCCGACCTGGATGATGACCGACAACGCGATGATCACGAAGAGGCCGCCGAGTATCACCAGCAGCAGCTGGGTCTTGGTGGTCACCGCGAGGCCGGCCAGCACCCCGCCGAGCGCGAGCGACCCGGTATCGCCCATGAAGATCCGGGCCGGGGGCGCGTTCCACCAGAGAAAGCCGAAGCAGGCGCCGAGCACAGCGGCGGCGACCACTGCCAGGTCGAGCGGGTCGCGGACCGCGTAGCAGTGCTGCGCCAGCGCGACCGTGCAGTCATTGCGCAGCTGCCAGTTCGCGATCAGGACGTACGCGGCGAGCACCAGGGTGGCGGCCCCGGTCGCGAGCCCGTCGAGCCCGTCGGTCAGGTTCACCGCGTTGGACGTCCCGGCGATCATGAACATGATCCACAGGACGAACGGCGCCACGCCGATCGACGGCCCGAAGTCCCGCAGGAAGGACAGGTGGGCGTCCGCGGGAGTGAGATCGTATCCGTCCGGGTTTCTCAGCACGAGCAGCGCGAACAGCGCGCCGACGACTGCCTGCCCGCCGAGCTTCGCGCCGCTGCGCAGCCCGAGGCTGGTCTGCTTGTAGATCTTGATGAAGTCATCGATGAAGCCGACCAGCCCGAGCCCGGTCATCAGCATGAGGACCAGCAGGCCGGACACGGAGGTCGGATCGTTGGTGGCGGCGTGGCCGGCAAAATAGCCGATCAGCGAGGCGACGACGATGACCGTGCCGCCCATCGTCGGGGTTCCGCGCTTCGTCGCGTGCGCGGCCGGGCCCTCCTCCCTGATCAGCTGACCGTAGCCGCGCCTGGTGAAGACCCTGATCGCCAGCGGGGTGCCGAACAGCGCCAGGAGCAGGGAGACGCCGGCCGACACCAGGATGGTCTTCACAGCGGCGGCTCCCAGTCCCCGGTCACTGCCCGCTCCTGATGAGGTCCCCGGGCAGCGCGCTCCCCGGTCACTGCCCGCTCCTGGTGAGGTCCCCGGGCAGAGCGCGCTCGCCGGTCACTGCGCGCTCCCCGGTCAGCGCCAGCGCGACGCTCTCCAGCCCGACCGCTCGCGATGCCTTCACCAGCACCACGTCTCCGCTGCGCAGCCGCTGGCCGAGCGCATCGACCGCCGCCGCCGCGTCGGGGACGCTGAGCAGCTCGCCGCGGAAGGAGCGGATCTCCCTGGCTCCCGCCAGCATCGGCGCGGCATCCTCGCCCACCACGATCAGGCCGGCGAGCCCGGCCTCCGCCGCCTGCCGGCCGGCCGCCTCGTGGAACTCGCGCGCCCGCGCGCCCAGCTCCGTCATGTGGCCGAGCACGGCGAAGGCCCGGCGGCCGCGGGCGAGCACGGCCAGGGTGGCCAGCGCCGCGCGCATCGCTTCCGGGTTCGCGTTGTACGCGTCGTTGATCACCGTCACCCCGTCGGGCCGCTGCGTGAACTCCATCCGCCACCGGCTCCGCGCGACGGCCGCGGACAGCCCGGCGGCGATGGCCGCCGTGGTCATCCCGAGCTGGACGGCTATCGCAGCCGCAGCGAGCGCGTTGGTGACGTTGTGCTCGCCATGCAGCCGCAGCCGCACCGGCGCCTCGCCTTCCCCGGTCACCAGCGTGAATCCCGGTCGGCCGGCCTCGTCCAGCGCGATGCCGGCGGCCCGGATGTCCGCGGCCGGGCGGCGGCCGAACGTCACGACCCGCGCCGCCGTGCCGCTGGCCATCGCCATCACCCGCGCGTCATCGGCATTGAGCAGCGCGGCCCCGCCCGGCGGCAGCGCCGCCGGAAGCTCGGCTTTCGCCCGTGCGACGTCATCGATGCTGCCGAACTCGCCCGCGTGCGCGTGCCCGACGCAGAGCACCGCGCCGATGCTCGGCGGCGCGATCTGGCAGAGCCGGGAAATCTGGCTGGGGCCGCGCGCCGAGAACTCGGCTATCAGGTACCGGGTCTGGCTGGTGACGCGCAGCACGGTGAGCGGCAGGCCGATCTCGTTGTTGTAGGAATCGCGAGGTGAGACCGCGGGGCCGAGAGTCTCGACGAGCTGGGCCGCCAGGTCCTTGGTGGTGGTCTTGCCGGATGAGCCGGTGACGGCGATGACGGTGCAGCCGCTGATCTCGTCCAGCACGGCCCTGGCGAGCCTGGCCAGGGCCTCGGGGACGTCGGCGACGATCAACGCGGGCACCCCGACCGGGCGGGTCGCGAGGACCGCGACCGACCCGGCCGCGATCGCGGCGGCCGCGAAATCGTGGCCGTCCGCCCGCGCTCCCGGCAGGGCGGCGAACAGGCTGCCGGGCACCGCCTGGCGTGAGTCGATGATCACCGGCCCGGTCACCATCGCGGCCGGCGACCCGATCCGGTCCAGCGCGGCTCCGGTGAGGCCGGCTATCCGCGCCAGCGACAGGGGGATCACTGTGCCCCCGGACCGGCCGACCGCGAGCGGGCGTCCGGACCGCCCGGCCGCGAGCGGGCGTCGCCTGATGCCAGCTCGCCGCCGTCCAGCCGGCGGCTGAGCGCCTCGGCGGCTACCTCACGGTCATCAAACGCAGTCACCGCGGCGCCTGCGTACTGGCCTCGCTCGTGGCCCTTGCCAGCGATGAGCACCACGTCTTCCTTGACGGCGCCCGCGATCGCCAGCCGGATCGCGGCGGCGCGGTCCGGCTCGACGATCACGTGCGCCCGGCCCGCCGCCGGCACGCTGACCGCGCCGTCGAGCATTCCGGCCAGTATCGCCAGCGGATCCTCCGAGCGCGGGTTGTCGCTGGTGAAGATAGCCACGTCCGACAGACTGGCGGCGGCGGCGCCCATCAGCGGCCGCTTGGCCCGGTCCCGGTCGCCGCCGCAGCCCAGGACGATGGCCAGGCTGCCCAGCGTGACGGGACGCAGTGCCCGCAGGACCGCCTCGACGGCGGCCGGCTTGTGCGCGTAGTCCACCAGCACGGTGAAATCCTGGCCCGCCTCCACTCGCTCCAGGCGGCCAGGGACACCGGGGCAGGCGGCGACTCCGGCCACCGCGGCGGTGAGCCCGACGCCCGCCTCCACCAGGGCGACGATCGCGGCCAGCGCGTTGGAGACGTTGAACGGCCCGGGCAGCGAGACCGACGCGTCGGCCT
>JBEKFH010000213.1:0-8138 GCA_050013415.1 Streptosporangiaceae bacterium | reverse complement strand
TCGACCTCGGCCAGGTGGCCAGCGTCGCCCTCGACCAGCTGAGCCGGGGCTACCCCCGGCTCGGCGCGAACCGCGACCAGGCGCTCGCGCTGCTCGCCCGCGAGCAGCGCGACTTCGGCCAGGTGGTCCGCCGCGGCCTGGACCAGCTGTCCGCGCTAGCCGGCAGCCCCGGCTTCGAGATCAGCGGCGAGGACGTGTTCGCCCTCTTCGCCACGCACGGGATGCCGGTGGACCTGATCCGCGACTTCGCCGCCAGCCGGGGCGGCTCACTCGACGAGCGGCGGTTCGCCGAGCTGTTCGCCGAGCACCGTGAGCTGTCCCGCGCCCCCCGGGCCAGGGCGGGCACCGGCCCGGGCCAGGGCGGCCAGGCCACTGTCGACCTTGAGCTCATCGCGGCGGCAGGAGCTGAGCCGACTCGTTTTCTCGGCTATCAGGAGCTTGCCGCCGACGCCAGGGTGCTCGCGCTGGCCGGGCCGTACGGGCCGACCAGCGAGCTGGCGGCGGGCGAGCGCGGCCTCGCCGTCTTCGACCAGACGCCCTGCTACGCCGAGGGCGGCGGCCAGGTCGGCGATACCGGCCAGGTCACCGCGCCCGGCCTGGCCGCCAGCGTGCTGGACACCCAGAACTCCGGGGGCCGCTTCGTGCACGCCATCGAGGTCACCAGCGGCACGCTGCGGACGGGCGACACCGTCGCGCTGGCCGTGGACGCCAGCCGCCGGCGGTCGATCATGCGGAATCACTCCGCGACCCACCTGCTGCACGCGGCATTGCGCCAGGTGCTCGGCGAGCACGTCCGGCAGGCCGGCTCGCTGGTCGCCGCCGACCGGCTAAGGTTCGACTTCCAGCACCCCCGGGCACTGACCCAGAGCGAGACCGACCAGGTCGAGCGGCTAGTGAACGCCGAGGTGCTGGCGAACATCCGCCGCGATACGCAGGTCAGGCCGTTTGCTGAGGCGGTCGGCAGCGGCGCGATCGCGTTCTTCGGCGACAAGTACGGCGACAACGTCCGGGTGGTCTCGTTCGGCGACTTCTCCGCCGAGCTCTGCGGCGGCACCCACGTGCACGCCACGGCGGAGGTCGGCCTGTTCCGGATTACTGGCGAGAGCAGCATCGCCTCCGGTGTCCGCCGGATCGAGGCACTGACCGGCGAGGCCGCCGTGGGGTACACGCTGCAGCGCGACAAGCTGCTGCGGGACCTGGCCGCCCGGCTGCGGGTCTCCGTCGACCAGCTGCCGCAGCGCGTCGAGGCGCTGACCGCGAGGCCAGCCGGCCGCGGGCACGCCAGGATCGACGCCGCCTCGCTGGCCGACGCGGTCCGGGCCGCGCCATCCGGGCAGCGTTACATAATCATCCCCGATCCCGGCATCGAGCTGGCCAGCCTGGCCAGGGAGGCGCGGCGGCTCAGCCGCGAACTTGACGCCGTGGCCGTGCTGCTGCTGCCCGACCCGGGCCCGGGCTCGCTGCGCATCGGCGTCAGCGTGCCCGGGACCGCGGCTGCCGCCGCGGGCGCGGAAGGGCAGCTCGACGCCAGGGCGGTGCTGCAGCAGGTACTGGCCGTGACCGGCGGGCGCGGCGGCGGCAGCGCG
This sequence comes from Streptosporangiaceae bacterium, assembly GCA_050013415.1. GTDB lineage: Bacteria > Actinomycetota > Actinomycetes > Streptosporangiales > Streptosporangiaceae > Palsa-506. The sequence continues at coordinate 6,552 of JBEKFH010000213.1, read as the reverse complement.
ACATTCGCCCAGGGCGGCGGCACCCAGCCCGCCGACCTGCCGGAGGTCACCGCCAGGATCGCCGCGGCCCTCGGACTCGGCGGCGAGCAGGGCCCGGCCGCCTGAGGCCGGCTCGCGGGCCCGGCAGGCTGAGGCAGGCTCGCGGGCCGGTGTCCTGCGCCAGCAGGTGGCTCCTGGTGCCGATGAGCTTCATGTGGCTGCCGGGGCGCCGAAAATGCTCCAGCCCCTGAGTTTCAATAGCGTGGTTGGGACTTTGCTGCTGATACAGCAGCAGTGAAGTCCCAACCACGCTATTGAGAGAGCGCCGCGGACGAGCGACGGACGACGCGGCACGGGCGCGCGGCACCGTCTCGCGGCATGGCGCGCGGCACGGGCTCGCGCCACGGGCTCGCGGCATGGCGCGCGGCACCGTCTCGCGGCATGGCGCGCGGCATGGTCGCCCAGTACGGGCACGCGGCGCGGGACCGGCCAGGGTGGCGCCCCAGCCGGGGCGCCATCGCGGTCTGCGGGCGCTGCCCGGTTGCCCGCTGCCGTTTCGGCGCGCAGCGGCAGTCTCGTGCTGGCGGAGCCGGGCGGGCGAGCCGCGGTCGGCGCCCGGCCCGGCGGCATGACAGGCTGAGCGCGTGATCGCCGAACCGGAGCCAGGGCCCGCCGACAGCGCGCACTCCCACGGCGTGCCTGCCAGGAGGCACATAAGCCCGGATACAGTACGCCGCCTTGAGGGGTCCATGAGCTCGCTGGGCACGGCCGCCATGGCGTCGATGGACCGGCGCCTGCCGTGGTTCCGCCGGATGTCGGCGGAGAACCGGTCCTGGATCGGCCTGGTGGCCCAGGCGGGCGTGGCCGCGTTCGTCGACTGGATCAAGCACCCGGAACGCGGCCGCCCGGCGGTGGCCGGCGAGGTCTTCGGCACCGCGCCGCGCGAACTGGCCAGGGCGGTCAGCCTGCAGCAGGCGGTGGAGATGATGCGCGTCATCATCGACGTGGTGGAGTCGCAGGTCGACGAGCTGGCGGCGCCCGGCTACGAGGCCGAGCTGCGCGAGGCCGTGCTGCGCTACACCCGGGAGATCGCCTTCGGCGCCGCCCAGGTCTACGCGCGCACGGCGGAGGCCAGGGGCGCGTGGGACGCGCGGCTGGAGGCACTCGTGGTGGACTCGCTGGTCCGCGGCGAGGTTGACGAGGGCCTGCAATCCTGGGCGTCCGCGCTGAACTGGTCGGCTGCCCCGGTCGCCGTCATCGCGGGGATCGCCGACGGCAGCGAGCCCGAGGGCCTCATCGACGAGCTCCGCATCATCGCCCGGCGATCCCGGCTCGACCTGCTGGCCGGGGTGCACGGGCACCAGCTTGTCGTGGTGATCGGCGGCACCGCCGATCCGCTGCGGGCGGCGACCCACCTGGCCGGCCGGTTCGGCCCCGGTCCCGTCGTGGTCGGCCCGCCGGTGGCTGACCTGCGATCGGCGGTGGCATCCGCCAGCGCGGCGCTGGCCGGACTGCGCGCGGCGGCGGCCTGGCCGGAGGCACCGCGGCCGGTGGAGGCGGCGGACCTGCTGCCGGAGCGGGCGCTGGACGGCGACGAGTCAGCGCGGGCGCAGCTCATCGAGGAGGTCTACCAGCCGCTGATGAGCGGCGGGCCCGCGCTCGTCGATACCGTCACCGCCTACCTTGAGCAGGGCAGCTCGCTGGAGGCGACCGCCCGGCTGATGTTCGTGCACCCGAACACTGTCCGTTACCGGCTGCGCCGGGTGAGCGAGCTCACCGGGCTGGTTCCCAGCGAGGGCCGGGGCGCCTTCGGCCTCTGGCTAGCCGTCGTGCTCGGCCGTCTCGCGGATAAGGAAACGTAACCTTGTAGACTTCCCACACATGAGACCGGGAAAAGTTCGTACGGTTCGGCATTCGTATGGCGAAGTTCTACAGTGCAGGCTTAGTGGATGCTCTTGATCGCAGCACCCGGCCAGGGTGCCCAGGCTGCTGGCTTCCTGGCGCCGTGGCTGGAGCTGCCCGGTTTCGCCGACCGCATAGCCGCCTGGTCGGAGCTGGCGGAATGTGACCTCATCCGCTACGGGACCACGGCCAGCGCGGAGCAGATCAGGGACACCGCCATCGCCCAGCCGCTACTGGTCGCTGCCGCCATCGCCGCGGCCGACGAGCTCTTCGGCGGACTCGGCCAGGCGGGCAGGCAGGCAGGCGCCGTGGCCGGCCACAGCGTGGGTGAGCTGGCGGCCGGCGCCATCGCCTGCGTCATCAGCCCGGAGGACGCGATGCGGCTGGTCCGGGTGCGCGGCCAGGCCATGGGCCGGGCCGCGGCGGCCGAGCCCACCGGGATGACCGCCGTGCTCGGCGGCGACGAGACGGCCGTGCTCGCCGCGATCGAGAAGCACGGGCTTACCCCGGCGAACGTCAACGGCGCCGGCCAGATTGTCGCGGCCGGCACCACCGCCGAGCTCGCCGCCTTCGCCGCCGACCCGCCGGCCCGCGCGAGACTCATCCCGCTGCAGGTGGCCGGGGCATTCCATACCCGGCACATGGCGCCCGCCGCGGCCGCGCTCCGGGCGGCATCCGCCGGGATAACGGTCAGCGACCCCTGCCTGGCGCTGCTGTCCAACGCCGACGGCGCCGTGGTCCGGGACGGCGCGGACTGGATGGAGCGGATCATCACCCAGGTCAGCGCCCCCGTCCGGTGGGACAAGTGCATGCAGTCGATGGCCGGCCTCGGGGTCAGCGCGCTGGTCGAGCTGCCGCCGGCCGGCACGCTGGCCGGCCTGGCGCGCCGCGGGCTGCCCGGCGTGCAGGTCGCCGCGCTGAAGACCCCTGACGACCTGGCGACCGCCCGTGCGCTGATCGCCGAGCACGGCCAGGCCGACGAGGACAGCCACGCGCCCGGGTGGCGGCTGCTGGTCGCCCCGCTGGCCGGCACCTTCCGGGCACCCGCACCAAGCGGGCCAGCCAGCGGCACCGCAGCAAGCGGGACAGCCAGCGGCACCGTGGCCAGCGGCACGGTGGCCAGCGGAGCCGAGCTCGGGCACGTGGAGATGCGCGGCGACAGCCACCTGGTGACTCCCGGGTTCCCGGCGACGATCATCGAGTGGCTGGTCGAGGACGGCGACCCGGTCAGCGCCGGGCAGCCGCTCGTCCGGCTGCAGCCCGAAGGCAGCGAGTGAACCCCAGCACTCCGGCGGCCCGCGCCGCTGGCCCGGCAGCGAAAGGCAGGACCCGGATGCGACTCAGCGAGGGCTCGGCGGGGGCGCGGATCCTGGCATTCGGCGGTTACCAGCCGGCCAGGGTAGTCACCAATGACGAGCTCGCGGCCACGATGGACACCAGCGACGAGTGGATCCGCAGCAGGGTCGGCATCGCCAGCCGGCGGATCGCCGCCCCGGACGAGACCGTGGCGGACATGGCGGTGGCCGCCGGCGGCAAGGCGCTGGCCGGCAGCGGCCTGTCGCCCGCCGACATCGACCTGGTGATCGTGGCCACCTGCACCCCCGAGGTCCAGATCCCGAACACCGCGGCCACGGTGGCCCGCCGGCTCGGCATCGCCGCGCCGGGCGCCTACGACATGAACGCGGCCTGCGCGGGCTTCTGCTACGCGCTCGCCAGCGCGAGCGACGCGGTGCGCACGGGCACGGCGACGCACGTGCTGGTAATCGGCGCGGAGAAGCTCTCCCAGTGGGTGGACTGGACCGACCGCTCGACCGCGATCATCTTCGCCGACGGGGCGGGCGCCGTCGTCGTCGGCCCGGTCGCCGACCCGGCCGACGGGCCGGGCATCGGGCCGGTGGTCTGGGGCAGCGCCGGCGACATGGCCGACAAGATCTGCATCAAGGACCGGAACTCCTTCATCTTCCAGGAGGGACAGGCCGTCTTCCGGTGGGCGACGACGGCGCTGCATCCGGTCGCCAGGAAGGCGTGCGAGGTCGCCGGCGTCGATCCCGGCGAGCTGGCTGCGTTCGTCCCGCACCAGGCCAACCTGCGGATCATCGAGGCCATCGCGCGCAAGATCGGCGCCCCGCAGGCAAAGGTCGCCGACGACATCGTCACGGCGGGCAACACCTCCTCGGCGTCGATCCCGCTGGCGCTATCCCGGATGATCGAGCGCGGCGAGGTCGGCTCCGGGGCACCGGTCCTGCTGATCGGCTTCGGCGCGGGCATCTGCTACGCGGCTCAGGTGATCATCCTGCCCTGACCGCTTTCCCTCCCCCGCAGGCCCGCGCCCTCGGGGGCGGCCATCCCAAGGAAAGAACCGAATCGAAGGAGAGAACGAGCACATGGCGATGACGGAGCAGGAAATTCTGGCGGGCCTCGGCGAGATCATCGACGAGGTTGCGGGCGTCCCCGCCGACCAGGTCACCCCGGACAAGACGTTCGTCGACGACCTGGACATCGACTCGCTGTCGATGGTCGAGATCGCGGTGGCGGCCCAGGACAAGTTCGGCGTCGAGATCCCCGACGACCAGCTGAAGGATCTCAAGACCGTCCAGGACGTCGTCAACTACGTCCACCGCGCTGGCGTGTCTGCCTGACCGGGGAAGCATCGCGGCGTCGCCCCGGCCTGCCACGGCGCCGCGTTACCCGACCTGAGGAGGATGCCGCAGTGGGCACAGACCGGACACAGGTGGTCGTTACCGGGCTTGGCGCGATCACGCCGCTAGGCGCCGACGTGCCGTCGACCTGGGACGGGCTGCTGGCCGGGCGCAGCGGCGTGCGCGAGCTGACCGACGACTGGGCACGCGAGCTGCCCGCGCGGATCGCGGCGTGGGCGGCCGTCGAGCCGGTCACGCTGATGGACCGCGTGCAGGCCCGGCGGCTGGACCGCTGCGAGCAGTTCGCGATCATCGCGGCGCGCGAGGCATGGGCAGACGCGGGCGCCCCCGAGGTCGATCAGGAACGGCTCGGCGTCGTGGTGTCGAGCGGCATCGGCGGCATCGCGTCGACCCTGTCGGCCTACGACACGCTCCGGGAGAAAGGCTGGCAGCGGCTCTCCCCGTTCACGGTTCCGATGCTCATGCCGAACGGATCGGCGGGCTGGATCAGCATGGAACTCGGCGCCCGCGCCGGGGTCCACACGACCGTGAGCGCGTGCGCGTCCGGGGCCGAGGCGATCGGCTACGCGATGGACATGATCAGGTCCGGGCGCGCCGACATCGTGCTGGCGGGCGGTACCGAGGCCGCGATCATCCAGCTGAACATCGCGGCGTTCGCGGCGATGCGCGCGCTGTCCACGCGCAACGACGAGCCGCAGCGGGCGTCCCGCCCGTTCGACAAGGGCCGCGATGGCTTCGTGCTCGGCGAGGGCGCCGCCATGGTGGTGCTGGAGTCAGCCGAGCACGCGGCCCGCCGGGGGGCCACCGTGCACGCCGTCGCCGCGGGCGTCGGCTACTCCGCCGACGCGCACCATATCGCCCAGCCCGACCCGGATGGCAAGGGCGCGATCCTCGCCATCGGCCGGGTGCTCGCCGACGCGGGCCTGACCGCCGAGCAGGTCGTCCATGTCAACGCGCATGCAACCTCCACGCCGGCCGGCGACGAGGTCGAGGCTCATGCGATCGCCGCTGCGCTGGGCCCGGCCGCCAGCAGCGTGATCGTGTCGGCCACCAAGTCCATGACCGGGCACCTGCTGGGCGGCGCGGGCGCGCTGGAGTCGGTTGCCGCGATCCTGGCGCTCCGCGAGCGGGTCGCGCCGCCCACGATCAACCTCGATGACCCGGCCGACGAGCTGGGCGTGGACATTGCCACCGAGCCCAGGCAGCTACGGCCGCGGGGCCAGGCCCGGATGGCCGTGCTGAACAACTCATTCGGCTTCGGCGGCCACAATGTCGCGCTTGCCTTTACTGCCGCCTGAGCCGAGCCTGCCCGCCGCACCCAAGGAGACCGACGTGACCGTCCTCGACAACCGGATGCCCGTGACCGCGGAGGCGCGCGTGAGCGGGCCGGCACCCGCGGCCGGCCCGGCGCCGGTTCCGGCGGGGGCGGCCCGCGCTTCCGGCGGCTCCCGTGATCCCGAGGTCAGGCTGGAGTCGCTGTTCGACCCCGGCTCGCTGGCCCTGCTGACGCCGGCCGACACCAGCGGCGTGCTCACCGCCGCGGGGACGATCGACGGCATGACCGCGGTCGCGTTCGCCAGCGATCCCCGGATCCAGGGCGGCGCGATGGGCACCGCCGGGTGCGAGGCGATCGTCACCGCTTACGACTACGCCATGATGACCGGCGCGCCGATCATCGGGCTCTGGCACTCCGGCGGGGCCCGGCTGCGCGAGGGCGTGGAGAGCCTGCACGCAGTAGGCACGGTCTTCGCGGCGATGACGCGCGCCTCCGGAGTGGTGCCGCAGATCTCCGTGGTGCTCGGCGCGGCGGCCGGCGGGGCCGCCTACGGCCCGGCGCTCACCGACCTGGTCATCCTGTCGGACCGGGGCCGGATCTTCGTCACCGGTCCTGACGTCGTCCGCAGCGTGACCGGCGAGGACGTCGACATGGAGCGGCTCGGCGGGCCGGAACCGCACAGCCGCCGGTCCGGCGTCGTGCACCTGGTCACCGCGACCGACGCCGAGGCGCTCG
>JBEKFH010000212.1:0-8142 GCA_050013415.1 Streptosporangiaceae bacterium | reverse complement strand
TCGCCGCGCTCGGGCCGAAGAACGTTGAGCTTGCGGCCGAGCTGGCCGAGGGCTGGCAGCCCATCTTCTACTTCCCCGAGAAGGCGGCGTCCGCCTGGGGAGCGCCACTCGCGGCCGGTGCCGCGCGGCGTGATCCCTCGCTCGGCCCGCTCGACGTGATAGCGCATGCAGGCCTGGCGATCGGCGAGAACGTGACCGGATACCTCGAGCTCGGCCGGCCGATGCTGGCGCTCTACATCGGCGGGATGGGCGCGAAAGGCCGCAACTTTTACAACGACCTCGCGGTGCGCTTCGGCTACGAGAGCGAGGCCGCGGCCATCCAGGACGCATACCTCGACGGCCGCAAGGATGAGGCTGCAGCGCTGGTGCCGCACTCGCTGCTAGCCGGGACGTCGCTGGTCGGACCGCGGTCGCTGGTCGCCGAGCGGGTCGCGGCGATGCGTGCGTCCGGGGTCACCACCCTGAACGTCGCTCCGCTCGCGGGGACGCACGCCGAGCGCGTCGCCCTGATCGAGCAGATCCGTGACCTGGCAGGGTAATGAAGCTTCGCGAACGCGGCGGTAACATCTTCTACGCGGCGATAACGTCTCGTAACGGGAGCCGGCCTCATGCAACGGAGCCGGCCTCGCGCAACGGAGCCGGCCTCGCGCAACGGAGCCGGCATCGTGCAACGGAGCCGGCATCGTGCAACGGAGCCGGCATCGTGCAACAGAGCCGGCATCGTGCAACAGAGCCGGCATCGTGCAAAATAGCTGCGGTTTCGTGCTCGGGGCGACGGAGGTGGCAGTGCTTGAGCAGAACGTCACCCAGGAACTCGCACGTGAGGTCGCCGGGCTGCTGAACATCGCGGATGCCTCTGACGTCAGGTCGCTGCACCGGCTCGCCGTCCTCGCGTCCCGCCAGGTAGCCGCCTGCTCGGGCGCGACTGCGGCGCTCTGGCGTGATGGCGATCTAGTGGAGATGGCCGCTACCCATCCGGATCTGGCTGATTTGTTTGAGTTGTCGTGGCAGGCCCGCACTGGCCCCTGGGTGCAGGCGCTGGCGACAGGCGAGGTCATCAACTGCCCGGACAGCCTCGTCGAGGACAGGTGGCCCGCCTACGCGAGCGCCGCGCTCTGCCGGGGCGTCCGGTGCTCGGTCACGCTGGTCCATCAGTCCGGCCCGGTTGCCGTGACGCTGTCGCTCTTCGGGGCGCGACCCCGCTCGCTGGATCCCGAGCGGATCGCCCTGGCCGAGCTGCTCATTGCGTTCGGCGGCGCGACGGTAGGAAACGCATCCATCTACACCGACTCGCGGCGGACGGCGCTGCAGCTTCGTGAGGCAGCGGAGTCAAGGGCCGTCGTGGATCAGGCCAAGGGCATCCTGATGCATACCTTCGGCTGCAGCGCCGAGGAGGCATTCGACCGGATGCGCGGCGTTTCCCAGACACGCCACATCAAGGTGACCGAGGTCGCCAGCACGATCATCAAGGCGCACCGGTCCGGGACCGGCCCCCGCCCCGCCGGCACGCCCCGCCCGGCTGACACGTCCCGCCCCGCCGGTACGTCCCGGTCCGCCGGTACGTCCCGGTCCGCCGGAACCTCCCGGGCCGCCGGGCCGGGCGATCAGGCCGCGACAGGTGCTGTTCGCGGCAGCGAACGCTCGTAGACCGCCAGCGTCTCCTGGCCGATTCGGTCCCAGGAGTAGCGCGCGCGGGCCCGGTCGGCCGCCGCGATCCCGAATCCCTGCAGCAGCATGGGGCTGGCCAGCAGCTGGCGAATCCGCCGGGCCAGCTGGGCAGGCTGGCCAGGGTTGACCAGGACGCCGGTCGTGCCGTCCACGATGGCGTCCTGGTGGCTGCCGCCGGCCGCCGCCATCACGGGCGTGCCGCAGGCCATCGCCTCGAGCGGGACCATGCCGAAGGGCTCGTACATCGCGGTGTGCACCAGCAGGTCCGCCGACCGGAGCAGGGCCGGCATCCGCGCCCGGCTGACCTGCCCGGTGAACACGACCCGGTCGCCGATCCCCAGCGTCATGACGAGCCGGACCAGCTTGCGGTAGACCGGATCCTCGTCCAGCATCGCGCGGGGCGGACCCCCGGCGATGACCAGCTCGGCGCGGGGCACGTCGGCCGCGGCGCGGATGAGGCCGGCCAGCCCGGAGCGCTCGGTGAGCGGGGCCACGGCGAGCAGCCGCGGCCTGGCGGAGCGCCGCGCCACCGGGCCGTCGGGGAGGAACTCGGCGGTGTCCACGCCGTAGGGCACCACCCGGACGGCGGAGCGCGGCACGCCAAGCCGGGTGAGCTCGGACATCTCGGCCGACGAAGTGGCGAGAACCGCGCGGACGCTCCGGCCGATCAGGGCCTCCAGCCGTAGCCTGGCACGCGGCCCGGCGGCCAGCTCGCCATAGTGGCGCTGCTCGGCAGTCCCGAGCGAATGGAAGGTCTGCACGACCGGCACGCGGAGATCGCGGGTCGCCGCGAGCGCGGCGAGGCCGCCGGTCCAGAAATGGGCGTGCACGATGTCGGGGGCATCCTTGCGCCACCGCCGCTCCAGCTGCCCGCTGAACGCCGCCATGTGCGTGAGGACTTCTTCCGCCGGGAGCTGCGCAGCGGGGCCAGCCGGCAGGTGCTCGACCGTCACGTCAGCGGATAGCTTCGCCCTGGCCGGGAGCGCCGCGGCGTCCTTCCGCGCGTAAATGGTGACCTTGTGCCCGAACCCGGCAAGCGTGCGGGCCAGCGCGGGCAGCGGGACGGCCTGGCGGCCGGCGTCTGCGGAACTGCGGGCCGCCGCGCAGCCGCGGCCGGTCCTTGAGCTGCCAGCCGGCGCTAGCTGATGAGCCTGCTCGGCGACGAGTGCGATCTTCATGACGCTGTCTCCTTCGTGAGCGCCACAGCGTTGAACCGCAGGTCGCGAAGGAGGTCGGGAAGCCGGGCGACGAAGTGCGCCGTCGCGCAGCAGAAAGGCCATCCGGCAGGCAAGCTCCGCGGCCACGCCGTGGCGGCGTGGGGGGAGTGCCTGCGTCGTAGGCACCAGTACTGCGGCCAACTATGCCACACGCCAAGGCCGCACGCCAACGGCGCACGCCAAGGCGCGCTCGCCGCGCCCGCACGCCAAGGCCGCGGGCCAAGACGCGCTCGCCGCGCCCGCCAGCGGGCCTACACTTTCCAGGCCGACATTGGTCCAGGCAGCCATGGCAGCCAGGGCGGCCGCGGGCCTCCCTACGAGATTGGACCAGCATGGAGCGTGCCAGCGAACTCTCCGGGCCAGCGCGGGAGATCGCCGGGCTCAGGGAGCGGTCGGGTGCGCTCCGGCAGTCCGCCGCGCTGCCGGGCGCGCCCATGCCGCAGCTCCTGGAGGCCGCTCTGGCCGAGCTTGACGGCGCCATCGAGACGGCGGCGGCGCTGCAGGCAGGCACGGGCTCGGCCGGCGGCCCGGGTGCGGCCGGCGGGCTGCACCGGGACTCCGCAGACTCCGAGCGCCGCCTGCTGCGGGCAATGTTCCAGGACGCGCCGGTGCCGCTGTTCCTGCTCGACCGGGAGGGCACGATCCGCCGCGCCAACCGGCGCGCGGGCGAGCTGATCGGCGCGGGTGCCGGTTATGCCACCGGGAAGCTGCTCACCGCCTTCGTCGCGCTCCCGTCGCGTGCCGCGGTGCATTCCCAGCTGGCCGCCGTCGCCAGGACCGGCAAGCCGCGGCGGGTTAGCTGCCCGCTGCTCGGCGCCGACGCCGTCGTGCCCGCCGTCCTCGCGCTGGAGGTCATCGATCTCCCCGGCGAGCCCGGCCTGCTCATCGCCGCGGTCAGCATCGCGCCCGGCGCCCCGGCGAGCGTCGCGCCCGGCACCCCGGCCGCCCGACCGCCCGCGCCGCGGCAGGAAAGCAGGGGGAACGGGGCCCAGGGGGCGGACGAGGCCGCCAGAGCGGACCCGCCCGGCGGCGCGCGGGGAACGCCCGGCGGCGGGGCGGCCGCACCAGCGGGCGGGGCGGATGCGGCCGGCGGCGGGGCTTCGGCCCGGGTGGTGGAGGCGATGGCCCACCGGCTGGATCTGGTGACCGCGGCGACCAGGCTGCTGCTGGAGAACGCCACCTTCAGCGAGGCGGTCACCCTGCAGCAGTGCGCCCGCCTGCTGGCCGGCGAGCTCGCCGCCTGGGTCATCGTCGACGTGGAGCGCAGGAACCGGCTCCGGCGCCAGGTCGTCATGGGCCCAGACGACCGCGAGTCCGAGCTGCTCGCCCGCGCGGTCGCGGCGATCGACCCGCAGCCGGGGTCGGCGCCCCGTCAGGTGCACGAGTCGGGCAGCTCGATGCTGATCGCGCACGCAGAGGATGTCGGGATTCTCGGCACCGGCCCGGGTGGCGTCCCGCTGCTGATGCAGCTCGGCGCGACCTCCGTGCTCTGCGTGCCGCTGAGCGACGGGGAGACCAGCTACGGCGTGCTGACCCTGGCCCGGCAGCCGGGCGAGCGTCCCTTCGAGATCGCTGAGCTGGGCCTCGTGGAGGAGCTGGGGGAGCAGCTCGCGCTGGCGATCAGGGTGGACCGGATGTTCCGGCGGCGCGGCGAGATCGCCGACGCGCTGCAGGCGAGCCTGCTGCCGCGGCAGCTGCCCGTGATCAAGGACGCGGACATCGCCGCCGCCTACGTGGCCGCCACCGAGGGGCTTGACGTCGGCGGCGACTTCTACGACGTGTACCTCATCCCCGGTGGCTGGGGCATATCGATCGGCGACGTCTGCGGCAAGGGCGAGGACGCCGCGGCGGTCACGGCGGCCGCCCGGCACGCGATCCGGGTGCTTGCGCGCTGGAATCCCGATCCCGCGGAAGTCCTGCGCAAGGCCAACGAGCTCATGCTGGCGGAGGAGTACGACGGGCGGTTCGTCACCGCGTGCGCCGTGCACTTCCAGTGGCGTGACGGCGGGCTCCGCGGCGTGCTCGGCGGCGCTGGCCATCCGGGCCCGGTGCTGGTCAAGCCCGACGGGCGGGTGCGGATGCTGACCGGCGGCGGGATGCCGCTCGGCCTCTTCCCGGACGCGGAGCCCGGTGTGCAGGATATCGAGCTCAGCCCCGGCGACCTGCTCTTCCTGTACACCGACGGCGTCACCGAGGCGCGCAGTCCTGACCTGGCCTATTTCGAGGACCGGCTGACCGACGAGCTCTCGGCCCTGGCTGGCCGGGCTCCGGCGGACGTCATCTCCGCGCTGCGGGCGCTGGTCGTGGAGTTCAGCGTGAACGAGCTTCGCGATGACATGACGATGCTGGCCGTGCGGTCCGGGGTCGGCCCTGCCGCGTGATCAGCGCCGCGAGTGCCACCGGCCAGGCCGCTAGGTCATGATGCGGCAGCCGCGGACAGCGGCTGCTCCGGCTCAAGCAGGCGCTCGCGCAGGTGTTCCAGCGCGTGGGTCAGCAGCCGGGACACGTGCATCTGCGAGATGCCGAGCTTCCCGCCGATCTCGGCCTGGGTCATGTTGCCGTAGAAGCGCATCAGCAGGATGCGCTGCTGGCGTTCGGGCAGCTCGTCCCAGTGCGTCCAGACCGCTGCCATGTCGAGCGCGTGGTCGACCTGCTCGTCGTCGGCGCCGAGCAGCTCGGCGAGTCCGGCCGAGTCCTCGTCGCCGGACATCGGCGCGTCCAGTGACCAGGCATGGAAACCGAGGTCGGCGCGCCGGGCATCCGCCACCTCAGCCACGCTGACCTGCAAGTGCCTGGCCATCTCGGCGTCGTCCGGGGTCCGGCCGAGCTGGTGGGTAAGGTCCCTGGCGGCCGTCCGCATCTCCAGCACGAGCTCCTGCGCGGATCGCCTGACGTGCACCTGCCAACAGCGATCGCGGAAGTGCCGCTTCAGCTCGCCGGTAATGCTCGGGAACGCGTAGGCGGCGAGGCTGCTGCCGACCTCGGGGTCGAACTTGTTGATGGCCTTCATCAGGCCGACGTAGCCGACCTGCATGAGCTCGTCCGCCGATTCCGGCCCGCTGGAGTACTTGCGCACGCACGACCGGACCAGCGGCTGGTAGCGGGTGACCAGCACTTCGCAGGCGGCGGCTCGCCGCTCGCTGCCCAGCGGCAGCGACCGGACCAGGCCGAGCAACTCGCTATCGTCGTCATGCTCCAGGCCCGCTGGCGGCTTCGTCGCCACGTCTGGCGCCTGCAGTTCCGTCATGTTCACCTCTCCGCGGCTGGGATGGCCGGCTGATCGCCACCCGCCCGTCGTCACCGTGCCCGCTGAGCGTGAAATAAACATGTCGCTAACGGGCAAAGGACAGGCCGGGAGGAAAAACATGCCCAGCACCGGGTCAAGCAGCACGGCGGCGCAGTCCGGGGCCGCCCAGTCCACCAAATCCAGGCCTGCGCAGCCCGAGGCCGCGCAGTCCGAGGCCGCGCCGCGCGTGGTCGTCGTCGGCGGCGGATTCGGCGGGCTGTCGGCAATGAAGGCGCTGGTGCGCTCCGGGGCGCGCGTGACGCTGGTCGACCGCAACGCCTACAGCACGTTCCAGCCGCTGCTCTACCAGGTGGCCACCGCCGGGCTGGCGACGTCGGATGTCGCTTACCCGCTGCGCGCCGTCACCCGCCGGAAGGATGCCAGGTTCCGGCGGGGCGTGCTGGCCGGCGTCGACCTGGCGAACCGCACGATCGCGCTGTCTGACGGCGGCAGCGTCGGCTACGACTACCTGATTCTCGCCACCGGCGTCTCGGCGGCGTTCTTCGGCATCACCGGTGCCGCGGAGAACTGCTTCAGCCTGTACACCCGCCGCGACGCCATCATGCTGCGCAACCAGCTGATCGCTGACCTGGAGTGGCGCAGCCTGCCGGGCCAGGCAGCGGGGCTGGCCGTCACGATCGTCGGCGGCGGGGCCACCGGCATCGAGCTGGCCGGGACACTCGCCGACCTGCGGAACATCGCGCTTCCCGCGGCCTTTCCCGACGTCGACCCGGCCTGCCTGCAGCTCCGCCTGATCGAGCAGGCGCCGTCCCTGATCACGCCGTTTGAGCCCGGCCTGCGCGACTATGCCCACCGGCAGCTCCAGGCCAGGGGCGTCGAGGTGCGGCTGGGCACCAGCATCAGCGCGGTGTCGGCCCGTAGCGTCCGGCTCGCCGACGGCACGGACCTGCCGAGCGACGTCACGGTCTGGGCGGCCGGTGTCAGCGCGCCGGAGCTGGTGACGGGCCTGGGCCTGCCGACCGGGCACGGTGGCCGCGTAATAACCGATCCTGATCTGCGCGTGCGGGGACAGGATCGCGTCTTCGCCGTCGGGGACGTCGCGCTCATCGACGGCCAGCCGCTCGCGCAGCTCGCCCAGCCGGCCATCCAGCAGGGCCGTCATGCCGCGGCTCAGGTCCGGCGGCTGATGGCCGGCCAGGGGACCGTCGCGTTCCGCTATCACGACAAGGGCACCATGGCCACGATCGGCCGTCGCTCGGCCGTGGTGCAGCTGCGCCACCTGCGGTTCCGCGGCACGATCGCCTGGCTCGCCTGGCTGGGCCTGCACCTGGTGACCCTGCTCGGCGGCCGCAACCAGATTTCCGCGCTGGTCAACCTGTCCTGGCGGTACCTCACCTGGAAGCGGACCGGCGGCGTGCTGGCCGGCGACGAGCCGGCCGAGACCGGCGAGCTGGCCGGAGCCGGCTAGCGGCGGGCAATGACCGCGCCCGCACGTACAGTCGGGCGCATGCCCGACATTCACGCCGCCCGCAGGGCGCGGCTGCAGCAGCAGGTCGCCGAGGCCGGCGCGGCCGCCGCGCTGATCACCAGCGGCGTCAACGTCCGCTACCTGACCGGTCTGGTCAGCTCGAACGCGGCGCTGCTCCTCCCGGCTGCCGGGACTGCCGCCGCCGGGACTCCCGTGCTGGCGACCGACTCGCGCTACGCGCCCGCCGCGGCCCGGGACTGCCCCGGCCTCGAGCTGCTCATCGACCGCTTCCCGGAGCCCGCGCTCGCCGCGCTGGCGGCCGCCCGCGGGCTGGCCGCGGTGGGTTTCGAGGAGCACGAGATGACGGTCGAGCGGTACCGGGCGCTGGACGCCGGCAGCCTGACCCTGATCCCGCTCGGCCGGATGGTGGAGGGCCTGCGGATGGTCAAGGATGACGAGGAGATCGCGCTGCTGGCGCGGGCCTGCCAGATCACCTCGGCGGCGTTCATCGCGGTGCTGGCCGGCATCCGGCCAGGCGTGAC
>JBEKFH010000211.1:0-8153 GCA_050013415.1 Streptosporangiaceae bacterium | reverse complement strand
CAACACCACCCGCGCCGACTGGGGCGTGTCGCTGGCAGTGCCGACCGACGGCTGGCCGGCCGGCTCCTACCTGCTCAGGCTCGACGCGCACTCGGGCGCGCAGCGCTACGTGCCGGTGACCGTGCGGTCGGCCAGCACGGCGGGAAAGGTCGTGATCAAGAACGCGGTGGCGACCTGGCAGGCCTACAACACATGGGGCGGCTACGACCTGTACACGGGCCCGACCGGGGAGTACGGCGACCGCGCGCTGGCCGTCAGCCTGGACCGGCCCTACGACCAGGACGGCGCCTACCTGTTCATGGTCTACGAGCGGAAGCTGGTCAACCTGGCCGAGCACATGGGCCTCCCGCTGGCTTACCTGACCAGCATGGACATCGCCAGCGACGCAAATGCGCTGGACGGCGCGAGCACGCTGATCTCACCGGGGCACGACGAGTACTGGTCGCCGTCCGAGCGCGCCCATGTCACCGCAGCCAGGGATGCCGGGGTCAACCTCGCTTTCCTCGGCGCCAACGCGATGTTCCGGCGCACCCGGCTGGCCCCCACGGAGCTGGGGCCCGACCGGCTCGTCATCTGCTACAAGACCAGCTACCAGCAGGACCCCATGTACGGCGTGCACAACGACCAGGTCACCAGCGACTGGCGGGATCCGCCCGATCCGCGGCCCGAGTCGTCGGTGATCGGCACGCTGTACGAGGGCTTCCCGACGGTCGCCGACTACGTCGTCGCCGCGCCGGATGCCTGGATGTTCGCCGGCACCGGCGCGCGCAAGGGAACCAGCTTCGCCGCGCTGGTGGGCATCGAGTATGACCGGGTCAATCCCGGCTATCCGGTGCAGCGGCCGATCCAGATCCTGTCCCACTCGCCGCTGACCTGCAATGGGGTCAACAGCTATGCCGACTCTGCCTATTACACCCACGCCGGCGGGGCGGGAGTGTTCAACGCGGGCACGATGCGCTGGGTGGAATCGTTCGGCGCGCCCACCTACGGCTGGGGGATCAGCAGGGGATGCGGGCGCTTCACCCGCCGGGTGACGGCGAACGTGCTGCGGGCGTTCGCTGACGGGCCCGCCGCGGCCAGGTACCCGGCACACGACAACCTGGACTCCCTGCAGGAGTGGGCGGGCGACCCGCTCGCGTCCCGGCATAACCTCTGGCCTCCCGTCGTGCTGTGACCGGCGGCCCGGCATCGTGAGCACGCCGGGCGTCGGCAACCGCAGTACGATTGACCTGGTTTACCTACCAGCGATCGAGGTGCCTCATGAGTCTGGCGGCCAGGTTCTCCCGGCGCGCCCGGTGGGCGGTGCCGGCCGGCGCCGTCGCCGCCGTCGGCGTGGTGGTGGCCGGATCCGTGCTCACCAGCGCATCGGCCGCGCCGTCGCTGCCCGCCCGCACGCCGGCGCAGCTTATTGCCGCGATCGCGGCGAGCAAGTCGGCGCCGTCGGCCTTCAGCGGCGTGATCGTGACGAACTCGGCGCTGGGCCTGCCCGACCTGCCGGGCGAGAGCAGCGGGATGCCGATCTCTTCGCTGCTCACCGGCTCGGCCACCATTGATGTCTGGTACGCGAGCCCGGCGCAGCTCAGGCTCGCGCTGCCGGTGTCGCTGGGCGAGACCGACCTGCGGGTCGACGGAGCCCAGGCGTGGCTCTGGGACAGCCAGACCAACACGGCGACGCACATCCTGCCATCGGTCGGCGCGGCCGGCCTCAGGCTGGCCGTCCCTCGCGCGGCGGCCGGGATGGTCTCGCCTGCCAGGGCTCGGGCCCGGCTCAAGTCCTCCTCGTCGAGCAACTCCGCCTGGTCGAGCGGACCCTCGTCGAAGGTGGCCTCGTCGAGCCGGGCCTGGAAGGTAGCCCGCTCGTCGAGCGGGGCCTCGTCGAGCCGGGCTTATCAGAGCACCCTGCATATTCACCTCGCTGCGCCGACGCCGCAGCAGGTCGCCCAGCGGCTGCTGGCCGCCGTCGGGCCGACCACCACGGTGGGCGTGCAGAGCAACGTGACGATCGCGGGGCAGCCCGCCTATCAGCTCACGCTCGCGCCGAAGAGCTCCAGTTCCCTCGTCGGCCGGGTGAGCATCGCCGTCGACGCCAGCAACTACCTGCCGCTGCGGGTCCAGGTATTCGCCCGCGGTGCCGCCAGCCCGGCCTACCAGATCGGCTTCACCTCGATCTCGTTCGCCCGCCCGGCCGCCTCCAACTTCACGTTCACGCCGCCGCCCGGTGCCCGGGTGCGGACGGTCAGGCTCCCGGCCGGTCCGCCGCTGGGCGGCGTGCCCGCTATCAGCCGCAAGGTGGCCATCGCGATCCCGCGCGGGAAGATCGCCAGGATTCCGGCCGGCCTGCGATTGCGCGCCCTGCCCATCGTGATCCGCCGAGCGCTCGTCACGGTCCCGGGCGGGAAGGCCGTCCGCCTGGGGAGCCTGCCGAAGGGCGGCAATTGGGTGCGAGCGAAGGCCGTTCGCCCGGGCAGCCTGCCGAAGGGCCCCGTGCAGATCAGCGGGACAGCCGTGAAACTGCCGCGCGGCGTCACGAGGAATGCCCGGATCGTGTTGCCGAAGGGCCTGACCAAGCTCGAGCGCCAGCACCTGCTGACGGCGCTGCGGGCGAACATGGCACATGCCCGGCGCCTGCATCCGGGCGTGTACAACGGGGGAGGCTTCGGCTGGTACGCCTACGCACCACTGGCCGGGGGGACGTTCCCGGCCGGCGCGGGAAGCGCGGCCAGGGTAATCGGCACCGGCTGGCTGTCCGTGGCCGTGCTGCCGGTGGCGAGCCTGACCGGCACCGCTGGCGGTGAGGCCGGCGCGCTGCTGCGGGCCGCCACCCCGGTGCACGGCTCGTGGGGCAGCGGCAGGCTGCTGCGCACCAGCTTGCTGTCCGTGCTGATCACCAGTGACGGCAAGGTGCTGATCGGCGCCGTCACGCCGTCGGTGCTGTACGCCGACGCGGCACAGGCGAAGTGAGCGCTGCCTCGCGCGCTGGCGAGCAGCGGGACGAGATCAGCTTCGGGCGGGCCGACGACGGGCCGCTGACCGCCGAGCCCGGCCAGCGGCGTGCCGAGGCTGGCCGGGAACCCGCCGAGGCTGGCCAGCAGCCGGGCGATGCCGGGCCCGCGATCACGACAAGCGGGCTGGCCAAGCGGTTCCGCGGGGGCCAGCTCGCCGTGGGCGGCATCGACCTTGCCGTGCCGCACGGCTCCGTTTACGGGTTCCTCGGCCCGAACGGATCGGGCAAGACCACCACGATCCGGATGCTGCTGGGGCTCGTCCAGCCCACCAGCGGCAGCCACGCGCTGCTCGGGGTGCCCATGCCGGCCGGCACGAACACCGTCCTGACCCGGGTCGGGTCGCTAGTCGAGGGGCCTGCGTTCTACTCGCAGCTGTCCGGCCGCGCCAACCTGGCCAGGTGCGACGCCGCCGACCGGACGGCCGACCCGCGCACCGCCGACGCGCGGATCAGCGAGGCACTGGACCGGGTCGGCCTGCTCGCCGCGGCGCGGAAGCATTACCGTGCTTACTCCCTTGGCATGAAGCAGCGGCTGGCGATCGCGGCCGGCCTGCTCCGGCCGCGCGAGCTGCTGATCCTGGACGAGCCGACCAACGGCCTTGACCCGCAGGGCACCAGGGAGGTGCGCGGCCTGATCAGGGAGATCGCTGCCGCCGGGACCACCGTCTTTGTCTCCTCCCACCTGCTCGCCGAAGTGGAGCAGATCTGCACGCACGTCGGGGTGATGCGGACCGGGAAACTCGTGTTCCAGGGAACGCTGGAGGAACTGCGCGGCCGCGGCGCGACCCGGATCCTGATCCGCACCACGGAGCCCGAGCAGGCCAGCGAGATCCTGGCCGGCCTCGGCCTGCAGGACATCCGCGTGGCCGGGGGCGAAGCGAGCGCGCAGCTCGCCGGGCAGGCGCCCGAAGAGGTCTGCAAGCGTCTCGTGTACGCCGGCGTCCCCGTCGCCGGGCTCGAGTCGCCCCGGTCCAGCCTCGAGGACCTGTTCGTCGAGCTCACGGGCGTGGGATTCGATGTCGACGGCTGACGCCACCCGCCTGCCGCCCGGGGCGGCGCTGCTCGTCACCGGCCCCCTGTCCTCCGTTCGGCATTGGACGCGTTTCCTGCGGTCGGAGCTCAGCCTTATCTTCCTGCGCTGGCGGAACCTCGCCCTGCTCGCGGTGCTCGCGGTTATCCCGGTGCTGATCGGGATCGCGCTGAGGCTGTCGGCCGGCGAAGGCCGCGGCGGCCAGGGCCCGGCGTTCATCAGCCAGGTGGCGGGCAACGGCGTGTTCCTCGCGCTGGTCTCGCTGACCCTGCTGCTGACGCTCGTGCTCCCGCTCGCCGTCGCGGTGGTCGCCGGGGACTCGGTGGCCGGCGAGGCCAATCACGGGACGCTGCGCTACCTGCTCACGATTCCCGCCGGGCGGACCAGGTTGCTCGGGATCAAGTACGCCGCCCTCGTGGTCTTCTGCGTGGCCGCGTGCACGGTGGTGACGATCGCTGCGCTGATCGTCGGCGCGATCCTGTTCCCGGTCGGGCCGGTGACGCTGCTGTCGGGCACGACCATCTCGCTCGGGGCCGGGCTGCTGCGGCTGGCGTTCATCACGCTGTACGTTGCCGCCGCCATGGCGGCGCTGGCCGCGATCGGGCTGGCGGTGTCGACCTTCACCGAGCATCCCATCGGCGCCATCGCCGCGATCCTCGTCCTCGCGATCGCCAGCGAGGTCGTCGACAGCGTGCCGCAGTTCGCCTCGGTGCACCCGTACCTGCCGACCCATTTCTGGCTGTCGTTCGACGCGCTGCTCAGGTCGCCGGTCGCCTGGACCGACCTGGCGCACGGGCTGCTGTCCTACGCCGTGTACGTGATCATCTTCGGCGCGATCGCCTGGGCCCGGTTCACGACCGCTGATGTCACCAGCTGAACCTGGCCAGGCCCTCGCGCCGCCCGCGCTGAGCACGCGCCGGATGCTGCGGCTGTCGGCATCGGCCTTCGTGGTGCTCGCGGCCGAGCCGTCGTTCGTGCTCATCGACACCGCGGTGGTCGGTCACCTCGGCCCGCTGCCGCTCGGCGCGCTGGGCATCGGCGGCACGCTGCTGTCGCTGGTCGCGATGATCGGCGGGTTCCTCGACTACGGGACCACCGCCCGGGCAGCGCGCTGGTTCGGCGCGGGCCAGCGGCACCGGGCCGTCGAGGAGGGGACGACGGCCTCAGTCCTCGCGCTGGCGCTCGGCGTCGTCGCCACCGGCGCGGGCGAGCTGTTCGCCGGGCCGCTGCTGCACCTGCTGGCGGGCGGCAACGGGCCGATCGCCAGCGCGGCGCAGACCTGGTTCCGCATCGCGGTGCTGGGCGTTCCCGGGATCCTGCTGGTGCTGGCCGGCAACGGCTGGATGCGCGGCGTCCAGGACACCCGCCGCCCGGTCCGGATCGTGCTGATCGCCAACGCCCTGTCGGCGGTGGCGTCGCCGATCCTGGTCTACCCGCTCGGGCTCGGCCTGGCCGGCTCCGCGGTGGCCAACGTCAGCGCGCAGGTGGTTGGCGGCGCGCTCTTCCTGCGGGCAGCCCACGGCGAGCGCAGCCGGTGGCGGCCGCGCTGGACCGTGCTGCGCGGCCAGCTCGGCGTGGGCAGGGAACTGCTGCTGCGCGAGGCGGGCTTCCAGGCGTCGTTCCTCACCGCGGCCGCGGTCGCGGCGCGGATGGGCACCGCGCAGGTCGCCGCCCATCAGATCGGGCTGGAGCTATGGGAGTTCACCGCGCTGCTGCTCGACTCGTTCGCGATCGCCGCCCAGTCGCTGGTCGGCGCGGCGCTGGGCGGCGGGGACGCGGACCAGGCCCGCCGCACCGCATGGCAGGTGGCGCGGTACGGGCTGGCCGCGGGAATCGTGTTCAGCGCCGTGCTGGCCGCTGGCTGGTTCCTCATTCCGGACGCTTTCACGTCGTCTGGCGCGGTACGGCAGCAGGCTCACCTGCTCTGGCCGTGGTTCATCGGGCTGCAGCCGGCCGCCGGAGTGGTGTTCGCGCTGGACGGGGTCCTCATCGGGGCCGGGGATGTCGGCTTCCTGCGGACCGTGACACTGATCGCCGGGATCGGCGTGTTCTGCCCGATCACGCTGGCCGCGCTGCATTTCCACTGGGGCATCGGCGGGGTCTGGGCCGGGCTCGCGGCGTTCATCGGCGCCCGGCTGATCGGCATGCTGGCGCGGACCGCGCGGGGCCGCTGGGTGGTGACGGGCGTCACGGCCCGTGGCTGACCGGGACCGCGTTACCCGGGCTCGCCCGCGCTCGCGGCCGCGGTGCCGGTGGCGGTGCCGGTGGCGGCCTCCACGGCGGGCTCGGCGGCAGGATCGTGACTGCGCAGCGGCGGCGACGCGTACAGCCGGTCGATGTCCAGCCGCTGCACGTCAGCGAGCACGACGTCCTGCTGCTCCTGCGCTTTCCCGGCCGTCTGCTTCGCCAGTTCCGCGGCCAGCCCGCCCAGCTGCCGCACGCCGGTTTCGTCCACGAGGATATGGCTGATGGAAAGGACGGCGATGCCCTGAACCTGCCGTCTGGCCGCCTCCGGCTGAGAAAGAACCGCTCCCACCCTGGCCGCCTCGAAAGGCTTCGATGAATGCGAGATATTCCTCTTGCGCTCGTCAGTCAGCCATTGGTGATACTTCATCACCTCGCCCTGCAGGGGCAGGGTCCGGACGTCCTCGGCGGCGAGCCCGAACCGCCTGCCGGTGCCGAAGCAGCGAGCGTACGCCACCAGCGCGGCCGACCAGAGCGCCTGCGGCACGACCGGGTCCCGGTCATCCTCGGGTGCCGCGAGCTCGGTGAGGAGGCGCTTGCAGCATTCCATGACGAACTGGAGATCCTGCAGGATCGAGGCGTAATCCGCCAGGATCTGCGCTGACGGGATATCAATGGCCACGGTCGGCAGCGGAGTGCCGGGTGCTGCCGCGGCCGCCTTCGTGTTGTCCATTAAGGCTCGTTTCGTCTGGTGGCGTTGCGCCTAACCGGGGCCAGTTAGTCACAAGGAGACAGCCTACGCTTACTAAAAAAACCGCCCAAATTACAAATATGGTACAAATATTTACGATTGCGCCATCTTCTACCGGATTCTATAAACCAGAAACGGATACTGAGTCGTTTATTGCTCATATAATCCGGTATAAGATTCCAATATCGCGGATCTAGGTCTTGAGGCTTGGGAAGTCGTCCTCCCAGAACTCGGTAACGCCCCGCCGGTCCGGCGCGCCTGCCTGGCCGCCGCTCGCCCCGCTCCCGCTCGCCCCGCTCCCGCTCGCCCCGCTCCCGCTCGCCCCGGACCCGCCGCGCGCGCCGTGCCGGTGATCCTCCTGTGCCCGGAGCTCCACCCGGCGGATCTTGCCCGAGATCGTCTTCGGCAGCTCGGCGAACTCCAGCCGCCGGATCCGCTGGTACGGGGCAAGCCGCCCCCGGGCATAGGCGAGGATCGCGAGCGCGGTGTCCGCGGACGGGTCGAAGCCCGCGGCCAGCACCACGTACGCCTTCGGGACCGCGAGCCGCAGCGGGTCGGGCGAGGGCACCACGGCCGCCTCGGCCACCGCCTCGTGCTCGATCAGCACGCTCTCCAGCTCGAACGGCGAGATGCGGTAGTCCGACGCCTTGAACAGGTCGTCGGTGCGCCCGATGTAGGTGATGTAGCCGTCGGCGTCCCGCGCGGCGACGTCACCGGTGTGGTAGTAGCCGCCGCGCATCGCCTCGGCGGCGCGCTCCGGGTCGCCGCGGTAGCCGGTCATCAGCCCGAGCGGCCGCCGTGACAGGTCCAGGCAGATCTCGCCCTCCTCGCCAGGCTCGCCGGTCAGCGGGTCGACCAGCGTCACCTCGTAGCCCGGCAGCGCCCGGCCCATCGAGCCGGTCCGCACCGGCTGGCCGGGTGAGTTGCCGATCTGCGCGGTGGTCTCCGTCTGCCCGTAGCCGTCCCGGATGGTGATGTTCCAGGCCCGCCGCACCTGCTCGATGACCTCCGGGTTGAGCGGCTCGCCCGCGCCGACGCACTCCCGCAGTCCGCGCACGTCGCAGCCGGCCAGGTCGGCCTGCACCAGCATCCGCCAGACCGTCGGCGGCGCGCACAGCGACGTCACCCCGCAGGCCGGGATCGCGTCCAGCAGGATCGCGGGGGAGAACCGCTCGTGGCCGAGT
>JBEKFH010000210.1:0-8189 GCA_050013415.1 Streptosporangiaceae bacterium | reverse complement strand
TCACACACCACGTGATCGCGCCAGTCCAGCCCGGCCACCTCGAAGGCCAGCTCCACGAGCTCCTGCACCCCGTGGGTCACGCCGGTACCGACCACGTAGTCAGCGGGCTTGTCCTGCCCGAGCATGAGATGCATGCCGCGCACGTAGTCACCGGCGAACCCCCAGTCCCGCCGGGCCTGCAGGTTGCCGAGCCGCAGCTGGCGTTCGTAGCCGAGCTTGATCTTGGCCACGCCCAGTGACACCTTGCGGCTGACGAACTCAGCCCCGCGGCGCGGTGATTCGTGGTTGAACAAGATCCCGGCGACAGCGAACATCCCGTACGACTCACGGTAGTTCTGCGTCAGGAAGTGCCCGTACGTCTTCGCCACCCCGTAGGGGCTGCGCGGGTGAAACGGCGTCCGCTCGGTCTGCGGTGATTCCCGTACCAGGCCGAACATCTCCGATGAGGATGCCTGGTAGAACCGGATCTGGCCGTGCGCCGGGCTGCGCGAGGCGCTGATGCCGCTGCACACCCTGATCGCCTCGAGCACCCGCAGCACCCCGAGGCCGGTCACCTCGCCGGTGAGTTCCGCCTGCTGCCACGACATCGGCACGTAGGAGATCGCGGCCAGGTTGTAGACCTCGTCCGGCTGGACCCGCTCGACAGCGGAGATCAGGCTGCCCTGGTCGAGCAAGTCACCGCGGACCAGCCGGACATCGCCGACCAGCTCGCGGAGCCTGCGCACCCGCGGGTTCGCCTGGCCCCGGATCAGGCCCCAGACCTCGTATCCCTGGGCGTGCAGGTGCTCGGCGAGGTAGGAGCCGTCCTGGCCGGTAATCCCGGTGATCAGCGCGCGCTTCGTCAGCAGAATCTCCGCTCTCTCCGGGCAGCCAGTGCCGATCGGGCCACGTCGCGGCAGCATACCGACACCTCCGGCCGGCCGCGAGGGACCGGCGGTACGCAAGGGACCTGCTGGTAATGTTTCCCCCCTTAGGGGGTCACGCGGGCTCGCCTCGGATCGTCGGCAGCCAGCGGCTGATGAGTCGGCAGCCAGCGGCTGATGAGGAGGCGCAATCTGCGTGAGCACCACGGATCGCCCGCTCCGCGTCGCCATGCTGTCCTACCGGAGCAAGCCGCACTGCGGCGGTCAGGGCATCTACCTGCGCCATGTGTCCCGTGAGCTCACCGCGCTCGGTCACCACGTCGAGGTCTACTCCGGCCAGCCGTACCCGGAGCTGGAGCCGGGGCCGCTGCTGCGCCCGCTGCCGAGCCTCGACCTGTACCGGGAGCCCGACCCGTTCCGCACCCCCCGGCTGGGTGAGTACCGCGACTGGATCGACGTCCTCGAGGTCGGCGCGATGTGGACGGCGGCCTTCCCGGAGCCGCTCACGTTCAGCCTGCGGGCGCTGCGCGCACTGCGGCAGCGGCCAGGCGACTTCGACGTCGTGCACGACAACCAGGTGCTCGGCTACGGCATGCTGGGCATCGCCCGGCTCGGCCTGCCGCTCGTGACGAGCATTCACCACCCGATCAGCGTGGACCGGCGGATTGAGCTGGCGGCGGCCACCGGCCTGGCCAGGCTGTCCAAGCGCCGGTGGTACGGGTTCGTCCGGATGCAGGGCAGGGTCGCGCGCCGGGTGGGACCGGTGCTCACCGGCTCGGCGTCCTCGCGCGACGACATCTGCCGCGATTTCCGGGTGGCACCGGAGGATGTGCACGTCATCCCGCTCGGCGTCGATACTCGCCTGTTCCATCCGCGGCCGGCCCCGCGGGCGGCCGGCCGGATCCTCGCGGTGGCGAGCGCGGACTCGCCCGTCAAGGGGATCGCCACCTTGCTGCGCGCGGTCGGGAAGCTCGCCACGGAACGGGATGTCCACCTCATCGTCGTCGGCAGGCCGGCCGCCGGCGGGCCGACCGAGCGACTCGTCGGCGAGCTCGCACTGGGCGACCGGGTGCGGTTCGTCTCCGGGATCAGCGACCGCGAGCTGGCCGAGCTGGCCGCCAGCGCCGAGATCGCCGCCGTGCCCTCGCTCTACGAGGGCTTCTCGCTGCCCGCCGTCGAGCACATGGCCTCGGGAACCCCGCTGGTGGCCAGCCGCACCGGCGCGCTGCCCGAGGTGACCGGCGACGCCGCGGTGCTGGTGACTCCCGGCGACGCCGAGGAGCTAGCCGCCGCGCTGCGCCGCCTGCACGACTCGGCGCGCGAGCGCGAGCGCCTCGGCGACGCCGCGTGGCACCGGGTGCAGGAGCGCTTCGCCTGGCCGGCCGTCGCCCGCGCGACCGTGGCTCAGTACCTCCGCGCGATGGAGGGAGCGCCGCCCGCGGTGGAGGGAGCGCCGCGCACGGTGGAAGGAGCGCCGCCCTGCTGACCGTCGACTTCGCCCGCTTCCCCGTCCGGCCGGGTGACCGGGTGCTCGATCTTGGCTGCGGCGCGGGCCGGCACGCGTTCGAGGCGTTCCGGCGAGGCGCGCACGTGGTCGCGCTGGACACCGACGAGGGCGAGCTGCAGAAGGTGGCCGGGATGTTCGCCGCGATGCGGGCCGCCGGCGAGGTGCCCGGCCGGGCGTCGGCCCGCTCGGTGGCCGGCGACGCGACCGCGATGCCGTTTCCCGACGGCTGCTTCGACCGGGTGATCGCGGCCGAGGTGCTGGAGCACATCCCGGCCGATCAGGCAGCCCTGGACGAGCTGGCCCGGGTGCTGAGGCCGGGCGGGCTCGCGGCGGTGACGGTGCCGAGCTGGCTGCCCGAGCGGATCTGCTGGCGGCTGTCTGAGGACTACCACAACGTGCCAGGCGGCCACGTCCGGATCTTCACCCGGCCCGAGCTCGAGGCCAAGCTGGCCAGGTCCGGCCTTGACGTGGGCGGTCACCATTACGCGCACGCGCTGCACTCGCCGTACTGGTGGCTTAAGTGCGCCGTCGGGGTCCGCGAGGACGACCACCCGCTGGCCCGTGCCTATCACCGCGTGCTGGTCTGGGACATCATGAAGAAACCCGCGCTCACCAGGCTCGCCGACCGCGCGCTCAACCCGCTCATCGGCAAGAGCCTCGTCATCTACGTGGCCAAGCGGGCACATGCCGGGGCCTGACAGCCCGGCTGGCGCCGCGGCACCTGGCCGGGTGGCCGCCGGTTCCGTGCTGCCGTCAGTTCCCGGGATCCTCACCGCCGGGCAGGCGCTAGCTACCGGCCGCAGCATCGCCGCGAGCCAGCAGCAGGACGGGGGGATCGGCTGGCCCGACGGCCACGTCGACCCGTGGAACCACGTCGAGTGCGCGATGGCGCTGAGCGCGTGCGGTCTGACCGATGCCGCCCGGCGAGCCTATGACTGGCTGCGCCAGGCGCAGCGGCCGGACGGATCGTGGCCGAAGGCGACGGCCGGCGGAGTGGTGACCGACCACGCGGCGGAGAGCAATCAGGTCGCGTACCCGGCCGTCGGCGTCTGGCATGAGTTCCAGGTCACCGGCGATGAGGCGTTCGCGGCCGCGATGTGGCCCACCGTGCGCCGGGCGATCGAGTGGGTGCTCGGCCTGCAAACCGCGCGCGGCGAGCTCGCCTGGGAACGGGGCGCGGACGGCGCCGCCGCGTCCGACGCCCTGCTGGCCGGCTGCTCAAGCGCGCATCAGAGCCTGCGCTGCGCGATCGCCCTCGCGGACCACCTGGGCGAGCCGCAGCCAGACTGGGAGCTCGCCGCCGACCAGCTCGGGCACCTGGTCGCCTGCCATCCCGAGGCGTTCGCCGACAAGAGCAGGTTCTCGATGGACTGGTATTACCCGGTCCTCGGCGGCCCGGTGCGCGGCAGCGCCGGCCGGGAGCGGCTGGCGGCGGGCTGGGACACCTTCGTCGTGCCCGGACTCGGTGCCCGCTGCGTCAGCGACCAGCCGTGGGTGACCGGCGCGGAGACCTGCGAGCTGGTGCTCGCGCTCGATGCGGTGGGTGACCGCTCCCGCGCGCTGGATCTGTTCGCCAGCGTCCAGCACCTGCGCGACCCGGGCGGCGGGTACTGGACCGGCTGGCAGTTCGCCAACCAGGCGCACTTCCCGGCCGAGCAGAGCAGCTGGACGGCAGCCGCGATCATCCTGGCCGCCGACGCCCTGGCCGGCGCGACCGGCGGGTCAGGGATCTTCCGCAGCGCCGCGGCACGGTGGCCGGCCGGCCTGCCCGCAGAGCCCGCCGCCTGCGGCTGCCGCCAGCCTGCCGCGCCGCCCGGATAACGGCCGGCGCCGGCCCGGGACGCCCGCCGCGCCTCAGCCGATGCCATCCCCGGTCCGTTGCAGGACCCTGAGCGAGCCCTCGTGCCTGACCTCGGCGAACGCGCCAGAACGCAGGGCGCGCTGGTAGATCAGGTACGGCGGCCGGCCGCCATCTGCCGGGTCAGGAAACACGTCGTGAATGGCCAGCGCGCCGCCAGCGGCCACCCACGGCGCCCAGCCCTCATAGTCGGCCCGGGCGGCCGCGTCGGTATGGCCGCCGTCGATGAACAGCATGCCGAGCGGCGTCCGCCACAGCCCGGCAACGTCAGCGGATCTGCCGACCACCGCGATGACGTGGTCCTCCAGCCCGGCCTTAGCCAGAGCCGACCGGAAATGCGGCAGCGTGTCGAGCCGGCCGGTGGCCGGGTCGACAAGCTCGGGGTCGTGATACTCCCAGCCCGGCTGATTCTCCTCCGAGCCGTGGTGATGGTCCACGGTCACGACCAGCTGGCCTGCCTCCCGCGCCGCCGCCGCCAGGTAGATGGTGGACTTCCCGCAGTAGGTGCCGATCTCGGCGACCGGGCCGAGCGCCGCGTAGGCGGCGGCGGTCTCGAACAGCGCCAGGCCCTCGGCGGGCGGCATGAACCCCCTGGCCGCCTCGGCTGCCTGCCTGAGCTCCGCCGGCAAGACGTTCCGCATGACGGACAGTCTCCGCCGCTCGCCCTTGCCCCGGCGAGGCGGGTCATGCTCTACTCCCGGGGAGACCAAGGGAGACCAGCCGATGAAGGTGCGGGTCGACCGCGACGCCTGCGAGGCGAACGCGGTCTGCGCCGGCCTGGTGCCCGAGGTCTTCGAGGTCGACGATGACGACATCCTGCACATCCAGCCCGGCGAGGTGCCGGCGGAGCTCATGGCCACGGTGCGGCTGGCGGTGCGGTCATGCCCGAAGGCCGCGCTCCGGCTCGAATAATCGCCGCCGCGGTCTACAGTTCGGCTATGCGGGTTGCGCTGTGCCAGCTGCCGGTCAGTCCCGACCCGGCGGTCAACCTCGAGCGGGTCCGGAAGGCCGTGGCCGATGCCGCCGGCCAGCGCGCCGGGCTGGCCGTGTTCCCCGAGGCGACGCTGGCCAGGTTCGGGAGTGACCTGCGGGCAGCGGCGGAGCCCCTGGACGGCCCGTTCTGCCGCGGTCTGTCCGGGATCGCGCGGGACGAGGGCGTGGCCGTGCTGGCCGGAGTCTTCGAGCCGGCGCCCGGCGGGCGCGTCTACAACACCGTGGTCGCGTATGACGCCGCTGGCGTGCTGGTCGCTGCCTATCGCAAGATCCACCTGTATGACGCGCTCGGCCAGCGGGAATCCGCGCTGGTCGCGCCGGGATCCGAGCCGGTCCTCGTCGAGCTCGCAGGGCTTCGGACCGGCATTATGACCTGCTACGACATCCGGTTCCCCGAGCTGGCCAGGGCGCTCGCGGCGGGCGGCGCCGAGCTGATCGTGGTGCCCGCGGCGTGGGCTGCCGGGCTGTTCAAGGAGGAGCACTGGGTCACCCTGGTCCGCGCCCGGGCGATCGAGAACACGGTCTGGGTGGCGGCGGCCGGCCAGGTGCCCGACCCCGCCGATCCGGCCGGCGGAGCGCCAACCGGGGTCGGCCGCAGCATGCTGGTAGACCCGATGGGCACGGTCAGGCTGGACCTCGGCCCGGCCCCGGGCATCGCGGTCGGCGAGGTCGACCCCGGGGTAACCGCCCAGGTCCGGGCCGTGCTGCCGAGCCTGGCGAACCGCCGGGAAGACGTGTTCGGGAAGTTCTGGAAACCAGGATCACGGAGATAAATGGGGGCTGGAGCCCCGCCTTATTTCCGCGATAACGAAACAGCGAGGATCACTCACGGCTGGGGTCGCTCGCGGCCGGGTCACTCGCGGCTGGCGGCGCTGCGCCGGTGCCTGTGCACTGCCCATGCCACCGCGGCGGCCAGGACCACCGCCGCGGCCGCGATGGCAAGCCCGGTGCTTGCTGTCTTCTCGATGGACGCGTAGGCAGACCCGGCGAGGTAGCCCAGCAGGCAGTAGCCGACGCCCCATACGATCCCGCCCACCACGTTGAAGAAGAGGAACGTGCGGTACGGCACCTTCGCCGCGCCGGCGGCGGCCGGGACCACGGCTCGCACGACCGCGACGAAGCGGCCGATCAGGACGCCGAGGCCGCCTCTGGCCTGCAGCGTTGACCTGGCGCGCTCCACCCCGCCGGGAATCCGGCGAAGTGCCCGGGCGGCGAACAGGCGATCACCCATCCGCCTGCCGATCTCATAGCCCACCAGCGGACCGAGAATCGCGGCCGCCACCACCACCACCACGAGCAGTACGATGGACACGTGCCCGCGGCTCGCCAGCACCCCGCCCAGCACCACCGCAGCCTCTCCGGGCAGCACGAAGCCGAGGAAGACCGCTGTCTCACCGAAGACAAGCGCCGCGACCACGAGATAGGCGGGCCAGCCGCTGAGATTGGTCAGCCCGGCGGTAATCGATCCCAGCACAGTGCCCGTCTCTCGCTAGTCGCGCCGCGCCCGTCGCTTGCCAAGTCGCGCCGCCAGTCCGCTGCCGTTCCCCGGCTTGCCATGATCTAGTAGGAGATCATGGCAGTCCGCCTGGTCCCGGGAAGGGGGCGGTGATGCCAGCCACGACCCCGTCATTCTCCGCGATCAGCCCGGCTGGCGGATACGTGCGCCAGCAGGACGCGTTCACCGGGCGGATCACCAGGGACGGATCGAGCGGGTACCAGGCTGAGCCGGGGCGGTACGTGCTGTATGCCTCACTCGCCTGCCCGTGGTCGCAGCGCGCGCTGATCGTCCGCCGGCTGCTCGGCCTCGAGCAGGTGATCGGCGTGACCCTGACCGATCCGATCAGGGACGAGCGCGGCTGGCGATTCCCGGCCAGCCAGGGCGGCCGCGACCCGGTCACCGGCGCACGGTTCCTCTCCGAGCTGTACCAGGCCACCGACCCGCTTTACGTGGGCTGGTGCACAGTCCCGTGCATCTGGGACACCAGGACCCAGCGGATTGTCACCAACGACATTCCGCAGGTCACCCTCACCATGGAGACCGAGTTCAGCGACTTCCACCGGGCACGAGCGCCACAGCTCTATCCCCCTGGCCAGCGCCGCGAGATCGACGCAGTGAGCACGCTCATCTTCCACGCCGTCAACAACGGGGTGTACAAGGCGGGCATGGCGAGGACGCAGGCGGCTTACGAGGAGGCGTTCGACTCGCTGTTCGCCACCCTGGAGGTTCTTGAGGAGCGGCTGGCGCGGCGCCGGTTCCTGCTCGGCGGCCAGATCTGCGAGGCTGACATACGGCTATACCCGACACTCGCCAGATTCGATGCCGTCTACTACGTCCACTTCAAGTGCAATCTGCGCCGTCTGGTGGACTACCAGCATCTGTGGGGTTACGCCCGGGACCTGTTCCAGCGAGCCGGATTCGGCGACACCACCGACTTCGGCCAGATGAAGCGGCACTACTACCAGTCGCAGGACTGGATCAACCCCTCCAGGATCGTGCCCAAGGGCCCGTTCGCCGACTGGTTCGAGCCCCATGGCAGGGAGCGCCTTTCCGGCTGATCAGCTGAGCAGGGCGCCACCCCGGGCCGGCGCGGCAGGTAGCCTGGTGCGCGGAACTGACAGCTCAACAAGCTTCGGAAGAGGGCGATGTCCGCCGTGTCTTCTGAGTCTCCGCGGGTACCCGCGGATCTCACCGCGCAAGCAGACGGCCGCGCCATCTCGAGGGCGCCCGCCAGGTCCGCCGGGGAAGAATCGCCCGGGGAAGATCAGCCGAGGACCGCGGCTGGCGCCGCTGACCATGCGCCGGGTACCGATTTCGGGCCGAACCAGTGGCTCGTCGATGAGCTCTACCAGCGATACCAGGACGATCCCGGCTCGGTCGACCAGGCCTGGTGGAACTTCTTCGCCGACTACCAGCCGCAGCAGCCAGACGCAGCTCCGGCACCCGCGTCCCCGGCGCCACCAGTGGCCA
>JBEKFH010000209.1:0-8229 GCA_050013415.1 Streptosporangiaceae bacterium | reverse complement strand
TACCTGGTCTCCAGGGCGGCCGGATTCGGGATCGTGCCGCCGACCGTCTTCCGCGACGGGCCGTTCGGCCCCGGGATGTGCCAGCTGTGGATCGACACCGACGACTCCGTGGACATCATCGCCCTGTCCCGCCGGACGGACCACGCCGCGCTGCGCGACATGGCCGTGTTCGACGCGGTGGTGAATAATGCCGACCGCAAGATCGGCCACCTGCTGCCGGCCCCGGACGGCCATCTCTACGGCTGCGACCACGGGGTCTGCTTCGCCGAGGAGTACAAGCTCCGCACCGTGCTCTGGCAGTGGCGCGGCGCCAGCCTGCCCGGGCGATCCGTCGAGGCGCTACAGCGGCTGCGGCTGTGCTTCGAGACCGGGAACCTCGCCGACGACCTCGGCGGGATGCTCACCGCAGGGGAGATAACCGCGACCCGGGAGCGGCTTGAGCTGCTGATCAGCCACCGCGTGCATCCGTACCCGCCGGAGGACTGGCCCGCCGTACCCTGGCCGCCCGTCTAGCCTGGCCGCCCGTCTAGCCTGGCCGCCCGCCTGGTGCCGCGGGATCAGCGGCCGCCATGCTCGCCCCTGTCGCCGCGGCGGCGAAGGTAGCGCTCGAACTCCCTGGCGATGGCGTCGCCGCTCGCCTCCGGCAAGTCCGTCGCGTCCTTGGCCTCCTCCAGCGTCTTCACGTACTCGGCCACCTCGCTGTCCTGCTCGGCGAGCTCGTCCACACCGCGCTCCCAGGCGCGCGCCTCCTCGGCCAGGTCGGCGAGCGGCAGCGTGGCGTCCAGGATGTCCTCGACGCCGCGGAGCAGCGCAAGCGTGGCTTTGGGGCTGGGCGGCTGGGCGACGTAATGCGGCACCGCGGCCCACAGCGATACCGACGGGATCCCGGCCACCGCGCAAGCATTCTGCAGCACGC
Organism: Streptosporangiaceae bacterium; assembly: GCA_050013415.1. Classification (GTDB taxonomy): domain Bacteria; phylum Actinomycetota; class Actinomycetes; order Streptosporangiales; family Streptosporangiaceae; genus Palsa-506. The sequence goes on along the minus strand of JBEKFH010000209.1, from coordinate 7,313 downwards.
CCACGATGCCGGTCGGCCCCTTGTAGTCGACCGGCTCCACATGCAGCTCCGCGGCGAGCTTGGCATCGGACGCGGCGGCGGTCACCGGCACCGGGCGGGTATGCGGCGAATCGGCGAGCAACGCGCCGAGCAGGATCACCAGCTCCACGCCGAGATCGGTGAACGAGCTGACCAGCTCGTCGCTGAACGCCCGCCAGCGCATGTTGGGCTCGATGCCGTGCACCAGGATCACGTCCCGGCCCATGCCCTCCGGCCTGGCCAGCGATAGCCGGGTGGTCGGCCAGACCAGCCGGTCGGTGCGGCCATCGCTCACTTCCAGCACCGGCCTGGTCACCTGGAAGTCGTAGAAATCCTCAGGGTCGATCGCGCCAATCGGGCTGGCCTGCCACGCGATGCCGAGGTGGTTAACTACCCCGCTGGCCGCCTCGCCGGCATCATTCCAGCCCTCGAACGCGGCGATCAGGGCAGGCGAGGTGAGCGCTGCTGGCGAGGTGAGCTTGCTGATGCCGTCGAACTCGATCTCCTCACCCCTTCCGCCGTCTCGTCCGGCACTGTCTCGTCCGGCGCCGTCTCGTCCGGCGCCGTCTCGTCCGGGCTCGCGCCCGCGTCCTCGTCCGGGCTCGCGCCCGCGTCCAGATCCAGGTTACGTGCTCAGCCATGATCATCATGTAACGGCCCGTCATCCGGTGCCGGGGCGCCAGCAGCGTCACGGCGGCGTCACGGCGACCCGGCAGCGGCTCGCCGGATGGGGCTTGGCGGCGGCTCGTACACTGGATCCATCATGCCGTCACGTAGCCACCATGCCGCCAGCTAGTCACAATGCCGGCACACAGCCACCTACCGTCACTTAGCCACTATGCCGCCACCTAGTCACCACGCCGCCGCGCTGCGCGCCGCGCTCAGCGAGCGAGTCGTCATCGCCGATGGCGCCATGGGATCCATGCTGCAGGTCAGCGATGCCACGCTGGACGATTTCGACGGGCACGAAGGCTGCAACGAGATCCTCAACGTGACCAGGCCGGACATCGTGCGGGCCATCCACGACGGCTATCTCGAAGCGGGCGTCGACTGCATCAGCTCTAACACGTTCGGGGCGAATCTCAGCAACCTGGGCGAGTACGGGCTGCAGGACCGGATCGGCGAGCTGGCGGAGACCGGTGCGCGGATCGCCAGGCAGGCCGCCGACCGGGCCTCGGCCGGCGGCCGGCCGCGCTGGGTGCTCGGCTCGATGGGACCGGGCACCAAGCTCCCGACGCTCGGCCATGTCTCGTTCGCCGAGTTGCGCGACACCTACCAGGTCGGCGCCGCCGGGCTGCTGCGCGGCGGCGCCGACGCCCTGATCATCGAGACCTGCCAGGACCTGCTGCAGGCCAAGGCCGCGATCATCGGGGCCAGGCGGGCCATCGCGGCGGCGGGCGCGGACGCCCTGCTGATCGCCCAGGTCACCATCGAGACCACCGGGGCAATGCTGCTCGGCACCGAGATCGGGGCTGCGCTCACCGCGCTCGAGCCACTCGGCCTGGACATGATCGGGCTTAACTGCGCGACCGGGCCAGGCGAGATGAGCGAGCACCTGCGCTACCTGGCGGCGCACTCCCGCGCGCCGCTGTCCTGCATGCCGAACGCAGGGCTGCCGGAACTCACCTCCGACGGCGCGTATTACCCAGTCACCCCCGATGAACTGGCCGGCGCGCACGAGGTGTTCGCTGCGGAGTTCGGGCTGGCACTCGCGGGCGGCTGCTGCGGCACGACCCCCGAGCACATGGCCGCCGTCGTCAGGCGGCTGCGCGACCGGCCGCTGACCAGGCGGCGGCCGCGGCCGGAAGCCGGCGTCGCCTCGCTGTACCAGCATGTGCCGTTCCGGCAGGACACCGCGTTCCTCGCGATCGGCGAGCGCACCAACGCGAACGGATCCAGGGCGTTCAGGGACGCCCTGCTGGCCGGCCGCTACGAGGACTGCGTGGAAATCGCACGCGCGCAGACCAGGGACGGCGCGCACCTGCTGGATGTCTGCGTGGACTACGTCGGCAGGGACGGCGCCGCCGACATGCGCGAGGTGGTCAGCAGGCTGGCCACCGCCGCGACGCTGCCGCTGGTGCTCGACTCCACCGAGCCCGAGGTGATCAGGGCCGGCCTAGAGCTGCTCGGCGGCCGGGCCGTGGTGAACTCGGTCAACTACGAGGACGGCGACGGTCCCGACTCGCGGTTCGCCCGGGTGATGCCGCTGATCCGCGAGCACGGCGCCGCGGTGATCGCGCTGACCATCGATGAGCAGGGGCAGGCCCGCACGGCGGAGTGGAAGGTCGCCGTGGCCACCCGGCTGATCGAGGACCTGACCGGCAACTGGGGCATGGCTGTCGGTGACATCATCGTGGACTGCCTGACGTTCCCGGTCTCCACCGGCCAGGAGGAAACCCGGCGGGACGCCCTGGAGACGATCGGCGCCATCACCGAGCTGAAGCGCCGGTACCCGGAGGTGCAGACCACGCTCGGCGTGTCCAATGTCTCGTTCGGCCTGAACCCGGCGGCGCGGGCGGTGCTGAACTCCGTGTTCCTGGCCGAGTGCGTGCGGGCCGGGCTTGACTCGGCGATCGTGCACGCGTCCCGGATCATGCCGATCGCCCGGATCCCCGAGGAGCAGCTGAGCACCGCGCTTGACCTCATCTATGACCGGCGCGCGCCGGGCTATGACCCGCTAGCCAGGCTGCTGGAGCTGTTCGACGGCGTCGACGCGGCCGCGGTCAAGGCCACCAGGGCGCAGGAGCTCGCCGGGCTGCCGCTCGCCGAGCGGCTGAAGCGGCGGATCATCGACGGCGAGCGGATCGGCCTGGAGGCCGACCTGGACGAGGCGCTGGCCGGCCAGCCAGCCCTGGAGATCGTCAACGACATCCTGCTCGACGGGATGAAGACGGTCGGCGACCTGTTCGGATCCGGCCAGATGCAACTGCCGTTCGTGCTCCAGTCCGCCGAGGTGATGAAGGCATCCGTCGGCCACCTCGAGCCGCACATGGAGCGCTCCGGCGAGGATGGCAAGGGCCGGATCGTGCTCGCCACGGTCAAGGGCGACGTGCACGACATCGGCAAGAACCTGGTCGACATCATCCTGTCGAACAACGGCTACGACGTCGTCAACATCGGCATCAAGCAGCCGATTTCCGCCATCCTGGATGCCGCGACCGAGCACGACGCCGATGTCATCGGAATGTCGGGGCTGCTGGTGAAGTCCACCGTCGTGATGCGGGACAACCTGGCCGAGCTGAACTCGCGGCGGCTGGCCGCGCGCTGGCCGGTGCTGCTCGGCGGCGCCGCGCTGACCCGGTCCTACGTCGAGCAGGATCTGGCCGGGCTGTTCGACGGCGAGGTCAGGTACGCCCGGGACGCGTTCGAGGGCCTGCGCCTGATGGACGCCTTCATGGCCGTGAAGCGGGGCGCGCCCGGCGCGCAACTGCCCGCACTGCGGGAGCGGCGGGTACGCAAGCCCGCGTCCGGCACCACGGCGGCGCCGGCCAGCGACAGCGAGCCGGCCGGCGAAATCCGTTCCGATGTATCAGTGACCGTCCCAGTGCCCGTGCCGCCGTTCTGGGGCACCCGGCTGGTCCGGGGAATCCCGCTCGCCGAGTACGGGGCATTCCTGGACGAGCGCGCGCTTTTTCTCGGCCAGTGGGGGCTCAAGCCGGCCCGCGGCCGTGATGGCCCCTCGCACCAGGAGCTTGCCGAGACCGAGGGCAGGCCGCGGCTGCGGATGTGGCTGGAGCGGGCACAGACGGAGGGCCTGCTCCAGGCCGCCGTCGTGCAGGGCTATTTCCCGTGCTACAGCGAGGGAAATGACCTGGTGGTGCTCGACGACAGCGGCGGCGAGCGGGAGCGGTTCCGGTTCCCGCGGCAGCGCAGGGACCGGCGGCTCTGCCTGGCGGACTTCTTCCGACCGCGCGAGTCCGGCGAGACCGATGTCGTGGCCTTTCAGCTGGTCACCGTCGGGCCGCGGATCAGCGAGGCCACTGCCGAGCTGTTCGCCAAGAACGCCTACCGGGACTACCTGGAGCTGCACGGCCTGTCGGTGCAGCTGGCCGAGGCGCTGGCCGAGTACTGGCACGCGCGGGTGCGGGACGCGCTGGGGATCAGCGGCCGGGATCCGGCCGACCTGGACGGCATACTCAAGGTCGGTTACCAGGGCTGCCGGTACTCGTTCGGCTACCCGGCCTGCCCGGACCTGGAGGACAGGGCAAAGGTGATGCGGCTGCTCGAGCCCGGCCGGATCGGGGTGACGCTGTCCGAGGAGTTCCAGCTCGCGCCGGAGCAGTCAACGGACTCCGTGATCACCCACCACCCGGAAGCCAGGTACTTCAGCACATGATGCTCGCTCCGCCCGGCCGGTAGGGTGCTTGGCCATGTCCCCCACCTCGTCCGCGCGCTCCGGCCGGCGGGCACTGCAAGCCATCCTCTTCGACATGGACGGGCTGCTCATCGATTCCGAGCCACTCTGGTTCGAGGTCGAGAGCGAGGTCGTGGCGCACCTTGGCGGGCAGTGGGAAGCCGCTGACCAGCAGCTGCTCGTCGGCGGCTCGCTGGAGCGGACGGTGGACCACCTGCTGGCCCGCGCGACGCGGGCGGCCACCCGCGACGAGGTCGGCCGGTGGCTGGTCGACGGCATGACGGCCCTGCTGCGCGAGCGCGGCGTGCCCGTGATGCCGGGCGCGCGCGAGCTGCTGACCGAGGTCACCGACGCCGGCCTGCCGAATGCCCTGGTCACCTCATCGGAGCGGCAGATCATGGACGCCGTGATCCCGAAGATCGGGATATCCTTCGGCGCCACCGTGTGCGCCGAGGATGTCAGCCAGAGCAAGCCGGCGCCCGAGCCGTACCTGCGGGCGGCGGCGCTGCTGGGCGTCGAGCCATCCGGCTGCATCGCGATCGAGGACTCGCCCAACGGCGTGGCGTCCGCCGAGGCGGCCGGCTGCCTGGTCGTCGCGGTGCCGAGCCTCACCCCGATCCCCACCCGGCCCGGCCGGGTGGTCGCCTCCTCGCTCAGCCAGCTCGACCTCGCGACACTGCGGGGCATGATGGGCAGCGGCTAGCCTCGTAATATCCGAGCGACCGTGCCAGCAGGCGGGTCTGCTGGCAGCGACGCGGGCGGTGGCCCGGATCTTTAGCAGACTGGTCCGCGCTGATCCGCCAGAACTGTGCTGATGGTGCGGTGGCCGATTTCCAGGAGCACCGGATTGTCTTCCGAGTGGGCCAGGAACACGATCGCGAGGTTCAGTGCCCAGCCTCTGGCCCGTGCCCGTAGGGCATCGCTGACCCGGCCACCGGCGCCGCCTGCCGCCTGGTAGGCCGACCAGAAGCTGGCATGGCAGCCGAGCGGGAGCAGCATCCAGGCCACCGACAGGTCGGTGGCCGGGTCGCCCGAGGTAATGTCGCCGAAGTCGATCACGCCGCTGACCTGGCCGTGGTGCACTAGAACGTTCCCCGGGTGCAGGTCGCCGTGCAGCCAGACAGGCGGGCCGTCGTAGCTGGAGGCCGCGAGCGCCGCGTCCCAGCCGCGGAGCACCGCGTCCCAGTCGACCTCATCCTGGTCGGCTTGGCCGGTGAGCAGGGCGAGGTTAGCTGCGAAGCTGCCGGCCCGCTCGGCCAGCGGTACGCCGCGGAACGGGTTGGCCGGCGCGTCCGCCGGCGCCGGGACGTGCAGTGCGCCGAGGAACCCGCCGACAACGGCCGCGGCAGCCGCCGGGTCGAAGGATCTCGCCTCCGCCGCGGGCACGCCCGGTAGGTAGGGCACGACACTCCATGAGAAAGGGTAGCCGTGGGCGGGTTTCCCGGTCCGTTCTGGATAGGGGACGGGCAGGGGCAGGCTCTGGGCGAGTCCGGGCAGCCAGCGTTGCTCATTCTTGATGATCTCCGCGCCAACGGCGCGGCGCGGCAGCCGCGCGACGAGCCCATCCCCGACCCGGTAGAGCTCGTTGTCCCAGCCGTTCGCGAGGAACTCCACGGGCAGGCGCGCGAGGTCAGGGTGCTGATCGGCGAGCAGTCGCCGCACGAGATCCGCCGAGACCTCGACCTCGGCGGCCGGCATCCGGTTCACAGCCACGACGGTCAATCCTGCCATCCAGGGCTTCGCGCCATCGCCATGCTCGGTCCGGCTGGGCCTGCACCCTTCAGGATGCCTCACGGTGGCGTCAGGATGCCTCACGGTGGCGGGTGCTCTGCGCTGGGAGGTTGTCCGGGACGGCCGGAACGCGTTAGCTGGGACTCGCTCCCGGCCGGGAAAACGCATGGTTGGAACTTCAGTGCAGTAAGAGCGACAGCGGAGTCCCAGCCACGCTGATCAATGCCGGGCAGACCACGTCCGGTCCGCCAACCCACGTGCAATTACAGGGCTAGCTGGCGATGTGCGACGATGAACGGGACACATGCCTTGACCGCGGCGATGGCGGCGCGGCCCTGAGGGGAGGCGCAGCACATGTCATTCGTTGACTTCGTGATCTGCGGCGGCCTGACCGCTGCCGGACTCGTCCTTTCCTACTTCCGGTGGCGGCGCACCGGCCCGCGGTCCGGAGTCCGGTTCGCCGCGTTCTCGCTGCTGCCGCTGGCCGCGTACCTCACCGGCACGGTCACGCTGATCACCAGGATCAGCTCGGCCGTGGCGCGATTCGCCGGGTCTTTCGTGTTCTCCCCGGAGAGATGGTCCGGCGTCGTGCTGGCAGGCTTCGCGGCGGTGCTGCTCCTGGCGTCAGGCGGTATCCCGCGGCCAGGGCGGCGTGGCGGACGGAAGGCCCGGGCGGTGCGAGACGACGCTCCGGCCGCTGCCGGGACCGCTCCGGCAGGCGGGCGGGCGCAGGTGGGCGCCGGGCCGGGCAAGACGGCGAAGCAAACTAAGCGCGGAGTGACCACCGCAGCCGACGATGACCTCGGGGAGGTCGCGGAGATCCTGCGGCGCCGCGGCATCAAGTAGCGGGCGGAGGCACCGCGGCTGGCCCCGCCGCCGGCGCTTCCCCGGCAGCGGGCTCTTCCCCGGAGGACGGCGCCTTGCCGGCTGCCGGCGGCTCCCCGGCTGCCGGCCCCTCGCCGGCTGCCGGCGCCTCGCCGGCTGCCGGCGGCTCCCCGGCAAGGGGTGCCGCCTCAGCGGTTGGCACGGGGATCGCCGCGGGATCGGGCAGCGGCGGCGGGGTGCCGCCGAACGCGGGGCAGATTGCCTTGTGGGCGCACCAGTCGCAGAGCCTGCTCGGCCGCGGCCGCCAGTCTCCCGCGTCCCTGGCCCGCTCGATCGCCCGCCACAACGCGTTGATCTTCCGCTCGGTCGCCAGCAGGTCAGCCTC
>JBEKFH010000208.1:0-8230 GCA_050013415.1 Streptosporangiaceae bacterium | reverse complement strand
GAGCGCCTCGGTGATGTCCTGGTAGACGCCGTCGACCATGGCGGCCGCGGTGGCCAGCAGGGCGATCTCGTCGGCGGACTTGACCTGCCGGGCGTCCAGCATCACCTGCTGCCCGTCGCGCACGTCCACACCCTGGCCCTGGAGCTCGAAGAGCATCGGGATCTCGGCGAAGTCGACGCCGACCGGCATGCCCGCCACGCCCGCCGCGGCCAGCGTGTCCTTGATCTCGGCGACGCCGCGGCTGACCAGCCGCGCGTCCGGCGGAGCCGCGCCGCGCATCGTGGTGTACGAGGCGATGCAGTGCTCCGGCTTCAGCCAAGGGCAGTACATCCGGTGGTGCACGGCGGCTGACCCGAAGTCCCACAGGAAGAGCTCGCCCGTGCGGGTGAAGAGGGCGTACCTGCACAGCTTGTCGCGCGTCCACTCGCCGATCGCCACACCTGTCAGGTACCGGATGTTGTTGTTGTCGAAGACGAGCAGCGCGCCGAGATCGCTGGCCTCAAGGGCGGCCATGGCACGGCTGAGCCGGTGCTCGCGGAGCCTGCCGAAATCCACCCGCTCCTCGAAATCGACGGCCATGCGGCCCGGTGCGGGGGCCGCCGCGCGGGACGGTGCAGCCGGCGGAACAGCCATCGGTCCTCCAACTCGGGGTCGGCAGGCGGCCGGCTCGGTCAGCGGGCAGGCTCGGCCAGCGGTGGCGGGCCGGGGCAGCTAGTCCGGAGACCGCTCGCCGGGCTCGTTCTCCTCGGCTGTCACGGCATCCGGCGCTGCGCCGGCGCCCGGCTTCGCGGCGTCCGGCTTGGCCGCCCGGCCCGGCTTTGCCGGGTCGTCCCCGCCCTTCGCCGCCGCGGACTGGCCGTCTGCGGCCGGATGCGCCTCGGCGAGCAGGGCCGCGAGCCGCGGGCCGGTCAGCCGCCGGAACGTGCGGTGCACAAGCTCGCGGTCCAGCACCGCCACCTCCAGCTGGGCGGCCGTGATCTCCGGCCGCTCGCCGTTACTCTCACCGGACAGCGCCGTTATCGCGGCGGCCAGCGCGGCGGCCAGCGGCAGCCGGTCGGCGTAGTGGTCCTTGAGCACGGCCGCCACCTGGTCGGCCTGGCCGCCGACCGCCACGAAGCCGCGCTCCTCGGCGACCGATCCGTCGAAGGTGATCCGGTAGATCTGGTCATCCTCGGGCGCGTCGCCCACCTCGGCGACGACGATCTCGACCTCGAACGGCTTGTTGCTCTCCGTGAAGATGGTCCCGAGGACCTGGGCGTACCAGTTGGCCAGGCCCCGCGCGGTGACGTCCTGGCGGTCGTACTGGAAGCCGGTCGTGTCGGCGTAGCGGACCCCGGCCTTGCGCAGGTTCTCGAACTCGTTGTACCTGCCGACGGCGGCGAACGCGATCCGGTCGTAAATCTCGCTGATCTTGTTCAGCGCGCGGGACGGGTTCGGCGCGACGAACAGGATGCCGCCGCCGTACTGCAGCACGACCCCGCTGCGACCGCGCGCGATGCCCTTGCGCGCGTAATCGGCCTTGTCCTTCATCGCCTGCTCGGGCGATACGTAGAACGGCATGGACACCGCTGGCGTTTCCCTTGCGTGAGTGGTCGGCTGGGCTGATCGCCGGCTGGCCGCGAGCCCGGGCTGGGCGGGCTGACGGCACTAGCGGCGCACTATCCGTTCGGCACGTTATCTGTTCGGCACGTTACCCGTTCGGCACGGGGGCCTGACGCAGCGGCGCGGACGGCCCGTCGGGCGCGCGCATCCGCTCGTCGATCACGGCCTGCGCGTATTCGCCGGCCTCGGCGTCGGTCAGCCGCCGGAATCCGGCTTCGGTGACCGTGGCGACGACCGGGTAGATGCGCCTGGTCACGTCCGGCCCGCCGGTCGCCGAGTCGTCGTCGGCGGCGTCGTAGAGGGCCTGCATGCACGCGAGCACCGTGTCGTCGGTGGTCATCTGGTCGGCGTACAGCTTCTTCAGCGACCCGCGGGCGAACACCGAGCCGGAGCCGATGGCGTGGAAGCGGTGCTCCTCGTACCGGCCGCCCGCCGGGTCGTAGCTGAAGATCCGGCCGGTCGGCGTGCCGGGGTCAAAGCCGGCGAACAGCGGTACCACCACCAGTCCTTGCATGGCCGCGCCGAGGTTGCCCCTGACCATGCTGGCCAGCCGGTTCGCCTTGCCCTCCAGCGACAGAGCGCGGCCCTCCAGCTTCTCGTAATGCTCAAGCTCGACCTGGAACAGCCGGATCAGTTCGATCCCGATGCCCGCCACGCCGGAGATGCCGACGCAGGAGAACTCGTCGCTGCGGAGCACCTTCTCGATGTCCCGCTGCGAGATCATGCTGCCCGCGGTGGCCCGGCGATCCCCCGCCATGACCACGCCGCCGTCGCACGCGGCGGCGACGATCGTCGTCCCGTGCGGCAGCGAGCGCGCTAGCGCGTCGGACGCCTGGCCGTGCGCCCCGGCTGCCTCGGCCGCGCCGGGCAGCAGGGCGGGCGCCGCCGAGGCGAGAAAGTCGCTGAACGACGAGGTTCCCGCGCTGAGGTAATCGGCCGGGAACCGTCGCTGCATCACTCGCCGCCTTTTTGGACGTAGGAGCGGACGAATTCCTCGGCGTTCTCCTCGAGCACCTCGTCGATCTCGTCGAGGATCGCGTCGACGTCGTCGGTGAGCTTGTCCTGTCGCTCCCTGGCCTCCTCGGTTCCCTGTGGCGCGCCGTCAGGTTCCTGCTCGGTGCGCCGGGGAGCCTGCCGCTGGCCGCCCGTGTCCTTTGTCGCCATCTCGAACCTCCGTGCTCAGCAAATGCTGTCCGCGGTCTCAACGCTATCCTCGCCAGCGCGCGGCTGGCCCAATCCTGCCGCCCGGCTATCGGTATGGATCCGGAATGTACCGCCCTCGAGGCCGGGCGGGAGCGGCCGGGGCGGAGCCTGCCAGGGCGATGCCTAGTCCCGGCCGGTGAGGGCCGCCACCAGCTCGCCGGCCGTCTCGCAGCGATCGATCAGGTCGCCCACGTGCGCGCGGGTGCCGCGGAGCGGCTCAAGGGTGGGGACCCGCTGCAGTGACTCGCGGCCGGGAATGTCGAAGATCACCGAGTCCCAGGACGCCGCCGCGACGGCCTCCGGGTACTTGCGCAGGCACCGGCCGCGGAAATAGGCCCTGGTGTCCTCCGGCGGGTAGCCGACCGCCCGGGTCACCTGCTCGTCGGTGACCAGCCGGATCATCCGGCCCATGGCGACGAGCCGGTTGTACAGGCCGCGGCCTATCCGGACGTCCGCGTACTGCAGGTCGACGAGCTGCAGCCGGGGATGATCCCAGCTCAGCCCGTCCCTGGTGCGGTAGCCGTTGAGCACTTCCAGCTTGGCCGTCCAGTCGAGTTCCCTGGAGGTCAGCATCGGATCCTCGGAAAGCCTGTTCAGCACCGACTCCCAGCGGCCGAGGACGTCGGCGGTCATGTCATCGACGTCCGCGCCGTACTTGTCCTCGGTGTACTTCCTGGCCAGCTCGAGGTACTCCATCTGCAGCTGGACGGCCGTCATCTTCCTGCCGTCGCGCAGCGTCACCAGGTGCCGGCAGGAGGGGTCGTGCGAGATCGCCCGCAGCTCGCTGACCGGGGCCTCCACGCCGAGTTCCGCGCCGAGGAACCGGTCCTCGATCATCGCCAGCACCAGGGCAGTGGTGCCGAGCTTGAGGTAGGTGGAGATCTCGCTCATGTTCGCGTCACCGATGATGACGTGCAGGCGGCGGTACTTCTCCGGGTCGGCGTGCGGCTCGTCCCTGGTATTGATGATCGGCCGCTTCAGCGTCGTCTCCAGCCCGACCTCGACCTCGAAGAAGTCGGCGCGCTGGCTGATCTGGAAGCCGTCCTCCCGGCCGTCGGCGCCCCGGCCGACGCGGCCTGCCCCGCAGACCACCTGCCGTGACACGAAGAACGGGGTCAGGTGGCGGACGATGTCAGCGAATGGGGTCGCCCGGTTCATCAGGTAATTCTCGTGGCAGCCGTAGGAGACGCCCTTGTTGTCGGTGTTGTTCTTGTAGAGCTGGATCGGGGCGCTGCCCGGCACCGCCGCCGCCTGGACAGCGGCCTCGGCCATCACCCGCTCGCCGGCCTTGTCCCAGGTCACCGCCGACAGCGGGTCTGTGCACTCCGGTGCCGAGTACTCCGGGTGGGCGTGATCCACGTACAGCCGGGCCCCGTTGGTCAAGATCACGTTCGCCAGGCCGAGATCCTCGTCGGTCAGCTGCGCGGAATCCGCCGCCTCCCGCGCCAGGTCGAACCCGCGCGCATCGCGCAGCGGGTTCTCCTCCTCGAAGTCCCACCGCGCCCGCCTGGCCCTGGCCGAGGTCGCCGCCTGGTAGGCATTGACGATCTGGGACGAGGTGACCATCGCGTTCGCGCCAGGCTGGCCGGGCACGGAAATCCCGTACTCAGTCTCCGTTCCCATGACCCGCCGGACGCTCATGCGGTTAACACTAGTGCCGGCCGACCCGGGCGCGGGACGGCGCGCGCCGGGATGCTGGCCGCTGAATGCATCTGGCTGACTGCATCGACAGGTCTGGCTGACTGCATCTACAGGTACTGCCCGGTATTCGCCACCGTGTCGATCGACCGGCCCGCCTCGGTGCCCTGCTTTCCGGAGACCAGCGTCCTGATGTAGACGATGCGCTCGCCCTTCTTGCCGGAAATCCGGGCCCAGTCGTCGGGGTTGGTGGTGTTCGGCAGGTCCTCGTTCTCCTTGAACTCATCGACGCAGGCGGTCAGGAGGTGCGCGACCCGCAGCCCCTTCTGCCCGGTCTCCAGGAATTCCTTGATCGCCATTTTCTTCGCGCGGTCGACGATGTTCTGGATCATCGCGCCGGAGTTGAAGTCCTTGAAGTACAGGACCTCCTTGTCGCCGTTGGCGTAGGTCACCTCAAGGAACCGGTTTCCCTCGGTCTCGCTGTACATGCGTTCGACGACCCGCTGGATCATCTCCTGCACGCATGCACGGGCTGATCCGCCGTGCTCGGCCAGGTCGTCGGCGTGCAGCGGCAGTTCGCGGACCACGTACTTGGAGAAGATGTCCCTGGCCGCCTCGGCGTCCGGCCGCTCGATCTTGATCTTGACGTCCAGCCGGCCGGGCCGCAGGATCGCCGGGTCGATCATGTCCTCCCGGTTCGACGCGCCGATGACAATGACGTTCTCCAGTCCCTCGACGCCGTCGATCTCGCTGAGCAGCTGCGGGACGATCGTGTTCTCCACGTCGCTGGAGACCCCGGAGCCGCGGGTGCGGAATATCGAGTCCATCTCGTCGAAGAAGATAATGACCGGCATGCCCTCGCTGGCCTTCTCCCTCGCGCGCTGGAAGACCAGCCTGATGTGCCGCTCGGTCTCGCCGACGTACTTGTTGAGCAGCTCGGGGCCCTTGATGTTCAGGAAGAAGCTCTTGCCCTCCTTGGCCTGCGCGCCCGGCCCGGCCGTCGCGCCGCCCTTGCTGGCCAGCTCGGCGGTCCTGGCGGCGACCTGCTTGGCCAGCGAGTTGGCCACGGCCTTGGCAATCAGCGTCTTGCCGCAGCCCGGCGGGCCGTACAGCAGCACGCCCTTGGGTGGCCGCAGCTGGTGCTCCTTGAACAGGTCGGCGTGCAGGTACGGCAACTCGATCGCGTCCCTGATCTGCTCGATCTGCCCGGCGAGCCCGCCGATCGCCGAGTAGGTGATGTCCGGCACTTCCTCCAGGATGAGCTCCTCGACCTCAGCCTTGGGAATGCGCTCGTAGACGTAGCCCGACCGCGGCTCCAGCAAGAGCGAGTCGCCGGCCCGGATGGTGGCGCTGCGCAGCGGCTCGGCCAGCCTGGCGATCCGCTCCTCGTCGGCGTGCGAGATGACCAGCGCCCGCTCGCCATCCTCAAGGATCTCCTTGAGCATGACGACCTCGCCGATCGTCTCGTAGCCCTGCGCGATCACGACGTTCAGCGCTTCGTTGAGCACGACCTCCTGGCCGGGCTTCAGCTCGGCCATCTCGATCGACGGGCTCACGCTGACCCGCATCTTGCGGCCGCCGGTGAACACGTCCGCGGTGCCGTCCTCGCTCGCGGACAGGAAGATGCCGAAGCCCGAGGGCGGCTGCGCGAGCCGGTCCACTTCTTCCTTGAGCGCGACGATCTGGTCCCTGGCCTCGCGCAAGGTGCTCGCCAGGCGGTCGTTCTGGCCGGTCACGCTCGCGAGACTGGCCTCGGTCTCTCGCAGTCGGTCCTCGAGGAGCCGCGATTGCACCGGCGAATCCGCCAGCCTGCGGCGCAGTGCCGAGATCTCTTCCTCGAGGAAGGAGATCTGCGTGGTCAGGACTCTGAGCTCCTCGTCGTGTCGTCCGGCGCGGGCGCTGTCATCACGGGCGGCCATGCCTCTCACCCCTTCCGAGAGCTGACTTACCTAGACCCTACCTACCCGGACTAGTTCCGTAACCTGGCGAGGGCCCAGACTCCGCATTCTCGCGTCACGATCTGGGAACGTCCAGGCCGCGATCCGTCATCCGCTGTCCCGCTCGGTGTCGTGCCCGGCGTCCCTTTCGGTGACGCCGCCGGTGCCTCTTGCGGCGTCTCCGCCAGGGCCTCTTGCGGTGCCTCTTCCGGTGTCTCCGGTGTCTCCGGTGTCTTTGGTGTCTCCGGGGGCGCCGCCGCCGCTGTCCTGCCAGGCGTCCCCGCCCCGCGCGCCCTTTGCCGGCCGCCGCCGCCGGGGCGGCGGCGTGACGCCGTCAGCGAGCCGCCGCGCCGTCACCAGGAAGCCGGTATGCCCGACCATGCGATGCTCGGGCCGGACGGCGAGCCCGTCGACATGCCAGCCGCGGACCATCGATTCCCAGGCGGCCGGCTCGGCGAAGCTGCCCTGGGCGCGCAGGGCTTCCACGGTGCGCGACAGCTGCGTTGTCGAAGCCACATAGCAGCAGATCAGGCCGCCGCCGGTGAGCGACATGGCGGCCGTGCCCGCGTAGTCCCACGGTGCGAGCATGTCCAGTACGACGCGGTCGAAAAGCTCGCCCGCCGGGACCGCGGCCGGTTCGGCGGTCTGCCCGGCTGGCGGTCCGGCAGCCTGGCCGACCGGGTGTCCGGCAGCCTGGCCGACCGGGTGTCCGGCAGCCTGGCCGGCCGTCGGTTCGGAGTTCGGGCTGGCTGTCGCTCCGGCAGTTGGATCGGCCGGCAGCTCGCCGACCTCCAGCCGCCAGGCCGGATGCGGCGCGCCGAAGTACCGCTCAACGTTGCCGCGCGCGATCTCGGCAAAGTCGGGCCGGCGCTCGTAGGAGACGAGCAGGCCGGACTCGCCAATCGCGCGGAGCAGCCAGCAGGACAGGGCGCCGCTGCCGGCCCCGGCCTCCAGCACCCGGGCGCCGGGGAAGATGTCGGCCATCGCCACGATCTGGGCGGCGTCCTTCGGGTAGACGACGGCTGCGCCGCGCCGCATGGACAGCGTGAAGTCGGCGAGCAGCGGGCGCAGGGCGACATAGGCGGTTCCGCCTGAGGAGGTCACCACGCTGCCGTCCTGGCTGCCGATGAGGTCGTCGTGCGCCACCGAGCCCTGGTGGGTATGAAAGGCACGGCCCGGCTGGAGCGAGACGAGATGACTGCGGCCCTTCGGATCGGTGAGCTGAACTTGCTCACCTGGCAGGAAGGGCCCCCGGCGCGGTCGGATCACGCCCGCAAGGCTAGCGGTGCGTGAGATTCCGGCGGGCGGTGCATCAGATTCCGGCGGGGCCCCGGTAATTCGTGCATGGGCTCGCCCCCGAATTCGCGCATGGGTGGTGGACGGGGTGGTGCCTAATGATGGCTGGCGTGCGGTCAGGCCGCTAGCCGGGCGCTAACCTTCGGCTGGGTGCAGTGGGGCTCGGGCCGGTTACGCGGGGTAGGGCCTGCGTCTGACGGCGTGGACTCGGCCGCTCGGGAGGGTCCAGATCAGCACGCCTGGTGCTGGCTGATCGAGGTGCCAGCCGGGTGCCTGTTTGGCGGCGTGGTGTCGTCTGCAGAGCGGGGTCAAATTACATTCGCAGGTGCGTCCGCCCTGGTCAAAAGGTTGTGTGTGGTCGTCGTCGCAGCGGCGGGCGGGGCGGCGGCAGCCGGGGAACGAGCAGGTTTGGTCGCGGGTTTTGATCAGGTGCCGCAGGGCTGGTGAGGGCTGGTAGGCGCGGGTTTCCCGGGCGTGGCCGCAGGCATCGGTCTCCAGCCACTTGATCGTGATCCCGGCGAGCCAGGGGGCCTGCCGGGCAGCGCCGGGCGGTC
>JBEKFH010000207.1:0-8236 GCA_050013415.1 Streptosporangiaceae bacterium | reverse complement strand
GCACGGTGCCAGGCCGATCTCACCATCTCCGAGGTCAGTCAGGTGACCTGCATCAGAGAGACGATCATCCGCGGCATCGAGCGCGACGATTACTCAGCCTGCGGAGGCGACTTCTATGCCCGCGGCCACGTCCGGAGCATCGCCCGCGCCGTGGGCACCGACCCGGAATCACTGATCAGGGAGTACGACCTGATCCACGGGGCGCCAACTGCGATCACTGCGGCAGATGCCTTCGAGCCGTCGACGCCGATCAAGCTGAGGGAACGGCGCGGGCCCAACTGGAGCGCCGTGATGGCGCTGGCGCTCGCCCTGATTGTCGGTTTCGCGGTATACGGGGCGTGGCCGTCAACGGGCGTACCTCGGGTAGCGGCGCAAACAGCCGCTTCGCACCTGTCGGGCCGGACGCCCAGGGGACACTCGGCAGGCAAGGTAACAGGATCCTCACCGGGGATTCATCGCCTGCCAGGAGCGGCCCGCGACGTGGTGATTCACCTGGATGCCATCGAGGACTGCTGGGTCCAGCTGACCACGGCGAGCGGCCAGACGATCTTCAGCGGGATCGTCTATGGCGGCACCCGCGAGCACTGGACCGAGCGGCAGGCCGTCAGTCTCGTGCTGGGCAATCCGAGCGGGATCGCGCTGACCGTGAACGGCAAGAACCTCGGCGCGCCCGGTCATTCCGGCGGGCCGGTCACGCTGAGCTTCGGGCCAGGCCGGCGAACTGCCAGCTGACCTGCCCGTGCCGCCCCTGGGCCGCGCATCGCCCCGCCTGCCGTAGTCTGCCGGTGTGTCGAGTCAGGGAAGCGCGGGCCAGAGCGGTCGCACCGTCAGCCTGGTCACGCTGGGTTGCGCACGCAACGAGGTCGACTCCGAGGAACTCGCCGCGCGGCTCGAAGCGGCGGGCTGGACTGTGGTCGGGGACGCCGAGGGCGGGGCAGACGTCGTCCTTGTCAACACCTGCGGCTTCATCCAGGCGGCCAAGGAAGAGTCGATCGACCAGATACTCGGCGCGGCAGCCGGGGGCGCCAGGGTGGTGGCCGCCGGATGCCTCGCTGAACGCTACGGCGCGGGTCTCGCCGAGGCGCTGCCCGAGGCGCAGGTGCTGAGTTTCGACGATTACGACGACATCGCGGCGAGGCTCGACGCCGTGGTGGCCGGCCGGCGGTGGCCCGCGCATGCCCCTAGGGATCGGCGGCGGCTGCTGCCGATCTCGCCGGCCGGCCGCCCGGCCGCCGGCGGGCATCTGCCGGGCCATGGCACCGTGGCAGGAGAGCCAGTCACTGCGGAGCCGCTTGCCGTGGAGTCAGCCGCCGGGACGCTGGCGTCCGGGACGACCCCGGCGATAACCGACCTGCCGCCGGGTATCGCGCCGGCCTCGGGGCCGCGCGTGCTGCGTCGCCGCCTGGCTGGTGGCGTGGTCGCCCCCCTCAAGATCGCGTCCGGATGTGACCGCCGGTGCAGCTTCTGCGCAATTCCCGCCTTCCGCGGCGCGTTCATCTCCCGGCCGCCGCGAGATCTCGTGATCGAGGCTGAGTGGCTGGCCGGACAGGGAGTGCGCGAGTTGCTCCTGGTCAGCGAGAACTCCACATCGTACGGAAAGGATCTCGGGGATTTGCGGCTGCTGGAGGCGCTGCTGCCCGCACTGGCGGGTGTGCCGGGGATTGAGCGCGTCAGGGTCAGCTACCTGCAGCCGGCCGAGGTGCGACCTGGCCTGGTGGAGGTGATGACATCGACTCCTGGCGTTGCCCCCTACTTCGACCTTTCCTTCCAGCACGCGAGCGGGCCGGTGCTGCGCGCGATGCGCCGGTTCGGCGACCGCGAGCGATTCGGCGGGCTGCTGGATCAGATCCGGGCCGCCGACCCCCGCGCGGGGGTTCGTTCCAACTTCATCGTCGGCTTTCCCGGCGAGAGGCCGGCCGACGTGCGCGAGCTTGAGCGTTTCCTCGGCGACGCCCGCCTGGACGCGATCGGGATCTTCGGATACTCCGACGAGGACGGCACCGAGGCTGCCACGCTGCCCGGGCAGCTGGCGGCTGACGAGATCGCCCGCAGGGTCGAGGATCTCGCGGATCTGGCCGAGGAGCTGATGTCTCAGCGGGCCGCTGAGCGCGTCGGCGAGACGCTGGACGTCCTTATCGAGGAATCACTCGGGAACGGGCGCTACGGCGGGCTGGCCGCGCACCAGGCACCCGAGGTCGATGGGAACACGACCGTGCTCTCGCCGGAACCGCTGGCCGCGGGCGACATGATTCGCGCCACCGTGACCGGCTCGGACGGAGCAGATCTGCTAGCCGAGGCCGTCGGCGTGACGCCGGCGCGGCACCCGGCTGCCGCAGGAATGCGGTGAGCGAGCCCTCGGTCAGTCGGCCGCGGCCGTGAGCGAGCACGTTGCTGCCGGCGATTCGGCCGTGAGGGAGCCCCCGCTCGGTTGGGCGCGGCCGTGAGCGACCGCGTTGCTTCCGGGGAATCGGCCGTCAGCGACCGCGAGGCGGCCGGGGAGATCGTCAGCCTGCTGACGGCGCGCGGTCACAGCGCCGCGGTCGCGGAGTCACTCACCGGCGGGCTCCTCGCGGCCGCGCTGACCGGCATCCCGGGTGCCTCCGCGGCATTTCGCGGCGCGGTCGTCGCCTATGCCACGGACGTCAAGGCCGCGATCCTCGGCGTCCCCCGCGACCTGCTGGAACGATGCGGCGCGGTACATCCCGACGTAGCCGCGGCGATGGCCGCGGGGGTCCGCCGCCGGATGGGCGCGACGGTCGGCGCGGCCACCACGGGCGTGGCCGGCCCGGGTACGGCGGATGGCCAGCCGGTGGGAACCGTCTACATCGCCGTCAGCTCCGCGCCAGGAACCGCCGTCCGGTCGCTGACGCTGCACGGCTCCCGGGACGAGATCCGCCAGGAGACCGTGGCGCGGTGCCTGCGGCTGCTGCTGGATATCCTGCGGGAAGAGAAATTATGATTACAGCGTTACATTGGCCAACACGCCCCCGGGGTGGTCTCCCGTGCGGTCCGTGAAGGCAGGTACGGTGGAGGTGTAAGCGATCGGCCTCGGAAGGGAGAGCGGCGATGGTTCTGCTTCGTCACTTGCTCGGTGACGCGCTGCGTCGGCTCCGTCTGCGGCAAGGCCGCACGCTACGCGAGGTCTCCGCGTCGGCGCGGGTGTCCCTGGGATACCTGTCCGAGGTCGAGCGAGGCCAGAAGGAAGCCTCTTCCGAGCTGCTCGGCTCCATCTGCTCCGCGCTGGGCACCCCGCTATCGCAGGTGCTCAGGGAAGTGTCCGACAACTTTGCGCTCGCCGAGCTGCAGAACGAGCCGGTGCTGACCGGCGCCAGGGATCCGCGCCTGTCGGTCGGCCCGTCGGCGACTCCCGTTGCGCCGGCCGCGCCGGGGCCATCCGCGGCGGTCGGCAGTGTGCGTCTCGCGGCGACGACCGGTGGCCGCCAGCTGGCTGTGCAGGCGCGATCCGCGATCGGCGCGCCCACGATCGGCGCGCCCGCGCGGATCCGGCTGCCCATGCGCTCGGGGCGCAACCTTGATGCTCCGGGTGCCAAGGGCATCGATGCCGTGTCGTTGCAGGATGGCACTGCGCTCAGCCAGCTGGGCTGGCGGGCGCCGGACATGCCCGACATGGTGCCCGTCTGAGACGAAAGCACTTAACCGGCCAGGGCACCGGGCCGTGCGCCCTGGCCCCCATCGCACCGCGCGGGCCTCCGGTCGCACCGCCCGTGCCTCGAGTCGCACCGGCCGGGACTCGAGTGCGTCAGGCCCAGGCCCGCGGATCCTCGGCCAGCTTGAGCACGCTGTCCGGGAGCACGCCGGAGACCAGGTGCTCGAGGGTGACATCCTCGAGAATCGCCCGCTCGTTGGCGCGCAGCGCGATCCAGACGGTCTGCAACGGCTCGGCCGCGCCAATGTAGCCGAGGTTCTCCGGGCGCTCGCCGCGCACGCCGAGCAGCGGCCCGTCGATTGCGCGGATGATGTCGGCCAGCGAGATCTCACCGGCCGGGCGCGCCAGCCAGAAGCCACCATCGGGGCCGCGACGGCTGCGCACCAGGCCACTGCGCCCGAGCTGGGTCAGGATCGCCTCGAGGAACTTACCGGGGATTCGCTGTGTCTTGGCCAGCTGATCGGCAGTGACATGGCCACCCTGGGCGGCAGCCAGCTCAATGGCTGCGCGCAGGGCGTAGTCGGCGCGTGCGGACAATCGCATGTCCAGTATTATGCAGGTAAACGGCGCCCAGTATGTGCTGCGCTCGCCACAGCGCGGTGTGGCCGGCCGTCGGCGACGTCCATGAATGCGCGCTCTGGTCGGCAGATCCGGCCGTCAAGCCCTGTATTCACCAGGGTTCTGGGGTGCCGGCGTGGCGCCGATTCAGTCCGGCTGCTGTCTCCGTAATGTCCGAAAATAAACTGATCTCGCATACGTGATGATGCTCCGCGGCGTGATGGTCGGCCGCCACGGCAGGCAGACATGGGACTGCGGAATCTGGGCACGACTCCGTTAATGGCTCAGCTCGTGGTCGTGCTCGACGGGACCTCGCTGACCTGCGGCGACGTAGCCGCTGTGGCGCGAGGCGCGGTTCACGTGTCGCTCAGCGCCGCGGGCAGGCAGCGCGCCAGGGCAGCAGCCGAGGTCGCCGCCTACGCCACCGCTCGCCGCGAGGTCTACGGCCGGACCACCGGCGTCGGCGCCAATCGCCAGACGCCGGTTCGCGGCAGCGACGTCGCCGGGTACGGCCTGCGGCTGGTGCGCAGCCACGCGGGCGGCGGCGGCCCGCTCATCGCCGCCGAACTCAGCCGGGGAATGCTGGTGGTGCGCGTCAACCAGATCGCAGCCGGGGGATCCGGCGTGGATCCGGGAGTGATGGACGCGCTCATCGACGCGATCAACCGCGGCCTGTCAGCACCCGTCCCGCTGTGGGGGGCCATCGGCACCGGAGATCTCACCGCGCTCGCCATGACGGCGCTCTGCCTGCTTGGCGAGCGGGAATGGGTGCCACAGCCAGCCCTCCCGCCGCAGTTCGCCCTGGCATCCCCGGACGCGCTGGCCTTCATCTCGAGCAACGCGGCGACCATCGGCGAAGCCGCACTTGCCTGTCACGACCTGCGCGGCCTCCTGCAAGCCGGGCTGGCGGTAGCGGCCCTGTCCCATCTGGCCGTCGATGCCTCCCCCGAGCCGTACGCCGAGCCGGTGCACGCCGCGCGCCCGCATCCTGGCCAGCAGGCGGTTGCCGCAACGATGCGCGGCCTGCTGGACGGCCAGGCCGGCCCGGCGCCGCGGATCCAGGATCCCTACGGCTACCGTGCGCTGCCGCAGGTCCACGGGCCCGCGGTGGACGCGGCCGGCAACGCCGAGCAGATTGTCACCAGGGAACTCAACGCCGCCGCGGAGAATCCGCTGATCGACGTGGCCGGCCAGGCGGTCTGGCACAACGGGAACTTCCATACCGCCTACATCGGCCTGGCGCTTGACGCCGTCCGCGCGGCGCTGTTCCAGACGTCGGCGCTGTCGGCGGCCCGGCTCGGGACGCTGGTCGAGCCTGCCTTCACCACCCTGGAGCCCTTCCTGGCCACGGACCCGCCGCCTAGCTCGGGCGTAATGATCGTGGAGTACGTCGCCCAGTCGGCGATCGCCGACATCCGCAGGCTTGCCGCTCCCGCCGCCCTGGGCAGCGCGGTCCTCTCCCGCGGGGTCGAGGAGCACGCCGGGTTCTCCACCCAGTCGGCGCGGGCCACCACCGACGTGATCACGGCGTACCGGATCGTGCTCGCGTGCGAACTGGTCGCGGCAGTGCGGGCGCTCAGGCTGCGCGGCCTCCGGCCCGCCGGGCCGGCACTGGCAGAGGCCTTCGAGCTGGCGGCGGGCGCGCTGCCAGCCGACACCAGCGACCGGCCGCTGGACGGCGACCTGTCCACTGCGCAGCGCTTGCTTCCGGCAATGGCCACCTGCGCGCTCGCCGCAGCGTCGCGGGGGTTGTGAGGACGACCGGGCTGATGGCCCGGCGCCCGTTTGGCCTGTCCGGCGGTTCGTTGGCCTATCCCGGCTGGCTGGTGGCCCGGAACGAGGCCATCGCCCTGGCGACCACCCGCCAGCCCAGCATGAAAAGCCCGAGGAACGCCAGCGCGACAAGGATGAACGCCGCTGCGGTGCCCTGGCCGGAGACGACGCGGAGCGCCATTCCGATGCCGACGGTGGCGAGCCAGGCCCCGGCACCGGTCGGGATGGCCGCCGGCTGCCGCCATGCCCTGGTCGCGAGCAGGCCGGCCGCGAGGCCGGCCAGGAAAGGCCAAGCCGTGCGTGCCAGCCCGGCCACGCTTTCCGCCTCAGCGTGGTTGGCGCGGCCGATCACCACGAACGCCAGCACGCAGCCCGTATCGAGGAGAATGCCGCCGGCCGGGCGCAGGCGTTTGCGGCTGATGCCGGATGGCTCCATCGCTAGGGAGCCAGCAGCAGCTTGCCGGTCGTCCGGCGGCTACCGAGATCCTCGTGGGCTCGAGATGCCTGATCCAGCGGGTAGGTGCCGCCAAGCCGGACATTGAGCCGTCCGTCCCGGATCCAGCCGAACAGGTCGTCAGCCCGGCGCAGGAGTTCCTCGCGGCTGGCGGTGTAGCTGCCGAGCGTGGGACGGGTGATGAACAACGACCCGCCGGCGGCCAGGCGCTGCAGCTCGAAAGGTGGCACGGGCCCGCTGGCCGCGCCGTAGAGCACCATGCAGCCGCGCGGGCGCAGCGCGGACAGGCTGGCGTCGAAGGTCGCCTGGCCGACCCCGTCGTAGACCGCGGCCGCTCCCGCGCCGCCGGTGACCTGCCGGGTGACCGCGGCAAAGTCGTCGTAGCCGGCGACGTAATCCGCGCCCGCCTGCTGCGCCAGGACAGCCTTTGGCGTCGTGGACGCCGTGGCGATCACCACCCCGCCAAGCATCTTGGCCATCTGAGTCAGCAGCAGCCCGACCCCGCCGGCGGCCGCGTGCACGACCACGGGATCGCCATCGGCGACGGGGAACGTGTCGTTCGACAGGTAGTGGGCGGTCATGCCCTGGAGCAGCACGGCCGCCGCGACTTGCAGGTCGACGCCTTCTGGTACGGGCACCGCCCGGTCAGCCGGGACCACTACCTGCTCCGCATAGCTGCCCGGCACGCCGGTCCACGCGACCTGGTCGCCTGGGGCGAAGCCTGCCGCTCCGGGGCCGGCGCCCGCGACGGTTCCGGCACCCTCGGCGCCCGGGATGAACGGCGTATCGGCCGCATAGGGCGGCCTGCCCTGCCGCTGATAGATGTCCATGAAGTTGACGCCCGCCGCGGCGATGTCGACGAGTAGCTGGCCGGGGCCGGGCTCCGGTGCCGGAACCTCTGCGACTTCGAGCACCTCGGGTCCGCCGTGCCTGGTCACTACTACCGCTCGCATGCCACCATCCTGCCGTTCGCCGGTGAGCAGCCCGCAGCGGGCCCTGGCGGGTGGCTGTGCGCGCAGCCGGAGGCCATGGCGGGTTGGCTATGCGCGCAGCCGTAGGCCGCGAGGGGTGGGCCGGAAGCCGGCCGCCTCCAGGGCCTGGGCCAGCGGGGAGTCATAAACAGTCGCCCCGTCGGCGCGCTCGACCGTCAGCCTGCCGAGCGCGCCCGCGCGCACCGCCCCGGCCAGGGCGGCGGCCGCTGGGGCGAGCGCGGCCGGGTCACTCGTCCAGGACAGCAGGGTCCGGCCGCCGCGTTCGACGTACAGGACAAGCTCCCCGTCGGTCAGTACGACGAGCGCCCCGGCCTTCCGTCCCGGCCGGTGGCTGCCGGGCGTCTCCTCGGGCCGAGGAGGCCAGGGCAGCGCGGCGCCGTAGGCGCTGGCCGGATCCGTCGCGGCCAGCACGACGACCTGCGCGGCCGGGGCGGCGCCCGGCCAGCCACTGGCATCGCCCGGCCTCCCGCCGGCATCGCCCGGCCAGACGGCGGCATCGGCCGGCCAGACGGCGGCATCGGCCGGTCGGCCATCGGCATCAGCCTGCACCCCGGCGGCATCGGTCGGCCAGAAGGCGGCATCAGGCGCAGCGGCCGGCGGCCTCGACATCGCGCGCATCCGGTCCACGGCTCCCGGCAGCGCGAACTGGGCGGCGCCGAGTCCCTCAACAAAATAGCCGCGCCTGCAGTGCCCGGCTTCCTCCATCGCCCGCAGCACCGGATACAGCGCGCCGAACCCGCCGGGCACGTGCTCGGCCGCCACCGCGCCCCTGATCACGATGCCGTGCCTCTC
>JBEKFH010000206.1:0-8294 GCA_050013415.1 Streptosporangiaceae bacterium | reverse complement strand
CGATGACCCTGCAGGCGGCCAGTGACATCAACCCGACGGGGACAGGGTCGGTGTGCTTCCGCGCGGCGGAGGGCAAGGCGTTCAGCGACATCGAGAAGGACGTGCGCGACCTGCTCAACATGGGCGAGAACACGACGCCGGTGCAGGTGTCCGCGGACTCTTACGGCTTCACCTGGCTGGTCTGCAAGCATTCCCCGGACGACATCGCGGGCCTGGTCACTGACCTGCACGCGGTCAATTCCTCCTTGCTGGACGGCGGGTTCGGCCCGCAGCTGCTCTGCACCATCCTCAGCTTCCGTGACCCTTCCGCCCGCCGTCTCGGCCTGGTGTACCTGTACAAGCGCGGCACCTTCTACCCGTTCGCCCCGCAGGCAGGCGAGCACCGGGACAACGCGCTGGAGCTGCAGGTCCGGGGCGCGCTCGGCGATGACCTGAAGATCGAGCCTGACCTGAGCCGGTGGTTCCCGGTCTGGGGGGCACCCGGCCTGTGACCGACTGCGGACGGCCCGCTCGGCGGGGAATAGGCGGCACTCCGCCGCGGGGAATGATGGCGGAGGGCATATCGTTGAGAGTGCACAGCAGGCACCGCCGGCATCACGGCGGCCCCCTCCGACGCAGGAGCCAACTGAGATGACTGTTCAGGAAGAGACCACCACGCAGGGCATCAAGCTCACGGACGTGGCCGCGGTCAAGGTCGGCAGCCTCCTCGCGCAGGAAGGCCGCGACGACCTGAGGCTGCGCATCGCCGTGCAGCCGGGCGGCTGCTCGGGCCTGCGCTACCAGCTGTATTTCGACGAGCGCGAGATGGACGGCGACGTGGTCAGCGACTTCGGCGGGGTCCAGGTCGTGACCGACAAGATGAGCGTCCCCTACCTGAGCGGCGCGACCATCGACTTCGTGGACACGATCGAGAAGCAGGGCTTCACGATCGACAACCCGAACGCGAGCGGCTCCTGCGCCTGCGGCGACTCGTTCCACTGATCCCGGCTCCGGCGGGCTGGCGGGTCCCTTCTCCGGCGGGCTGGCAGGGCGGGCCGGCATGCGGATAGCCGTCACGGGGTCGATAGCGACCGACCACCTCATGACCTTCCCCGGCCGCTTCGTCGAGCAGCTCGTCCCGGACAAGCTCGACAAGGTCGCGCTGTCCTTCCTGGTGGACAAGCTGGTGATCCGGCGTGGCGGGGTGGCCGCCAACATCGCGTTCGGCATGGGCTGCCTCGGCCTGCGTCCGCTGCTGGTCGGCACGGCCGGGACGGACTTCGCCGAGTACCGGGGCTGGCTTGAGGGCCACGGGGTGGACACCGCCGGCGTCAGCGAATCGGCGCTGCATCACACGGCGCGCTTCATCGGGACCACGGACCTGGACATGAACCAGATCGCGTCGTTCTACCCCGGCGCGATGAGCGAGGACTCCGATATCGACCTTGGCTCGGTGGCCGGCCGGTCCGGCGGCTTCGACCTCGTGCTGATCGGCGCGAGCGATCCCGAGGCGATGATCGGCTTCACCGCGCAGTGCCGCGCCGGCGGCATCCCGTTCGCCGCCGACACGTCCTGGCAGCTGGCCAGGCTCGACGGCGAGCAGGTGCGCGACCTGGTGGACGGCGCCGCGTACCTGTTCTGCAACGAGTACGAGGCGACCCTCACCGAGCAGAAGACCGGCTGGACCAACGGCGAGATTGTCGGCCACGTGGGAGTCCGGGTGACCACGCTCGGCGCGGCGGGCGCCCGGGTCGAGCGCACCGGCCAGCCCGCGGTCCTCGTCCCGCCGGTGCCGGACGTGGCCCCGCAGGAGCCGACCGGCGCCGGGGACGCGTTCCGGGCCGGTTTCCTCGCGGCGATCTCGTGGGACCTGTCGCTGGAGCGGGCCGCCCAGCTCGGCAACATGATGGCCGTGCACGCGCTGGAGACCGTCGGGACTCAGGAATACGAGCTGAAGCCCGCCCGGCTGGCCGAGCGGCTCGAGGCCGCCTACGGCCGCGAGGCCGCCAGGGAAGTCGCCGAGCACTACGGCTGATCTCCGGTCGCGGCTCTCGTCCCCTGGCCATGCAGGCTTCCCCGGAGGCGCTGATGGATGCTGCTACTCGCGCAAGCCTGGAGCAGGTTGCGGCCGTTTCGTCGGCTGTCATTTGCGGATGGTTTGAGCACGATCTTTTGAGTCGGCCGGGATGCCGGTGCAACTCGGGCCAGGCCCCGGCCTGGCTGTCATCAAGCCACCCCGGTATCACAGGGAGAGCCAACTGATCGGCATCGACCTGGTCGATGATCCAGCTCCCGGTCTTGAGGTCAAGGTGACGCACTGGTCCGTGCCCCGCGGGAAGATCCTGGACATCTTCATTCCCGCCCACGGGACGGGCCATGAAACCGGGGTTCTCGACCCCGAGCCTTGGGCAGACCAGTACCTGGTTCCTGAGCCTGAGCCAGACTTCAGCGCGCTGCCCACGGTCTACATACACGAGGAACTCTCGACGCGGGGCTTCTACCGCAGATGGTCGGAGCGGGCCAACGGCCATCTCTACGTCAGTCTCTACGACGAGGAATGGCGGCGTGACGCCTAGTGATATCGTTCTGTCTAGACAGTCTAGACAGTCTAGACAGACTAGAGGTGGCCCATGCGGTGGCAGGTTCAGGTCGCGAAGCAGCGTTTCAGCGAGCTCATCCGCGCGGCCCATGCCGAGGGCCCGCAGGTAGTCACCCGTCACGGCGAGGAGATCGCCGTGGTCATCGACATCGCGGATTACCGGCGGCTGGAAGGTGGCCTCGCCGGGTTCAAGGACTACCTGCGATCGGGCCCGGACTTTGATGACCTCGACCTTGCCAGGTCCGCCGACCGCCCGCGTGACATCGAATGGACAGCGCAGGCATGACCTACCTGCTCGATACGAATGTGGTCTCCGAACTGCGCAAGCGCGATCCGGACCCTGCCGTGCTGGCCTGGTATGGCAAGGTCACCTCCGCGGAGATTTTTCTCAGCATGCTCACCATCGGCGAGATCCGGCTCGGAATCGAGCGGCTGCGCAGGAAGGACAGCGCCCGCGCGGAACTGCTGGAGCACTGGCTGCGCGGACTGCGCGCGGCCTACGCTGACCGCATCATCGACGTGGACGCCGGCGCCGCCGAGGAGTGGGGCCGCATTAACGTCCCCGACCCGCTCCCCGTCATCGATGGCCTGCTCGCGGCGTCCGCAAAGGTCCGCGGCTGGACTCTGGTTACCCGCAACACCGCTGATGTCGCCCGCAGCGGAGTCTCGGTGCTGAATCCCTTTGACCCGCCGGCCGGCACCTGATGGACGAGGCCCCCGGCTCCTACACCTTGAGGACGCGGAGCGCCCGGTGCGCTCTGGACATCTGGTCGTAGTCGTCATCCTGGGTCACCACCGGCAGGCCGAGGTCGATTGCGGTAGCGGCTATCAGCGCGTCAGTCAGCTTCACCGTGCGCTGGATACCCGCGGCACGGCAGTCGGCCACCAGCCGGGCCCACGCCCCCATGACGGACTCGCTGACCAGGACAGGCTCCGCCGTCCTGGCGAGAGCCAGAGTGTCTGCCCGGCGGGCCCGGGAGCCGGCGTCGGCAGCGCTCAGCACTCCTAGCTGGAGTTCGCCGATCGTGACCACGGATACCGTCACCCGAGCGGGCAGCTCACCGAGTGGCCCCTCGACCTCGCGGGCGATGAACACCGAGGTGTCGAGGAGGCCAGCCGGCTCGCTCAAAGCTCGTCCAGAGTCTGTCCGGCGAGGCTGGCGAGATCATCGCGAAGCGCCGGGTCAGCTGCCCGTTCGGCGAGTTCCCGGCGCAGATGGTCACCTGGCAGCCAGCGGGCTCGCTGGGCGTGCGGCACGATGTCGGCGATCGCCTCGCCGTGCACGGTAAGGACAACCCGCTCACCGGCTCGCACGGCGTCGATGACCTGACCCGTCTGATTGCGAAGCTCACGCACGCCAATCTTCATGTGCTATAGCGTAGCACATACGTATCAGGGGCATCCCACCCGAACCCGCCGGCCGGCACCTGAGGGACCCATCGGGCTCGCGCCGCCGGGCCGGGCGGCCGATGACCACGGGTGACCTGGCAGACCACGGGTCAGGTGGCTGCTGCCGCGCGGCAGCGGGATAGCGTGGCGGGCATGGTCCACCTGCTCGCCTCCGGGTACCACGGGCCGCCGAAGCTGACGCCGCCGCGCGCGTTCACCGAGTGGACCCTCGATCCGTGGGTGCTCGCGCTCGTGCTGGTGCTCGGCGGGCTCTACCTGGCCGGGGTGCGGCGCGCGCGCGCCGCCGGCGGCTGGCCGCGCGGGCGGGTCATTGCGTTCTGCGGCGTGGGGCTCGGATTCCTTGTCATCGCCACCATGTCATGGCTCGGCGTGTACTTCGGCGTGCTGTTCTACGCCCGCGCCACGCAGACCGTGCTGCTGCTGCTGCTCGTGCCGCTCTTCCTCGCCCTCGGCCGGCCGATATCCCTGGCCGTCGCGGCGCTGCCGCGCCTCGGGCCCCGGATCGAGGCGGTCATCCGGAGCCGCCCGGCCCGCATCCTCACCTTTCCGGCCATCACCACCGCAGTGCTCGTCGTCACGCCGTTCCTGGTGTACTTCTCGCCGTGGTACGCGGCGGGGTTCCACAGCGGCCTGGTGCGGCAGCTGACCTACCTGGCGCTGATGGCCCCCGGATTCGTGTTCTTCTGGACGCTGCTCCGGATCGACCCCGTGCCGAAGGAGTATCCCTACCTGGTCTCGATGTGGGTGTCCGCGGCCGAGGTCGTCGGCGACGCGGTCCTCGGCATCGCGGTGATCGCCGACAACAACCTGCTGGCCGGCGCCCACTATCGCGCGGTCGGCTGGCCGTGGGGGCCCAGCTTGCGGACCGATCAGGTGCTCGGCGGCGGCACGCTGTGGATCCTGGGTGACATCGTCGGGCTGCCGTTCCTGGCCGCCCAGCTGATCCAGATGATCCGGGAGGACGAGGCGGAGGCGACGGTGGTCGACGCGGAACTCGATGCCAGGGACAGCGCCGGGCCGCCCGGCGGCCGGTCCGTCAGCGAGCAGCCGTGGTGGGAGTCCGATCCCCGGTTCGCCAGCCGGTTCCGGCCGGTCGACGAGTCCCCGCGGGCAGGTCCGCCGGATGGCCGGTAGCCGCGTCCGGCCGGGCGCGGCCGGTCAGTAGCTGCGCCTGACCAGGAACGCCCAGCCGCTCGGCAGGTCGACGACCCCGATGCACTCGTGGGACTTGATCGCGCACCAGGCGGGCACGTCGGTCCTGGCGGCCGGATCATCGGCGAGCACGGCCACGACCTGCCCGACCGGTACCTCCCTGATCCGCTCGGCCAGCATGATGATCGGGATCGGGCACTTCCTGCCGAGCGCGTCGATCGTCAGCGCCGGTGCCGACGCTGGCGCGCCCGCTGGCGTCGGTGCGGTCACGCGGCCACCTCCACGTCAGGATCCCCGGCGGCACGCGGCTGGCATCGGCATGAGGTCCTGCGATCCGGCCGCGATGCCCCGCCGGCGGCAGGGCTCTCCTCATGCGTCCTATCCGGCATACGTTAGCGATACCCGGACCTCGCCGTGAGTACGCGCCAGATTCGCACCCGGGGCAGCCGCCCGGGAGCCCGCGGTTACCCGCTGCTGGCCGCCGCGCGCGACGCGGGCCGGCACACCAGGGCCCCCTCCCAGCCGCTGGAAGGCCGCGCGGTACTGTTTTCCACGACAAGCTGTAGGACAAGCAATGACCGGCCAGTGGAGCCGGGAGTCATCCGCTGGGAAGGCAATCTGTGAGTCCCAATCGCAGCGCGCCACGCCGAGATGGCGCCGAGAGGCCCGGGGGCCCGCCGAGCCGTGCACCGGGCCAGGCCACGGCAGGCGACGTGACGGCGCCCCGCCCCGCCGCCCGCCGTCGTGGCCGGGTCCGCCGGTGGGCACCGCCCGCCGCGCTGGCCGCCGCCACGGCGACCCTCACGACCGGGTGCAAGTCCACGGCCCTCACCCGGCTGGGCATGCCGGTCCCGGTCACCAAGCAGGGCCAGGTAACGCTCACGCTGTGGCAGGGATCGTGGATTGCCGCGCTGGCGGTCGGCGTCATCGTCTGGGGTCTGATCATCTGGGCCGTCATCTTCTACCGCAAGCGCTCCGACCGGGTGCCGCACCAGGTCCGCTACAACCTGCCGATTGAGTTCCTGTACACGGTCGTGCCGTTCATCATGGTCGGGGTGCTGTTCTACTTCACGGCACGGGACGAGAATTACATCGACAAGCTGTCACCGCATCCTGACGTGATCGTGAACGTCATCGGGTTCCGGTGGAGCTGGCAGTTCGAGTACCCGCAGTACAAGGTGCCGAAGTCCGAGGTCGGCGACGTGTCCGAGGTCGGCGAGATGTGGCCGGGCCGGCTGCCGCTGATGGAGATCCCGACCGGCGAGACCGTCAGGTTCAACCTCATCTCGACCGACGTGATCCATGCCTTCTGGGTGAACCCGTTCGAATTCAAGCGCGACGTCCTGCCCGATCATCCGAACCACTTCCAGGTGACCGCGATCAGGACGGGCACCTTCACCGGCCGCTGCAGCGAGCTCTGCGGGGTGTACCACAGCCGCATGCTGTTCACCCTGAAGATCGTGACGCCGCAGCAGTTCCGGCAGTGGATCACGACGCAGCAGGCGCTGCAGAACTCAGCTGGGGGTGCTCAGTGAGCACGATCAATCCGCCGGTCGCCGCCCCCCCCGCGCCGATCGAGGCGCCACCGGGCGGTTACCAGAAAGGCTCGCTGCTCGCCGACTGGCTGTCCTCCACCGATCACAAGATCATCGGCCACCTGTACCTGATCACCTCGTTCTTCTTCTTCATGGTCGCCGGGCTGATGGCCCTGATCATGCGCGCCCAGCTGTTCGGCCCGAACAACCACCTGGTGTCCGACCAGCAGTACGACCAGTTGTTCACCATGCACGGCACGATCATGCTGCTGCTGTTCGCCACGCCGCTGTTCGTCGGGTTCGCCAACGAGATCATGCCGCTGCAGATCGGCGCGCCGGACGTGGCGTTCCCGCGGCTGAACCTGCTCAGCTACTACATGTTCGTCTTCGGCGGCCTGATCCTGCTGCTCAGCTTCATCACGCCGGGCGGCGCGGCCGCATTCGGCTGGTACGCGTACTCGCCGCTGACCAGCTCGCTGTACTCGCCCGGGATCGGCGGCGACATGTGGATCATGGGCCTGGTGCTGTCCGGGCTCGGCACGATCCTGAGCGGCGTCAACTTCGTCACCACGATCATCTGCATGCGCTGCCCCGGCATGACGATGTTCCGGATGCCGATCTTTACCTGGAACATCCTGCTCACCAGCATGCTGGTGCTGCTGGCCTTCCCGGTGCTCGCCGCTGCGCTGCTGGTGCTGGAGATCGACCGCAAGCTCGGCGCGCAGGTGTTCAGCGCCGATAGCGGCGGCGCGATCCTCTGGCAGCACCTGTTCTGGTTCTTCGGCCATCCGGAGGTCTATATCGTGGCGATACCGTTCTTCGGTATCGCCTCGGAGATCCTGCCGGTGTTCTCCCGCAAGCCGCTGTTCGGCTACAAGGGCCTCGTCGGCGCGACCATCGCGATCGCCGGGCTGTCCCTGACCGTGTGGGCGCACCACATGTTCACCACCGGCGCGGTGCTGCTGCCGTTCTTCTCCTTCATGACGTTCCTGATCGCGGTGCCGACCGGGGTGAAATTCTTCAACTGGCTCGGCACGATCTGGCGCGGCCAGCTCTCCTTCGAGCCGGCCATGCTGTTCATCATCGGC
Organism: Streptosporangiaceae bacterium; assembly: GCA_050013415.1. GTDB lineage: Bacteria > Actinomycetota > Actinomycetes > Streptosporangiales > Streptosporangiaceae > Palsa-506. Next base: position 531 of record JBEKFH010000206.1, on the reverse strand, counting down.
TTCATGATCACGTTCCTGTTCGGCGGGCTGACCGGCGTCATCCTCGCCTCGCCGCCGCTGGACTTCGCCGTCAGCGACTCCTACTTCGTCGTCGCGCACTTCCACTACGTGTTGTTCGGCACGGTGGTGTTCTGCATGTTCGGCGGCTTCTACTTCTGGTGGCCGAAGTTCAGCGGCAAGATGCTGAACAACACGCTAGGAAAATGGCACTTCTGGGCCGTTTTCATCGGCTTCAACATGACGTTCCTCGTGCAGCACTGGATCGGGCTCGAGGGGATGCCGCGCCGGGTCGCGAACTACCCGGACCTGCCGGGCAACGTCACGACGCTGAACCAGATATCCACCATCGGCTCGTTCATCCTCGGCCTTTCCACGCTGATCTTCCTGTACAACGTCTACATCACCGCGAAGCACGGCGAGCGCGTCACCGCCGACGACCCGTGGGGCTTCGCCAACTCGCTCGAATGGGCCACGTCCTGCCCGCCGCCGCGGCACAACTTCACGTCGATACCGCGGATCAGGTCCGAGCGG
>JBEKFH010000205.1:0-8319 GCA_050013415.1 Streptosporangiaceae bacterium | reverse complement strand
TGCTGCCAGCTCTCAGCCGTCGTCTGGGTGGATCCCCAGTGGTCGCGGAAGGCCTCGTCCCGGACCTGCCGGGCCGCCTGCGAGAGCTCGGCAGCGTACCCGGCGAGCCGGGTGCCCTCGGGGATCTGGCCGTCGGGCACCGCGCCGGTCAGGTCCCGGCTCATGAAATGGAACCAGCGGGCCTGGTGATAGCCGGCGGCGCCGAACAGCGCGAGGGCGTCACCCTGGCCTGCGGGGCAGCTGGCCGATAGCGCGAGCGGGTGGCCCGGGTAACGGGCCAGGTGCAGCGGCAGTGCCGCTTGCTCTGCCCACGCCAGCAGCCGCGTCCCCAGGCCGCGGCGGCGCTGGTTGGGATGAACGGCGCCGTCCAGCTCCATCTCATGGCGGCCGGTCACGCTCGGGCTGGCCCGCAGCCCGGCGTAGGCGATCATGATCCCCCCGCTGAATGCGGCGATCGTGCCGCGGTCAGGGTCGACATACGGATCGCGGAGGTCTTCCACCAGGTCCTCGGCCCCGACAATGTCGTCCGTGCCATAGGACTCCGCAACCGCTAGCAGCAGCCGGGCCCACTCGGCCCCGTCGTCAGCGGTGATCGCCCGCCACTGAACCGCCCCGTCACCAGTCACGCCCGCGATGATGTCCGGCCAGCCGCGCACCTGGCAACGCATTTAGTCCCGGCCGCCAGCATTCCTTGCGCCAAGCTCGAGGCGCTCAACCACCACACGGGTGCGCACTAAATGAGCCAACTCAGCACAAGCCACTGCCTGCCCGAACAGCGACGGGCACGAACGCAGCCAGCGCCCTGGGAAACCCAGTCCGTCAGCCGGCCACCCGCACTCACCACGCCATTGCCCGCCATAAACCGTGATCATGCCGGCCACCAGGAGCGACACAACCCCGAACCCAAGATCAACTTAGGCTGATTGGCATTGGGGCCAGGCGGGACGAGCAGCGTTAAAAAAATTAAATTGCCCGCTTTGACGGATATCTAGCCGCTTCCGGCGCTTCCGCTCCGGCGCGCCTCCGCCGTGGCGCGCGCTGCTCTTGCCAGGCTTGGGCATTGTGACCACGTCAGCAGTCGGCGCGCGGGCCGACGCCGCCGGCGGCGCGGCCGGGGATGACTGGCTCCCGCGGCCCTCCGGCGCGCCGCGCCCGCTGGTGGTGACGGGTGCGATCGCGGCAGCCGCGGCCGCGGGCACCGGGCTGGTGGCGCTGACCCTGCTCGTGCTAGCGGGCTGGATCGCGGCACCGCACGCCGGCATCGGCCTAACCGGCGTGCTCCGCGCCGCCGCGGCGCTCTGGCTGGTGGGCCATCATGTCGGGTTCACCCTGCACGGGGCCGGCCGGATCGGCCTGCTGCCGCTGGGCCTGGTGCTGCTGCCCGGCGCGCTGCTCTGGCGTGCCGGGCGATGGGTGGTCAGCAGCGGCGGCGTCGCCAGGCTCCGGCACGTCGGCTATGCGGCGCTCGCGCTGGCGGTTCCCTATGCCCTGGTGTCGGGCGCGCTGGCGCTCGCCAGCGCGTCGCGGCTCGCCACGCCGTCCGCGCCGCAGGCGGTGCTCGCCGGGTTCCTGCTGGCGCTGGTCGCCGGGGGACTGGGCGGCGCCCGCGCGCTCGCGCCGTGGCGGCAGATCGCCGGGCTGCTCGCGGTGCGCCTCCGCCTGGTGATCCTCGGCGGCACCGGGGCGCTCGCGGTCCTCGCGGTGGCCGGCGGCGTGCTGGCCGGCGCCTCGCTGGCCGCTCACCTCGGCCAGTTCAGGTCGGTCGATGCGGTACTCGCGCCCGGGCTCGTCGGGGACATCCTGCTGCTGCTCGCCCAGCTCGCCTACGTGCCGAACGCGATCATCTGGGCTATCTCGTTCATGCTCGGCCCCGGGTTCGCGTTCGGGACCGGAACAGTGGTGGCCCCGACTGGCTCAGCCCTGGGATCGCTGCCGGCATTTCCCATGCTGGCGGCCCTGCCTGCCGGAGTGCACAGCGCGCTGCCTGCCTGGCTGTCCGTCGCGGTGCTCACCTTGCCCTACCTGGCCGGGGCGTTCGGCGGGCTGCTGATGACGCGGGCGGCGCCGGCGCTGTCGCTGGAGGCGGCCCCGCTGCTGGGGTTCGCCTCCGGAGCGCTGGCCGGCTGCGTCACCGGGGCGCTCGCGGCGTTCGCTGGCGGGCCGCTCGGCGACGGGCGCCTCGCCGCGGTGGGCCCGTCCGGCTGGCAGGTCGCCGCGGTCGCCTCCCTGGAGGTAGGCGTCGCCGCCGCGACAACGGCCGGGGTGGCCAACTGGCGGTCGCTGCGGCGGGCGGCCGACAGCCGCGCTGCGGGCCAGGAGGACGTTGCGGGCCAGCCTGGCCAGCCTGGCCAGCAAGGCGCGCCGGGCCGGCAGGGCGCGCCATGGCCGTCCGGGCCGCCGATGACGGCCAGCGACGAGGACGGGCACACGATCTACCTGGATCCGTGGGCGGGAGAAGGGCGGCCGGGCACCGGGCGCGGCCCGGCGGCCGGCGGTCACGGGCCGTCCGCCCTGCCATAGCAAACCGGATGGCCGTAGCAAACCGGATGCTGGCGGCCGGGTCGGCCGCTCGCTAGCTGGGTATCACCACATCGGGGACATCACGAGGTAGCGGCGCGGACCGCGGCGCGGGGGAGACCATCCGGTCCCCGAGCGTCTGGAGGCACGCCCATGACGTCTGGCGATCGCCTGATCACGGCTTCTGCTCACTGTCCGCACAGCCCAGCCGCCGCCGCTGCACGGCTGCCCGCCGTCGTCGCGCAGTCGGCTTTCGCCCACGGGGCCGACATCGCCGTCGCGGTGTTCGTCGTCATCATGGTGATCGTGGTGGTGGCCATCACCATCGCGGGCAGGCACGCGCGAAAGTGGGGACCACGCTCGGGACGGTCAGTGCCCCCGACCAGGAGCCAGCGAGCCGCGGCCGCCGACGAGGCGGCGGCGCTGCGCCAGGGCGACCCATCCAACCCGGATGCGCCGGGAAACCAGCAGGACGATCTCTGAGTTCCGGCGGTGCGGGTGGCCGAGTCGGCCCCGGCTAGGTGCGGCCCCGGCTAGGTGCGGTGATTCCGGCGCGGGTCCTGGTGGCGCCCAGCCGCGGGCGTGCTGCCGGCCCGGTCCGGTAATTCGAATAGCGTGGCTGGGACTTTACTGTCGCTGTATCTACAGCGGAGTCCCAACCACGTCGTTGCCGCCCGGCTATTAGCGGGCCGACCGGAGCCTGCTGGTCTCCGCGTCGACCGACCGGGTGAGCTGGCTCTGGCAGTCCTGCTGGGCCGCCAGCGTGATGGCGCTCTGCATGCACCGGGAGTAGGCCGACAGCTGATTCCACAGCACGGCGAAAGTAACCAGGAGCAGGACGCTGCACAGCACGCCGATTGCGCCGATGACGATCGCCGAGATGGCCCCCCGCGGGCGCCCGGCGGCAGCCCGCCGGGACCGGGCCACCACTGATGCCCCGAGCCAGACGGCGACTGCGCCCACGGCGAGCGAGGCCGCGATCAGGAAGACGCCGCGCCGGAAATTGCCGAGCCCGACCAGTTCGGAGACGCTGAGCAGGCCGAACATGCTGAGCAGGCCCAGCACAAGCGCCGCGACCGCGCGCTGCTGTAGCCCGGGCAGCGGAGGCCGCCCCGGCTGAGGTGCCCGGCGACGAGCACCCGGTGACGATCCGCTCCGCCACGGCCCGCCTGGTGACGGCCCGCCGGGCGACGGCCCGCCGGGCGACGGCCCGCCGGGCGACGGCCCGCCGGGTGACGGCCCGCCGGGTGACGGCCCGCCGGGTGACGGCCCGCCGGGCGACGGCGCGGGACCCTGGCCGGCCGGCTGCTCAGGGAAGCTCAGCGGGGGGTGCGGGATCTTCTCGGCGGGCAGGACCGGCTCCTTCCTGGCTCGCTACGGCTGACTCTGCTATTCCATCACCTCCCGCCGTCCCCGCGCGTCGATCATGTGCCGCTGCATCACCTCCTGTGCCCGCGCGTCGATCATGTGCCGCTGGCCGACGTTATGGTGACGGCATGACAGCGCGCCTCGTCGTGCTCGTGTCCGGCACGGGGACCAACTTGCAAGCCCTGCTCGGCGCCTGCGCCGACGATAGCTACGGCGCGCGGGTGGTCGCGGTCGGCGCGGATCGTCCCGCCATCGCCGGGCTGCGGCGAGCCGAGGTGGCGGGCGTGCCGACCTTCTGGCACCGGGTGGCGGACTACCCGGCCCGCCAGGACTGGGACCTGGCACTGACCCGGTCCTGCGCGGCCTTCGAACCGGACCTGGTGGTGTCCGCTGGTTTCATGAAGCTGCTTGGCACGGCCTTCCTCGCCCGGTTCGGCGGGCGGCTGATCAACACCCACCCCTCATTGCTACCGTCGTTTCCTGGCATGCACGGCGTGCGGGACGCGCTGGAATACGGGGTGAAGATCACCGGCTGCACGGTCTTCATGGTGGACGCGGGGACGGACAGCGGCCCGGTGATCGCGCAGGCGGCCGTGCCGGTGCGGGGCGACGACGACGAGGCGTCCCTGCATGAGCGGATCAAGCAGGCGGAACGCTCGCTGCTTGTCGACACGGTGGGCCGGATGGCTCGTGAAGGATGGGCCCTGGAGGGCAGGAAGCTGAGGTTCAGCCGATGACCGAGGTACCGATCAGGCGGGCGCTGATCAGCGTCCATGACAAGACCGGGTTGGCGGACCTGGCGCGGGAACTGCACCAGGCCGGGGTCGAGATCGTCTCCACCGGCAGCACCGCGGCGGCGATCACGGCGGCTGGCCTGCCGGTGACGAAGGTCGAGGACATGACCGGCTTCGCCGAGTGCCTGGATGGGCGGGTCAAGACATTGCACCCGGCCGTGCACGCCGGGCTGCTCGCCGACGACCGGAAGCCGCAGCACCTGGTGCAGCTGGCCGAACTCGGGATCGAGCCGTTCGAGCTGATGGTGTCCGGCCTCTACCCGTTCGAGCAGACCGTCGCGGCGGGCGCGGCGCCGGACGAATGCGTGGAGCAGATCGACATCGGCGGACCGGCCATGGTACGAGCCGCGGCGAAGAATCACGCCCGGGTCGCTGTCGTGACCGATCCGTCGATGTACAGCGCGGTGGCGGATGCGCTGCGGGCGGGCGGGTTCACGCTGGAGCAGCGCCGCCGCCTTGCCGCGCAGGCATACGCTCGCACGGCCGCCTATGACGTAGCTGTTGCGTCCTGGTTCGCCTCGGTCTACGCGCCCGACACCACCGCGATGGCCACTGGCTGGCCGGACGTCATCGGCTCGCTGTGGGCTCGCAGCGAGGTTCTCCGCTACGGCGAGAACCCGCACCAGCGAGCTGCCCTGTACGCGTCGGGACTGGGCCGGGACGGTATCGCGGGCGCCGAGCAGCTGCACGGCAAGGCGATGTCCTACAACAACTACGTGGACGCTGACGCGGCGCGCAGCGCGGCCAACGACTTCGCCGAGCCATGCGTGGCGATCATGAAGCATTCCAATCCCTGCGGGATCGCGATCGGCACTGACCTCGCCGATGCCCATCGAAAGGCCCACAACTGCGACCCGGCCTCGGCCTACGGCGGCGTCATCGCGGCCAACGGGGTGGTCACCGCCGACCTCGCCCGGCAGATCGCCGAGGTCTTCACGGAGGTCCTCGTCGCTCCCGGCTTCGAGCCCGCGGCACTGGACATCCTGACCGCGAAGAAGAACCTGCGGCTGCTGCGCTGCCCGCCGCCAGACCGTTCAGCGGGAGTGCAGTGGCGTCCGGTCAGCGGCGGCATGCTGCTGCAGTCCGCCGACCGGGCCGACGAGCCAGGCGACGATCCGGCGGGCTGGCGGCTGATGGCCGGGCCGCCGGTGAGCGAAGCCGCGCTGCGCGATCTCGCCTTCTGCTGGCGGGCATGTCGCTGCGTCAAGTCGAACGCCATCCTGCTCGCCTCCGGGGGAGCGTCGGTCGGCATCGGCATGGGTCAGGTCAACCGGGTGGACGCGGCGCGGCTGGCCGTCACGCGGGCCGGCCACCGGGCGCGCGGCTCGGCCGCGGCGAGCGACGCGTACTTCCCGTTCTCTGATGGCCTGCTCGTGCTCGCCGAAGCAGGCGTGAGCGCTATCGCGGAACCGGGCGGGTCGGTGCGCGACGGCGAGGTGATCGAGGCCGCGAGCGCCGCCGGGATCAGCCTCTACTTCACTGGCGTCCGGCACTTCTGGCACTGACCGCCTGGGCACGTCCGGCACCGACCGTCCGGCCTGGGCGCTGGGCGGCGGCGCGGCAGCCGGCTCGCTCGGGCACAATGGACTGCGATGAGTGCACGCATCCTGGACGGCAAGGTCGCCGCCGCCGAGATTCGCGATGAGCTGGCGCACAGAGTAGGCGAGCTGGCGCGTCATGGCCGCGCTCCCGGCCTCGGTACCTTGCTGGTCGGTGACGATCCCGGCAGCCGTGTCTACGTCAACGCTAAGCACAGGGACTGCGCGCAGGTGGGGATACTCAGCATCCGTCGCGACCTGCCGGCCGACGCCAGCCAGCAGCAGGTCGAGGATGCCGTCGACGAGCTGAACGCCGACCCGGCGTGCACCGGCTACATCGTCCAGCTGCCGCTGCCGCCAGCGCTGGATCCGCAGCGGGTGCTGGAACGGATGGACCCGGCGAAGGATGCCGACGGGCTGCATCCGGTCAACCTCGGCCGGCTGGTACTGGGCGAGCCCGGCCCGCTGCCCTGCACGCCGCACGCAGTCGTGCGGCTGCTCCGCCGTTACGACGTGCCGTTGGCTGGCGCCGAGGTGACCGTGGTCGGCCGCGGCATCACCGTCGGCCGCTCGCTGGGACTGGTGCTGACCCGCCGCGGCGAGAATGCGACGGTGACGTTGTGCCACACCGGCACCAAGGATCTCTCCGTCCATACCAGGGCGGCGGACATCATCGTGGTGGCCGCGGGCAGGCCAGGGCTGCTGACGGCCGACATGGTCCGGCCCGGCGCGGCGGTGCTGGACGTGGGCATCACCAGGACGGATGCCGGGCTCGTCGGCGACGTCGACCCAGACGTCGCCGAGGTGGCTGGGGACCTTGCGCCGATGCCCGGCGGGGTCGGCCCGATGACCCGGGCAATGTTGCTGTCCAACGTGGTCGAGGCGGCGGAGTGCAGCGCCTGACGTCGCGCCAGCCGGGTGCGGTGTTGGCTGCCCGCCGCGCCGCCGCGCCGCCGCGCCGCCGCGCCGCCGCGCCCGCCGCGCCCGGGTCACCCGGGTGCTGTTGTGGCTGGCCGCTGCGCCCCTATCCTCCCTGACCCGGGTGCGATCGGGGACTACCAGTCGGTAACATGGTGCCCGCGCACCGAGCCGAGGTACCCCCGCGCGCAGGCCGATGGCCTTCTTTTGACAGGCTTTACCTGCCTGGCTCGCGCCGCGCCCATCCGGGCCGCGGCACGGGGGCGCGCAGTTGGACAGAGGGAGGTCGGCCGCCGGTCATGAACATCGTCGTCTGCGTGAAGCAGGTACCCGACACGGGGTCGGAGCGCACGCTCAGGCTCGCCGACTCCACCGTGGACCGCGAGGGCACGGACGCGCTGATCAACGTTCTCGACGAGTACGCGATCGAGGAGGGGCTGCGGCTGGCCGAGGCACATGGCGGCGAGGTGACGATCATGACGATGGGCCCGGCGCGGGCGAGCGAGTCCATCCGCAAGGCGCTGTCCATGGGAGCTGACAAGGCGGTGCACATCGTCGACGACGGACTGGCCGGATCGGACGCCCCGGCAACCTCGGAGGCGATCGCTGCCGCGCTCGGCAGGATCGAGTTCGACCTGGTCATCCTGGGATCAGAATCGACGGACGCCAGGATGGGGGTGCTCGCCGCGATGCTGGCTGAGCGCCTCGGCCTGCCGCAGATGTCCCTCGCCAGTGAGGTGGAGGTCGATGGCCAGGTGATCAGGATCCACCGCCAGGCCGACTACGGCTATGACAAGGTCGAGGCCAGCCTCCCCGCCGTGGTCAGCGTGGTCGAGAAGATCAACGAGCCGCGCTACCCGTCCTTCAAGGGCATCATGGCCGCGAAGAAGAAGCCGGTCGAGACGCTCAGCCTGGCGGACCTCGGCATCGACCCCGCCCGCGTCGGCCTCGCCGCCAGCGGCACCGAAGTGGTGAGCTTCGCGAAGCGGCCGCCCCGGCAGGGGGGCACCATCATCAAGGATGACGGCGACGGCGGTGAGAAAGCGGCGGAGTTCCTCGCCGCGCAGAAGTTCATCTGAGCCAGTTCATCTGAGCCGAGCCCATCTGAGCCGATCAGCAGGCCCCAGCGGAAGGCTGCCAACCATGGCTGAAATCCTGGTTCTCGCCGAGCATTCCGGCGAGAC
>JBEKFH010000204.1:0-8376 GCA_050013415.1 Streptosporangiaceae bacterium | reverse complement strand
CTCGGCGTTCCCGATCGCTTCTTCGGTGCGGTTGTTGAAGTTGTTGCCGAAGCTGGGGCCGACCTGGGACTTGAACTCGACGGCGACGAGGAGTTGATGGTCGGCGACTACCAGCAGGTCCCATTTCTTCTCCGGGCGGTAGTACCCGGGGAGCGCGAGCGCGGTGCGGGCGCTGATGTCAGCACGTCCAAGGCCGGCGTCGAGCAGGACGTCGGTGAGGAGCGTCTCCAGGGCGCCCATCTGGGTTCCGCCGGTGACTGCGCCGCGGCTGCCAGCGTCGATCCTCCCTGCGTCGATCTGCTTTTGCTGCTGGCGGTCCCGCGCGTCCCAGAACGCCTGCACGGCTTCCTGAAAACGCTCCGCGAGGTCCGCTAGCATGCCAGGTCCCCGGCGAAGTCAGCGATCTCGTAGGCATCCAGTGCCGCGCGGGTGGCCGCGGCGGCGTCACGGGAGCGGAACGCGAGCCGGAGCCGGTCGCAGAGGTCCACCGACAGGGCCGCCGGGCTGGGAACCCTGATCCGGCGCAGGTACTGGGCCTGGAACCGGAGCGTGCCACCGCGCATCTTGACGCAGTATGCCTCGATGAACAGCTGCGCCACCCTGGAGAGCAGCAGGCCGCCGAGGACCTCCAGGTCCCACGCCTGCGACGTCAGGTAGTACAGGTTGTGGTGCGGGTACGTCTCGCCGCGGTCCAGGACCGGGTTGCTGGCGAGCTTCATGTCCGGGAAGTAGAGCTTGGGCCGCCCAGTGAGCTCGTGATAGACCCGGTCGATCGTGCGGTACCAGTCCCTGGCGTTGCGCCGGGCGATGTTACGGCTCTCCAGTTCCGCTCTCCGGCCGTCAAACAGCGCGCGCAGCCGGGGGTAGGCGGCAAGGTCCACCAGACCGCCGCCCGTCGTCCACGGGTCCACCAGGTAGTGCCCCGACCACCGTGGCACACCCTGGCGGGTGTCGGCGGTCATCGCGAGCGGCACGATCCGGTCGGGCTCGACGGCGTCAGGATCCCTGGTGATGAACACCCGGTCCGCGCCCGTCGCTACGCCGATGCCGACCTTCGTTCCGGTCATCTCGTCCTCCAGCGGGCCGAACCGCGCCTCCAGCCGCTGCAGCAGGGCAAGCCGGCCCGGCTCCAGCGACGGCCATGGGCCGGTGCCGCGGAACCAGCTGTCCACCATCGTCGCCGCGAATCCCGGGACCGGGCCCGCCTGGCCCCGGGCCAGCCCGGCGACCGACGCGGCCAGGCCCCGGCCGACCGGCGAGCGCCCTGCCTCCCGGCCGGCGCTCGCGACGAGCACCCGCCCTTGCCGCGCACGGCGGATCACGATCACCGCGGGATACGCTGCCACCTCATTCTCGAACGCAGGCGCGTCATGCATCTCGATGACCGCCTCCATGCCAAACGCGGAACTGATCATCCGGCGCAGCTCGGCGCCGTACGCCGACCGCATCCAGCGATCTGCGCAGATGAACGCCAGCACCCCGCCATCCGTCAGCTGGCGCAGCCCGGCCTCGATGAACCCCACGTAAATGTCGCCGCGGCCGACCATGGTCGGGTACAGCCGCCGGTAACGCGCCAGCACCTCGCCAGGCACCTCGTCGTACCGGATATACGGCGGATTGCCAGCGACCACATCCGCCCGGCGATCGTCCGGGGACGCCAGGAGATAGTCGCCGACGCGCACCCAGCCCGCGGCGATCTCCCCAGCGAGCCCGGCGCCGGCACCGTGGCGCCGCAGTTCCCCCGCGGCAAGCTCAACCGCCCGGGCCGCAGCATCAGCGTCGAGCTCGTACGCCCGGATCGAGTCCCGGCAATCCTCAAGCCGCCGCCCGTGCGCCAGCAGCGACTGCAGCAGCCGCCGGATCATCGGCACGAGGAACGCGCCCTCGCCCGCCGATGGTTCCACCGCATAGCGAGCGGCGAGATCCCCGGCGGGCTCATAGCCGGCCAAGTCCAGGACAAGATCGGCCACCCACGGCTTCGTATAGACGACTCCCCTGGCCTCCGCCGCGGGCGCGACGCTGGCCAGGTCACGCCGGACAGCCGCACCAGCCGGCGACTGGCCGGCAGATGGATCGTCGTTCAGGCCCAGGTCGAGGGCGGTCTGGAAGGCCGTCATGCCATCCTCTCGTGATCAGGTGCCGGTGAGCCAGAGGAAGCTCCAGGGCGGAAGCTCTATCCGGCCCGCGCTGAACTCGAGCCGCCCGGTCGTGGAGTGCACGTGCCGGGGCTCGCGAAGGCCCGCGCGGGCGATGACCCCGGCGTCGACTGACTGGGTGGTGTCGCTGAAGCTGGTGAGCGAGAGGAACGGGGCACTGCGCGGATGGGCCCGGCGGTAGGCCAGCACGCTGGCGTTTCCGGTCGCCAGGATCTCGGTGGCACCGCCGGCGCGCAGCGCGAGCAGGTCGCGTCGCACGCTGGCGAGGCGCTGGATCGCGGCGAAGGCCCTGCCTTCCAGCGACTCCGGGTCATGCCGCCGGGCGGCCACGGCCCAGTCCATCGGCGGCCGGTGCATCCACCGGTTGTCGTGCGCATGGGCCGGGTCCTGCGCCCAGGCCGGATCGCTGCGCATGGCCAGCTCGTCGCCCATGTAGATCAGCGGTATTCCGCCAAAGGAGAAGACCACGGCATACATCGACTCCAGCCGCCGGAGGGCGGCGGCGAGCCGGCCGGCGTCCCCCGCTGCCAGCGCGGCCTCGATGCCGCACAGCGACGCGGCGCTGCCGGAGATGCGGGCATCGCCAGTGGCCGGGTTGTCCTCGAACAGCGCGCCCCTGGCGAACGAGCCGGGAAAGCGCCCGGCGTAGAAGTCGCTGAGGAACCGCCGGTGGGTGAAGCCGTCCAGCCCGGCGGCGGCGGCGTCCGCGTCGGACACCGCCCAGCCGATGTCATCGTGGCAGCGCACGTAGGTGACCCAGGACGTCGGCGGCGGCGCAGGAGGCCGGCGCGAGAGCGCGTGCTCGGCGAGGCGCACATCACGGGTCGCGAGGCTCGACCAGAGCATGACCATGAGCTGGTTGTCGTAAGCCAGGTCGCACTCCGGGCGGAACCGGTCGTGACCGCCGAGGTACCGGGCCAGGATCTCCGGGCTGACGATCGCCTCGGCCTTGAGGAGCAGGCCAGGCGCGGCGAGCCGGGTCAGCGCGCGGAAGGCCTGGACGATCAGGTGGGCCTCGGGCTGGTTCTGGCAGTCGGTGCCCATCCGCTTCCACAGGAACGGCGCCGCGTCCAGCCGCAGCACGTCGATGCCGCGGTTGGCCAGGGCGAGCATCGTTCCCAGCATCGCCCGGAACACCGCCGGATTGGCGTAGTTCAGGTCCCACTGGTAATCACGGAAGCTCGTCCACACCCAGCCCAGTCCCGGTACCTCGGTGAAACTGCCGGGCGCCAGGTCAGGGAACACCTCCGGCAGCGTGCGCTCGTAGGCGTCCGGCATGGTCCGGTCGGGGTAGATCAGGTACATCTCGCGGTAGCCGGGCTCGCCCGCCTGCGCCTTGCGGGCCCATTCGTGCTCCCGCGCGGTGTGGTTGAGCACTAGGTCGATGCACAGGGCGATGCCGCGCTCGCGCAAGTCGGCGGCGAGCGCCACGAGGTCGGCCATGGCGCCGACCCGCGGATCCACCGCGTCGTAGTCCAGCACCGCGTAGCCGCCGTCGTTCTCCCCGTCCCGCGGCCTGAGCAGCGGCATCAGGTGCAGGTAGCTGACGCCGAGCTCCACCAGGTAGTCCAGATGCTGCCGCACCCCCTGCAGCGAGCCGCCGAACCGGTCGGCGTAGCAGACGTAGCCGATCATGCGGGATCGCTGGAACCAGGCCGGGTCGATCTCCCGGCGCCGATCAAGCAGCCGCAGCGCCACCGGGCGCTCGGCGGCAGCCGCCAGCGCGTCGAGCACAAGATCGCTGACGAATCCGGGCACGTCAACGACACCGCCGTAAACGCGCTCAACTGGCTCGCAGATGTCGAACCAGAGCTGCTCAAGCCGCGCCAGGAAGGCATCGGCCTCAGCGAAATCCAGCCGCTGCCGCACAGCCCGCTCCGCGGCCGGGCCAAGCCTAGACACGCGCGGCACCTGCCTCAGGGGAAGAATCAACGTCGGTCATGCCGATATCGTGGCTTCACTACAGCACATGGCACCACAGCACATGCTGCCGGGAAGGATCGTCCGCCGGGAGATGGGCTGCCCGCAAGACGCTGAAGATGATCAGGCTCTCAGCGTAGCGGGCCTTACTCAGCCAGGTGATAACATTAGATATCAACTGGAGGTGCTCCGATGTCTGACGTGCTGATCCGAGATGTTCCCGATGACATCCTCGCAGCGATCGAGTCCCACGCCGCCAGACTCGGCCTCTCCAGGAACGAGTACCTGCGTCGCCAGCTTGCCCAGGACGCCTTGCGCTCGACCACTCCGGTCACCATGAACGACCTTCGGTGGTTCGCGGACACGTTCAGCGACCTGACGGATCCCGAGGTCATGCAGCAGGCCTGGCAATGACTGCCGCTGTCGAGAGCCGCCGCTGGCTCATCGACAAGTCCGCGCTCGTCCGGCTGAGTGAAAGCCCCGATGCGCCTGAGTGGATCTCGCGCGTCGATCGAGGACTTGTGCGCATCGCCACGGTCACGATCTTGGAGGTCGGGTTCTCCGCGCGATCGGCAGACGACCTTCACGCACGGCTACGCAGACCGCCCGTCTCGGCGATGCCGATCGAGAACACCACACCCAGAATCGAAGCGAGAGCCATCGAGGTCCAAGATTTGCTGGCCATCCAGGGCCACCATCGAGCACCGTCGGTTCCGGACCTGCTGCTCGCCGCCATCGCCGAGCTCGCTGGCCTCTCTCTGCTGCACGTTGACAAGGACTTCGAGTTGATCGCAGCGGTCACTCAGCAGCCAACGGAGCGACTTCGCCTGGCGTAGCTGCAAGTAATCGCCCGGCGGTCACAGGCGCGGATCCACTGGTTCGGATTCGAGCGCGAGCACCGCGAAAACGCAACTGTGCACCCGCCACAAGGGCTCTCCGCGGGCGACGCGGTCCAGTGCTTCGAGGCCAAGGGCGTACTCGCGCAGGGCCAGTGACCGCTTGTGTCCCAGTCCCCGCGAACGCAGGCGTTCGGTGTTCGATGGCTCGGTGTAGTCGGGGCCGTAGATGATTCGGAGGTACTCGCGCCCGCGCACCTTCAGGCCCGGCTGCACCAGCCCCTTGCGCCCGCGCGTCAGGTTGCCCGCCGGCTTGACCACCATGCCCTCGCCGCCTCCGGCGGTGAGCTCGGACCACCAGTCAGTCGCGGCGGCAACGGAAGCCGGGACAGTCGTGTCCGCGGCGATGCGGCGGGTCGGCGCGACAAGCTCGGGGTCGGCGGCGACCAGCCGGCCGGCGAGGTCCAGGTGCCAGGCGTGCGGCCGCTCGTGATGGGCCGCTGCCTCGGTGGCCAGCAGCTGGAACGGAGCAACGCGGATTCCCGCCAGGCCGTCGACCGGCCAGCAGTAGCGCCGGTAGGCGTCGGTGAACGCTGCGGCGTTGAGTTCCCGGGCGCGGGTGCGTTCGAGTAGGCCGGCGACGTCGAGACCCCCCGCTGCGGCCTGCTCGAGCACCCTGACGGCGGCCGGCAGCGACGCGCGGGCCGCCACTCCGACAGCGGCGTACTGGTCGCGGAGCAGCTGCCCGGCCTTGGCGCTCCAGGGCATCAACTCGGCGTCGAGCAGCAGCCAGGACGTGTCCAGCTCGTCGAAAAGCCCGGCCTTGTCCGCCGCGATGCGCAGCCGGTCCACCAGGCGGGCGGTGAGATCCCCGGACAGGAATGCCCGGCCAGTGCGCGTCCAGACAGCGCCGGCCTGGTCGCCCGGCGCCCCGAATCTCGCGCGCGCGTCGGCGGGGGTGCGGCAGACGAGCGCGACGGCCCGCGAGCCCATGTGCTTCTCCTCGCACACGACCTGGTCGACGCCCTCGGCCCGGAAGTACTCGAACGCCTGCTCGGGATGTTCGAGCAAGTCTGGGCGCGTCGAGGTGGCGACCGGGCTCGTCGTAGGCGGCAGGTAAAGCAGCCACCGAGGGTCGATCGCAAAGCGGCTCATCACCTCCAGCGCGGCGGCGGCGTTCTCCTCCCGCACCCCGATGCGCTTCTGGTACTGCGTCTCGACAATCCGCGTGCCGATGACATCGGTGATGTCGAGGACCCCGGGGTCGCGACGAGCGGCGGAATCGCCGGCCGCCGCTTCGGGGTTGGCGGGGAACGGCCTGGCGGGCTGGTAGTAGATCTCGGCCGCCGGAACCGAGACGAGTTCCCGTTCCGGGTAGCGCAGCGCGGTGAGGCGGCCGCCGAACACGCATCCGGTGTCCAGGCAGAGGGTGTTGTTGATCCACTCCGGAGCGGGAACCGGCGTGTGACCGTAGAGCACCATCGCCCGGCCGCGATACTCCTGGGCCCACGGATAGCGCACCGGGAGGCCGTACTCGTCGGTCTCGCCGGTGGTCTGCCCGTACAGGCAGAACTCGCGGACCCGGCCCGAGGCGCGGCCCTGGTATCGCTCGATCAGCCCGGCGTGCGCGACGACCAGCCGCCCGCCGTCGAGGACATAGTGGCTGACCAAACCATCCAGGAATCGTTCAACCTCGGCGCGGAACTCCTCAGGCTCGGCCGCCAGCTGATCCAGCGACTCAGCCAGGCCGTGAGTGACCTGCACGTTGCGGCCGCGCAGCGCGCGCAGCAGCTTGGCCTCGTGGTTACCAGGGACGCAGAACGCGTCGCCGGCGGCCACCATGCCCATGACCAGCCGCAGCACGCCTGTGGTGTCGGGACCCCGGTCGACCAGGTCACCGACGAATACCGCGCGACGGTCGTCCCGGTGCGCGCCCGCGGCGCGTCCTGCGCCGTCCCGGCTGATCTCGTAGCCGAGCTCGGCGAGCAGCAGCTCCAGTTCCGCGCGGCAGCCGTGGACGTCGCCAATGACATCGAACGGGCCGCTCTCGTGGCGCAGGTCGCTGTAGAGCTTGCTGCGGACGACGGAGGCCCCGGCTATCTCCTCGGCGCCGTGCAGCGTGTGGACCGTCCGGAATCCCTCCCGCTGCAGTCCCTTGAGACTGCGGCGCAGCTGATCGTGCTGCCGGCGGATGACATGGGCCCCGAAGTCGCGATCAGGACGGGCGGCGTTGCGGGCAACGCAGACGGCTTCGGGTACGTCAAGGACGATCGCCACGGGCAGGACGTCGTGCTCCCGGGCCAAGGCGACCAGCGGCTTGCGAGCGTCGGGCTGGACGCTGGTGGCGTCCACGACCGTGAGCCGGCCGGCCTTCAGCCGCATTCCGACGATGTAGTGCAGCAGCTCGAAGGCCTCGGGCGTGGCGGCCTGATCGTTCTCGTCGTCGGCCACCAGGCCCCGGCAGAAGTCCGACGAGATCACCTCGGTCGGCCGGAAGTGGGCTCGGCCGAACGTGGACTTCCCCGAGCCGCTGACGCCGATCAGCACGACGAGGCTCAGCTCGGGAACCGTCAGCTCGCGAACCGTCAGCTCGCGCGTCATGCGGCCACCTTGCTGAAGATCGCCATCTGAGTCGGCGGCCCCACCTCGGGATCGTCGGCCCCGATCGGCAGATAGCGGACCGCATAGCCGTAGGCGTCCCCGGCCCGCTGGGCCCAGGACCGGAATTCGGCCCGGGTCCACTCGAAACGATGGTCGCGATGACGCATGCTCCCGCTGGGCAGCGTCTCGAACCGCACGTTGTACTCGGCGTTCGGGGTCGTCGCGATCACCGTCGCGGGAGCGGCGAAGCCGAACACCACCCGCTCGAGCGCGTCCAGCCGGGGCGGGTCGACGTGCTCGATGACCTCCATCAGCACCGCCGCATCGAGGCCCGCGAGCCGATCGTCGCGATAGGTCAGCGCGGACTGGAAGATCTGCAGCCGGTCACGCTGCCGTTCGGGCATCTTCTCCAGGCGCAGCCGACGGCCGGCGATCTGCAGCGCCCGCGCCGAAACGTCCGTGGCGATGACCTGCTCGATGCCGCGTTCGGCCAGCAGGTCGGCGACCAGCACGCCCTCGCCGCAGCCCAGGTCGCCGACGCGCCGTGCGCCGCAGGCCCGGACCGCAGCGAGCACGGCGCCCCGGCGTTGCTCGGCCAGCGGGACCGGCCGGTCCGGGGTGTCCAGCGCGACCGCGCCGTCGGTGGCGTTGTCGAGCTCCTCGGGCTCGGTGTCGTCGACCTCGGCCAGCCGCGCCAGCGCCGACTGCGCCAGTTCCCGCCGATGGGACAGGTACCGGCTGGTGATCAGCGCCTTCTCCGGATGCCGCGCGAGCCAGCCCTCGCCCGCGTGAACCAGCTTGTCGACCTCGTCGTTGCTGACCCAGTAGTGCTTCGCGTCGTCGAGCACCGGAAGCAGCACGTA
>JBEKFH010000203.1:0-8380 GCA_050013415.1 Streptosporangiaceae bacterium | reverse complement strand
CCCGGGCCGGCCCTGCCCAGCCGGGCGCGGGTGGTCATCATCGGCGGCGGGGTGATCGGGACCAGCGTCGCCTACCACCTCACCGCGCTGGGCTGGACCGACGTGCTGCTGCTCGAGCAGGGCCAGCTGTCCTGCGGCACGACCTGGCACGCGGCCGGCCTGGTCGGTCAGCTGCGTGCCTCGGAGTCGGTGACCAGGCTGGTGCAGTACTCGGCCGACCTGTACTCGCGGCTAGAGGCCGAGACCGGCCTTGGCGCCGGCTTCCGCCGCTGCGGCGGCCTTACCGTGGCGCGCACCGGGGACCGGATGACGGCGCTCGCCCGCACGGCGGCCACGGCCGAGGCGTTCGGCCTGAACTGTGAGCTGATCAGCCCGCGACGGGCCGCTGAGATGTACCCGGTCATGGACGCCGCTGACCTGGCCGGGGCGATCTGGCTGCCCGATGACGCCGTGGCCGACCCGACCGGCCTGACGGCCGCGCTTGCCCGCGGCGCGAGGCTCCGGGGCGCCGTGATCGCCGAGCGCACCAGGGTCACCGGCATCACCGTGACCGGTGGCGCGGTGACCGGCGTGCGCACCGGCGCGGGCGATATCGAGGCGGAGATCGTCGTCAACTGCGCCGGGCAGTGGGCCAAGCAGGTCGGCGCGCTGGCCGGGGTGACCGTACCGCTGCATTCCGCCGAGCACTTCTACGTGGTGACGGAGCAGGTCGACGGCGTGCACCGCGACCTGCCGATCCTGCGCGACCCGGACGGCTACACCTACGTCAAGGAAGAGGTCGGCGGCCTGCTGGTCGGCGGGTTCGAGCCGGCCGCCAGGCCCTGGGTGGCACCCGATGAGCTGCCCTATCCGTTCGAGTTCCAGCTGCTCGCGGAGGACTGGGAGCACTTCTCCGTGCTGATGGACAGCGCGCTGCACCGCATCCCCGTGCTGGCCGATACCGGGATCAAGAAGTTCTACAACGGCCCGGAAAGCTTCACCCCTGACAACCAGTTCATCCTCGGCGAGGCGCCCGAGTGCCGGAACTTCTTCGTCGCGGCAGGCTTCAACTCAGTCGGCATCGCCTCGGCGGGCGGGGCGGGCCTGGCGCTGGCCGAGTGGATCACCGACGGCCAGCCGTCCAGCGACCTGACCGCGGTGGACATCCGCCGCTTCGCCCGGTTCAACGGCAACAACCAGTGGCTGCGCGACCGGGTGGGAGAGGTGCTCGGCCTGCATTACGCGCTGCCGTGGCCGAACCGGGAGATGGAGACCGCGCGGCCGTTCCGCCGCTCGCCCGCCCATCACCTGCTCCGCGACGCGAACGCCTGCTTCGGCAGCCGGATGGGCTGGGAGCGCGCGAACTTCTTCGCCCCGCCGGGCGAGCGCGCCGTGATCGAGTACGGCTGGGGCAAGCAGAACTGGCTGCCGTGGTCGGCCGCGGAGCAGCGCGCGGCCCGCCGCGACGTCGCCGTCTTCGACCAGACATCGTTCTCGAAGTACCTGCTCACCGGCCCTGATGCCGAGCAGGTTCTGCAGTGGCTGTGCACCGCGGACATCGCCGTGCCGCCGGGCCGGACGGTCTACACCGGGATGCTCGGAGACCGCGGCACCTACGAGGCCGACATCACCGTGACGCGGCTGTCGGCCGGGGAATTCCTGCTGGTCAGCAGCGCAGCGACAACGGAGCGCGACAAGGACCACATCACCAGGCGGATCCCGCCCGATGCCCGCGCCACGCTGGCCGACGTCACCTCCGCACTGGCCGTCTACGGGGTGATGGGACCGCGGTCCCGGGAACTACTCTCGCAGCTGTCCCGTGCCGACTTCAGTAACGAGGCATTCCCGTTCGCCGCCAGCCGCGAGGTGGATCTCGGCTACTGCACGGTCCGGGCCACCAGGATCACCTACGTGGGCGAGCTTGGCTGGGAGCTGTACGTGCCGGCTGAGTTCGCCGTCGGCGTCTACGAGGACCTGATGGCGGCCGGCGCCGGCCTCGGCGTCGTCAACGGCGGCTACTACGCGATCGAGTCGATGCGGCTGGAGAAGGGCTACCGGGCGTTCGGCCGCGAGCTGACCCCGGACTACAACCCGGTCGAGGCCGGGCTGCTGTTCGCCTGCAAGCTCACGACCGGCATCAGCTTCCTCGGCCGGGAGGCGGTCGAGAAGGCCAGGACGCTCGGCCCGCGGCGCCGGCTGGTCTCGATCGTGGCCGGCGACCCGGACACGGTGATGTGGGGCGGTGAGCTGGTGCTGCGGGACGGCGTGGCGGCAGGCCAGGTCACCTCCGCCGCCTGGGGCGAGGCGCTCGGCTGCTCGGTCGGGCTCGCCTACATCTGGGATCCGGCCGGTGAGCCGGTCACGGCGGACTTCGCCAGGTCCGGCTACTACCAGGTCAACGTCGGCGGCGAGCTGCACCCGGCCACCATCAGCCTCCGGCCGCCGTTCGACCCCGCCGGAGTGCGGGTAAGGGCTGGCTGAGCAGACGGGAGCGCGGCGATGACGATCAGCGTGTTTGACCTGTTCAAGGTAGGCATCGGGCCGTCCAGCTCGCACACCGTGGGGCCGATGCGGGCCGCCGCCATGTTCACCGCCGCGCTGCGCGACGACGCGCTGCTCGACGACGTCCACGGCATCCGCGCCGAGCTTTTCGGCTCGCTTGGGGCCACCGGTCACGGGCACGGCAGCGTTAAGGCCGTTGTGCTCGGCCTTTCCGGGGAGCTGCCGGAATCCGTCGATCCGGTGGCGGCCGCCCCGCTGGTGGCGGGCGTCCGCGAGTCCGGCAGGCTGCGGCTGCTGGGCAGTCACGAGATCGCCTTCGACGCCGACGAGGACATCGTGCTGCACCGGCGCAAACGGCTTCCGTTCTATTCCAATGCCATGCGGTTCGCTGCGCTGGACGCTGGTGGCGCCGAGATCAGCGTCCGGACCTACTACTCGGTGGGCGGCGGATTCGTGCTGGGGGCCGGCGAGGCGGGCCAGCCGCTGATCATGCCGGACGCCACGGTGGTGCCGTTCCCGTTCAGCACCGGCGCCGAGCTGCTCGCGCATGCCAGCGAGACAGGGCTGGCGATCAGCGGCGTGATGATGGCCAACGAGCTGGTCCGCAGGGACGAGGCCGCGATCTCCGCCGGGCTGCTGGAGATCTGGGCGGTGATGCGCGAGTGCGTCGAGCGCGGCTGCGCGGCAACCGGCGTGCTCCCCGGCGGGCTGAAGGTCAGGCGCCGGGCCGCCGCCCTGCGCGAGACCCTGGAGCGCACCGGCGACGCGGCGGATCCGCTGTACGCGATGGAGTGGGTGACGATGTACGCGCTGGCCGTCAACGAGGAGAACGCCGCAGGCGGGCGGGTCGTCACCGCCCCGACCAACGGCGCGGCCGGGATCATTCCCGCAGTGCTGCACTACTACCGCAGATTCGTACCCGGCGCCTGCGACGACGGCGTGATCAGGTTCCTGCTGACGGCGGCAGCCATCGGGGTGCTGTTCAAGGAGAACGCATCGATCTCCGGTGCCGAGGTCGGCTGCCAGGGCGAGGTCGGCTCAGCGTGCTCGATGGCCGCGGCGGGTCTGGCCGAGATACTCGGCGGGACCCCGGCGCAGGCGGAGAACGCCGCGGAGATCGGCCTTGAGCACAACCTCGGGCTGACCTGCGACCCGGTCGGCGGCCTGGTGCAGATCCCGTGCATCGAGCGCAACGCGATCGCGTCGGTCAAGGCGATCACCGCCGCCCGGATGGCGATCCGCGGTGACGGAAAGCACTACGTCTCGCTGGACAAGGCGATCAAGACCATGCGGGAGACCGGGGCGGACATGAAGGACAAGTACAAGGAGACCGCGCGCGGCGGCCTCGCGCTGAACGTCGTGGAGTGCTGACGCCGGTCCCGGCGATCGCGGCGCCCCGGGCGGCCTGGCCGCCGCGCGGCACGCCGGCGGCCGAATCGCTGTAAGCTGGGGCAGCCCCGGCGCTGCGCGCTGGTCAGGCGGCGGAGTAGCTCAGTCAGGCAGAGCAAGCGGCTCATAATCGCTGTGTCGCCGGTTCAAGTCCGGCCTCCGCTACGATCACGTCGGCGGCCCGTCGCGGTTACCCTCGCGGACATTCGCGGGAACACCGTAAGGCTGCGGCGCGTTCTCCGATCGCGGGTAGCTTCCTGTTACCCGCGATGACCGAATATCCGCACGGAAGAAAGGCACTCCATCGTGGCTGCCACAGATGTCAGGCCGAAGATCACGCTGGCTTGTCAGGAGTGCAAGCACCGCAACTACATCACGCGCAAGAACCGGCGCAACGACCCCGACCGGGTCGAGCTCAGCAAGTACTGCCCGAACTGCCGGAAGCACCAGCCGCACAAAGAGACCCGCTAACGCTCTCTGCTGCTGGCCCGGCGCGCATTGCCGGGCAGCGCCTGCCCGACCCAGTCACGTGATCGCTGCGACCGCGGGAGCACCATGGCCATCAATCGCGACTACCTCGGCCGGACCTTCCCCGCCGCCGATCCGTACGAGGTCAGCCGGGTCAAGATCGCCGATTTCGCCGACGCGATCGGCGATCCGAACCCGGTCTTCCGCGATCGCGCGGCGGCGCGGGCGGCCGGCCACGCCGATGTCATAGCGCCGCCGACGTTCGCGGTCGTGATCAGCATGGCGGCCGGCTCCAGCGCCGTCGCCGATCCGGGGCTCGGCGTCAACTACGCGATGGTCGTGCACGGCGAGCAGCGGTTCGAGTATTCCCGCCCGCTGATGGCCGGCGACGTCGTCACGGCGCAGGCCACGATCACCGACATCAGGGATGCGGGCCGCAATGTGCTGCTGACCACCAGGACCGAGATCACCACGGTGGACGGCGAGCACGTGTGCACCGCGCACTCCACCCTGGTGGAGCGCGGCGGCGCCGGGTAACGCCGCCATGCCGCCGGATGGCCGCGCCGCGCTGCCGCGGCGGCGCGGGCTGGCAGTCCTGCGGCACAGCGGGCAGCCAGAGAGCCAGCGGCAGCCAGAGAGGACGGGACGCGATCGTGAGCGAGCAGGTCAAGTTCGTCGACGTGGAACCAGGCACCGAGCTGGCTCCGGAGAGCTACCCGGTCACCCGGCTCAGCCTGGTCAAGTACTGCGGTGCCTCGGGTGACTTCAACGTGATCCACTGGAACGAGCGGATCGCCAGGTCCGTCGGGCTGCCGAACGTGATCGCGCACGGCATGTTCACCATGGCGGAGGCCGGGCGGTACGTCACGGACTGGGCGGGCGATCAGGCCGGCCTGCTGGAGTTCGGCGTCAGGTTCTCCTCACCCGTGGTGGTGCCCGACGACGACGCCGGCGCCACGATCGAGATCAGCGGAAAGATCGAGGAGAAGCTCGACGGCAACCGCGTCGTGCTGGCACTGACCGCGCGATCCGCCGAGTCGAAGGTGCTCACCCGGGCCCGCGCGGTCGTCCGGCTGCCCTGACGCCACCGCCTGGCCGTCCGGCGCGATCAGCCGTCACCGCCTGGCCGGTCGGCAACGCCACCGCCTGGCCGTCCGGCGCGATCAGCCGTCACCTCGACAGCGCGGGGATGACGATCACGGTGAGCGCGCCCGCCAGCATGAACGGCCCGAACGGCAGCCGCGACTTCCGGCCCGCCCGCCTCGCCGCGAACAGGGCGATGCCCGTGACGGCCGCCAGCAGGTAGCCGCCGAGCACGCCCGCCAGCAGTGCGCGCGGCCCGAACCAGCCGAGGTAGAGGCCGATAAGCCCGGAGAGCTTCACGTCACCCCAGCCCATGCCGGCCGGGTAAATGATCACCTGCAGCGCGTAGAAGAGCCACACCGCGGCCATCCCGATCAGCGCCCCGGCGAGATGCCGCCCGCCGGCCGGCACGAACGGCGCGCCGGCCCCGAGCAGCACCAGGGCGACCGGATACGACGGCAGCGTCAGGACATCAGGAAGCCGCTGGTACCGCGCATCGATGAGCGCGAGCGGCACTGCCAGCACCGCCAGATAGCAGAATGCAGGAAGCTCGGGGCTGGTCCTCAGCCGCAGCCACACCGCCACCAGGCCGGCCGCCGTGACTAATGCCGCGGCCGGGTACCAGGCGCCGAAGGCGCTGCTGCTTTCCCCGTGCCCCGCGCGTCCCCGCACCCAGCCGGGCAGCGGAAGCCGGCCCGCCCTGGCTGCGGGTGACCCGGGGGCGGCGCGCTCGGCGCCCGGCCGCCACGGGCTCTCGCCGCGCGCGATCCGGGCGGCGAGCAGCGTCGTCCAGCTGCCCACTGCCAGGCCCGCCGCCGCGATCACGCCCGTCACGATCCAGCCCGTCCCGCCCACGTTCCTCCCGTCCTGTGCTCGTTGCGCCCGCCCTGTGCTCGTTGCGCCCGCTATTGATCCTGGCCGGCCCGCCACGCCGCGGGTAACCTAGCGGCAGATCGCATCGCCGTGGAGGATCCGGCTGGTCCCCAGGGTGCGGATCCTCCACGCTGACGATCCTCCGCGCTGACGGGAATCACGTCGCCTGCGGCGCGCGGTGCCGCTGATCCGGCGCGGCCGCGTGATCACATAAGATGCGGGACCTGTACATGGCTCGCGGCTCCGGCTCGCGGCACACGGTCGGCGGCATGCGGGCGGCGGGCGTTACCGCGGGCCGGCGGCTGCCGCCATCAGGCGGCTCACGAATGGAGCACGCGACGTGACGGTGCGCGAGCGGGTGGCACTCGCGGCGTATACGACGCTGGGCCTCGGCGGGGCCGCGGCGCGCTTCATCGAGGCCGGGACGGACGAGCAGATCGTCCGCGAGATCCGGGCTGCGGACCGGCGCGGCGAGCCGGTGCTCGTCCTCGGCGGCGGCAGCAACATCGTCGTCGCCGACGCGGGCTTTCCTGGCCTGGTGCTCAGGATCACCACCAGCGGCATCGCCGCCGTGCCCGACGGCGACCGGGTCGCCGTCAGCGTCGCGGCGGGCCAGGACTGGGACTCGGTGGTCGGCTGGTGCGTCCGCGCCGGGTTGTCCGGCATCGAGTGCCTGTCCGGCATCCCCGGCCTGGCCGGGGCGACGCCGATCCAGAACGTCGGCGCCTACGGCCAGGAGGTGGCCGGCACCATCGCCGCCGTGCGGGTGTACGACCGGCAGCGCGACGTGGTGACCGAACTGTCCGCCGCCGACTGCGGATTCGGCTACCGGACCAGTTCCCTGAAGCGCGCAGCCGCATTTCCCGCTGCGGGCGCCGCCACGGGCAGGTTCGTGGTGCTCGGCGTGACCTTCCTGCTGGCCAGCGATCCGCTATCCGGCCCCATCAGGTACGCCGAGCTCGCCCGCGCGCTCGGCGTCGCCGAGGGCGGACGGGTGCCACTGGCCGCCGCGCGCGAGGCGGTGCTCCGGCTCCGGCGGAGCAAGGGGATGGTGCTCGACCCCGCCGATCCGGATACCCGGAGCGCGGGATCGTTCTTCACCAATCCCGTCCTCGATCTCCGGCAGATGGCCAGCCTGGAGGCCGCGGTCTCGGCCGCCTGCAACCCCGGCACTCGCGTGCCGAGCTTCGCGGCCGGGCCAGGCCAGGTCAAGGTGCCCGCCGCCTGGCTGATCGAGCACGCCGGCTTCGCCAGGGGCTACCCGGCCAGCCCCCAGCCTGCCAGTGGCCAGCCGGGCGGCAGTGAGCCGGGCGGCAGTGAGCCGGGCGGCGGTGAGCCGGGCAGGGGTGAGCCGGGCAGGGGTGAGCCGGGCAGGGGTGAGCCGGGCAGGGGTGAGCCGGGCGGCGGTGAATGGCCTGGTCAGGGTATGTCCGGCGCGCGGATTTCGACCAAGCACACGCTGGCGCTGGTCAACCCCGGCGGCGCCACTACTGCATCGCTGCTCGCGCTGGCCAGGGAGATCAGGAACGGCGTCCGCGACACGTTCGGGGTCGAGCTGGTCAACGAGCCGGTCCTCGTCGGCGCCAACCTCTGAGCCGGCGGGTCAGTCCACCAGGGGCGGCGCCTCATTTCGCTCCGGGCCGGCGCCGCTGATGGGGCCGCGTTCATGATCACGGATACAAATGGGTGCTCCAGCCCCCACTTGTTTCCACGGTGACCGGCCGGGGCACTTTCGTGCTGACCGGCTGGGGCACCTTCCGCGGTAGCCGACTGGGGTTGGCCCGGGCGGCGGGTCAGGTCGCGCGGGCGGCTGAGCCGGAAGGGGCCCGGGGCGGGCATGCCGGGTCCGGCGCGGCCAGCCAGGCGTCGATCCCGGCTAGCAGCCCGGCACGGATCAGCGCTGGTGCCGCCGAGCCGCGCACCGACATCCGCGCCAGCTCGGCCAGCTCCGCGTCCGGCAGCTGGTGCGCCTGCCGGGCCATCTCGTACTGGGCGACCAGCCGGTGGCCGAAGAGCAGCGGGTCATCGGCGCCGAGCGCGACCTGAACACCCGCATCCAGCAGGATTCGCAACGGCACGTCGGCCG
>JBEKFH010000202.1:0-8398 GCA_050013415.1 Streptosporangiaceae bacterium | reverse complement strand
TAACAGCTGCAGTGAAGTCCCAACGACGCTATTGAGGTGGCCCGGGCCGCGGAGGCTGCGGCGGGCGCCAGCTAGCGGGCTGGCGGCTGGCGGGCCGGCGGCCTGGCGCTAACCGGGCCCGGGACGCGAGTCCTTCATGCGGCGGTACCCGGCTGCCCGGCTACCCGGCGGCCCCTGGAGCGGGCCTGTTAGCAGCTGCCGCAGCGGGGCTGTCAGCCGCGGTCCGCGCGCCGGGGTAGCCGGCAGGCGTCTCATCGCCGCTGCTCGCGGCGGCTGCGGCCACGATGGCGATGGCGAGCGGCAGGATGAACGGGAGCGTGGCGCCTGGCACGCCGACGCCGGAGTCCTCGGCGAACCAGCCGAGCACCCCCATCAGCCAGATCGTGACGAGGCTGACCCGCAGCAGCGGCACCGTCTGCCAGGCACGCGCGAGCGCCCCGGCCCGGAACCAGTCAGGCCGCAGCAGCAGCAGGCCGAGACCGGCCACGATCAGCGGAATCAGCAGGTTGTACGGGGTGGTGGTGAGCGAGGCGATGTTAGTGCTTATCTTGCGCTGCAACGTGCCGCCTCCCCCGCCGTGCAGCGCCTGCCCGGCGAAGAAGCCGATGTCGGAGTGACCGGTTACCGGGACGAAGTAGTTGACCAGGGCAAACACGGCGAAGAGCCCGACCCCGCTGAGAGCGGCGAGCGCGACCCGGCGCGGGCTCAGCCGCACGTTTGCGACCGCCATGATCAGCAGCACGAACCCGGGGACCATGGCGATCGTCCCGCCGACCTTCGCGCCGAACCCCGGCCAGCCCGAGGCGATCACGGCGAACACCGCCACCGCCGACACCACGAGTACCGCGCGGCGCCGCGTTCCGCCCGGGCTGTCCGTGCCCGGCGGCCGGCGCTGGCCCGGCCAGCTCACGCCCGATCGCAGCACTGCCGCACTGAGCCATGCGGCGCAGAGAACCCCTGCCGCTGCGTAAATCCCGATGGTGTTGTTGTCCTCGCCGTAGAACCTGCCGCCCAGGAGCACCGACAGGCCGAACGGGGTGCTGAGCTCCAGCCGCGACCCGGTCATCACGTCAAGCCCGATGGTCGCGAGGGTGATCGCGGCGACCATTCCCGGCGGGCCCATCGGATCGCGCCGCCAGGGGCCGGCCAGCGCGACCACGGCGATCACGATCGCCCAGCCCGCGGCGAGCGAGTACAGCACGGCGGCCGGGTGCGGCAGCGACCACCAGGGCACCAGGCTGGCCAGGAATGTGCCCGCGGGAACCGAGCCAGCCACCACTCCGGCCACCCGGGCGGCCGACCGCCGCCGCCTCCGGCGCTCATCCTGCCTGCCCCGGAACGCGACGGCGATCACCCCGAACACGGCAAGCTCAGCCGCGACGAAGACGGCGAAGAACCAGCCCCACGTGGCGCGGTAGACCTGCGCGGCCGTGTCCTGGCCGATCAGCGCGCGGATCTCGGCCGGCAGGCTGCCCCGGTTTGCCCGCTGCAGCGGCGAGCCAACCGCGTCCGGGGCGGCAGGCTGGCCCCGCCAGCGCAGCACGGTGGGGGTGATGTCGGTGAGCTGGCTCAGCCCCGGCTGCCGGGTGGAGGCGGAGTCCAGCAGGCCCGCCGCGTAACCGGGGCCTTCGACGGCTATCAGCCGCAGGTGCGGGGATGTATCGTCGCCCGGCGCGAACACCGCCATGATCGCCCCGGCCGGCAGGTCCGAGATGATCCGCCCGAGCGCCTGGTCATCCGCCCTGACAGCCGCGGCGCGCGCCGCCGCCGCCCCGGATCCGGACGGTGCGGGGACCGCGCCCAGGCTCACCACCGTCAGCGGGCATCGCGTGAAGGAGGAACGGATTGCCGCGGCTGCTGACGGCAGGTAACTGGTCACCTGCCCGGCCGGTCCCGCGAGCGCGAGCGCGGCGCCCGGCCCGATCGCGGTGGCGCACTGGCCTTTCCCGGCGGCTGACCTGAGCAGTCCCCAGTCCGGGCTGTAGTGGAACTGCCTGTTGTAGCGGACCAGGAAGGGCATGGACGGCACGTCGGCCGGGACGGGCGTGCCGCCCGCGTGGGCGGATCCCCGGGCCGCTGGCTGCGCGGTGGTGACGCGGGGCTGGGGGCACGGTCCTGAGCCGTTGTGCGGCACGGCGGCGCGGGCACCGGAGTTCACCGTGAGCCAGCCGTCCGCCGGGCACGTGCGGGACTGGATCGTGTGGACGACGAGCGAGCCTACCGACCCCTCCTCGGCGAGCCGCCACAGCGCTGGCGTCTCCGCTGCCGACACGTCACTCCAGCGCAGGCCCGGGATGCCCACCAGGACCACCGGATGAGCTGGCGAGGCGCTGCTTGCGCGCGAGTTGCTCGCCTGCGCCCTGGCCGCCTGCGCCCTGGCCGCCTGCGCGCTGGCCGCCTGGGCAGTCAGGTTTGCTGCCAGGGCCGGGGCCAGGACCGCGCCGAGCAGCGCCGCGCCCGCCAGCAACTTCCTCATCGCGTCAACCGTATCCGCGCGGCCTTAACCGCGGATTGGCTTTCCGCCCGGGAGGCCGCCGCCGCCTGGAGGCCCGGCACCGTCCGGGAGGCCGCCGCCGCCTGGAGGCCCGGCACCGTCCGGGAGGCCGCCGCCGCCTGGAGGCCCGGCACCGCCCGGGAGGCCGCCGCCGCCCGCGGGCCCGGCACCGCCCGCGGGCCCGGCCCTGGCCTGGGGCCGGACGCCGCCCAGGCTGGACACCTGCAGCCATACCCACAGGCCCGCCGGGTAGATGAAGTAGCCGAACCGGCTGTCCGGCGCCAGGGTGAACATCAGGACGAGACCGATGATCAGGCGCCAGGTGGCGGAATGGCAGTTCCTGGGCGGCCGGACGACCAGGGACAGCGCGAGGGCGAGGACGGCGAACGCGAGCAGGCCAACGGCGATCACGTGCCCGGCGTGCCCGGTCTGGGCGAGCAGGTGCCCCGGCAGCGGGCTGGCCGCGCCGGACGTCGCGTTAGTCAGGCCCAGCGGAAACAGGATCGTGTTGACTACCAGGGAGCCGGGGGCCACGGCAGCGACCGGACCTACCAGTGCGGCGAAGATCGCCACCGCGGCGCCCGCAAGCCTGACCGCGCTGCGCCTGCCATCCCGCGCGGCGACCAATGCGACAGCCACGACCAGGGCCGGCCATGCCGTCGCCTTCATCGCGGCCGCGACACCGAGCACCAGACCGGCCAGGACCGGGCTCGGCTGCCGTCCCGGGCGCCAGAGCAGCGCGAGGCCGAGGCACATCAGGGCGAGCACGGGCAGATCGTCGCCGCCGACCGCGAGCGGGAAGGCGACCAGCGGCGTCGCCGTCACCAGCACAGTCCAGCGCCAGATGTCGGTTGCCCCGGCGCGGGCCAGCGCCAGCGCGAAGACCCCGGCAAACGTGACGCCGAACCAGATCCGGGGATCGGTGAGCAGACCGCCGCCCAGCAGCGTGCGGGGCATTCCGAACAGCGCCATTACCGGCAGGTAGGGATTGTAGGCGTCCGGGTTGTGCGTGCCGGCGAGCGCGGCGGCGCTGTGATAGGGGGTGCCGTGATGGACGAGCGACCAGGCCGACCGGATGATCACCTGGATCTCCCGCTGGCTCTCGCCCCTAGCGGCCATCCAGGTGAGCGGCGCGACCAGACCGCCGGCGAGGGCGAGCAGCAAGCTCAGATCCAGCCCGCGGCGCTTCCAGGCCGCCGCCGCCGTGGCCAGCGCGTAGGCGGGGGCCGCCATGACCGCCCATTGCCGGTGCACCCCGATGCCGCTGAACAGCGCGACCACGCCGGCGTAAACGGCAGACCCCGCGAAAGCGGCCACCAGCCAGCCGCGGCCGATCGTGTCCAGCGACCCGGCCGCCGCCGCACCGGCGGGCTCATCGCCACCCGTGCGTGGCGACCTCGAAGCGAGCAGGACGCTCACATCCTCCGCTTGACGAGTCCGAGCCGATTTCCTCGCGCCAGCCGGCGCGGCGGGCGCATCCCCCGGCCCGGCGCGTTCCGGCCAGGGCACGACGGCCGGGACGGAGCTGCGGACGCCCAGCGTACTGGATGGCCGGCAGACGGCGCGCGCGGCTTCCTGCCCGCTCGTCGCCGACGGCCGATGCCGGATCCAGTGACAATGACAGTGTCCGGAGCCCGATACACGTGCCAGATTTATTACTGTATGACTCATCACTGCCAGTTTGCTTGAGTGTCCCGGGCCCGCCCGGGCATGACGAGAATGCCGCAGGATACGGGCCCCTGCACCGCCGCGGCGCCGTCGGGCGAGCAGCCGACGTCGAGGCTTGCCGGGCCTGCCGGGCCTGCGGGAGGGACGGGGAGCGAGGGGCGATGACTGAACTCTGGGCGACCGCCAGGCATCCGGACGTCGGACATCTCGCCAACACAGCGCTGCTCGCCCCGCTCGCGCTGGTGCAGGCCAGGCGGGCTGTGCGCCGGGCGCCGCGGCTGCCCGCCGCGTCCGGTCCCGCGCACGGAACGGCCGGCCACGGGGATCCGCGCCGGCGTCTCCTGGTGATCGGCGAATCCACCGCCGCGGGCGTGGGCGCCGGCGCGCACGGCCGCGCGCTGCCCGGCTTTCTGGCGGCGGCAATGAGCCGCCGGGTGGGCGGCACGGTGACCTGGGCGGTGCGGGGCAAGAGCGGCGCGACCGCGCGGAAGGTCCTTGCCGAGCTAGTCCCGTCAGGCCAGCAGCCCTTCGATGTCACTGTCCTGACCGTCGGGATCAACGACCTGTTCGATCGCCGGGCACCCCGGCTCTGGGCGGCCGACTTGCGTGGCCTTATCGACGCGCTGAGCGGCGAGGGCGGACGCACCCGGGTCATCGTCTCCGGGATGCCGCCGGTTCAGCGGGTTCCCGCGATCCCGCAGCCGCTCCGGTTCGTTCTCAGTCGCCGGGCACGGGCGATGGACCGGGTCACGCGCCAGGTCTCGGCCGAGCGCGGCGCCGTTTACGTGCCCATAAGCGCGGCCATCGTCCGCGGCGAGGGCCTGTTCGCATCGGACGGCTTCCATCCGTCGGAGGCCGGCTATCGCGTGTGGGCCGGGGTGCTGGCGGGCGCGATGCCGGGGTAGTTGGTCAGGTGCAGATGCCCTGGCTCGCGTTCCTGGCGCTGAAGCTGGCGACGGGCTGCGTGGCCGGCGTGGTGCCGGCGGTTATCACTTGCGCCGTCGTCCCGTAGTTGCCGCCGAGCACCAGGGTCAGCCCGGCACCGCGACCGCTGACCAGCTGGAACGCCGCGCCGGGGACCATCGCGCCGAGTCGGCTGGCCTGGCGCGCACGGCCTGCCCGGTACCTGATCATGGTCTCGGTGGGGAGCGCCGCCACGTCCTCGGCCCGGGTCACGGTGAAGCCGTCCGCTTGCAGGATCGACGCGACGCCGGACGCCAGGCCGGGCTCTCCGGTCCCGTTGGAGACGGCGACCCGTACGTCCCTGGCCGGCAGCCGGGCGGGCCGGCGCGGTCTGAGCAGCGCCCTGCCTACTCGTGCATCGTCCCGGAACGCCTGGAAGATGCGGCTGTCCAGTGGCTGGGTCCACATCACGTTGGCCAGGTCCTGAGGATCCACCAGGGAACGCGGGTAGGTGGGCAGGGTAAAGAAGGTGATCTTGTTCGCGGGCAGGCTCTTCAGGCTGCTGGCAAGCTTGTAGAGGCCGGAAATGCCGCCCATCTGGCTGTCGATCGTGATGGACCTGGTCGCCGCGTCCAGGAACCGGTAGATCGCGAGCGGGTTGAGCAATTCACTCTGGACCCTCCTGACGAGAGCCGCCATGAATGCCTGCTGGCGGCCGATGCGCTCCAGGTCACTGCCATTGCCCAGGGTGTACCTGGCCCGGACGTAGCCAAGTGCTTGCGTTCCGTTCAGCATGTGATGACCAGCGGTCAGGCGCAGGCCGGACAGCGGGTCGTCGATCGCCGTGGTGTTGCACTCGGCCACGCCGTTCACGGCGTTGACCATGTCACGGAAGCCGGCGAAGTTGACGACCACGAAGTGATCGATACGGATGCCGGTGTCCTGCTCGATGGTCTTGATAGTGCAGGCGACGCCGAGGTTCGTGTGGTTGCCGTCGAGGTTGCCGATCGCAAAGGCTTCATTGATCTTGAACGTCTGCGGCACGGACACCTGGCCGTTCCCCATCCGGCAGGACGGGATGTTGACCCAGGAATCGCGTGGTATCGACATCACCTCGGCCCACTGGCGGCTCGCCGCGATGTGCACGATCATCAGCGTGTCGGACTGGTCAGTCGTCAGGTCTTGGCTGTTGCCGTACCGGCTGCTCTGGCCCTGGCGGCTGTCAGAGCCGATGACGACGATGTTCTCCGCTCGCGGATGGTGGTCAGGGGGCTGGCGTCCGATCAGGCCGCTGATGTCGACCTGGTGGATATTGCCGTTCAGATGCCGGTAGGCGACGTACGCGCCCATCGCGGCGATGACGACAATGCCGACGAGGATGGCCGCCGCCCAGGCCGCGATCCTGGCTCCCCTGCGGCGGCGGCGTGAGCGGGGGCCGCTCTGGCTGGCAGTGCGGCCGGGGGCCGGGCTCGGGCTGGGGACAGGGCGCGCGCCAGGGGGCAGCCCGCTCTGCTCACGCGGCTGCGGTTCACCTGCGCCCGATTCCACCATGCAGGTCGGAACATACCCGGATCACTCCCGCATCACCCGTAAAGTGCGTCCCAGGATGCCGGGACCGGGCTGTAAATCACCGTGGTATGCCGTCCGAGGCCGCGACGGCTACCTCGAGCAGAGCGGCAGCCACCCAACCTGGCACCCGATCGAGAGCCACCTTGATCGGTCATAGAAAGGTATAGTTTAGGTCATAGCCAGGTAAAGTATCTCTGGGCATGCTGGATGCTTCGGCCGGCCTGCGCCGTCCTGAACGGTCGAGGACGGCAGCGTGCTCCCCTGGGCTCACGGCCGTCGCCATTCGGCCGAGCGGCGGCTGAGGTGCCGCTAGCTCCGGCAGCTACCGCCCGGCCGCCACCTGAGAGGAGAACCGAGCCCGCATGAATGTCACCTATGGCGCTGACTACTCCGGAGGCGAGCTGAAGCCAGACCAGCTGAACAGCTACACGCGATACGACCTCCGCTTCCTGATCCGCTACATCGGGTTCCCGGGCAACCCGAAGTGCATATCGCACTATCCGGGCGCCTACCAAGCGCACGTCCAGGCGGGCCGGATGGTGCTGCTGGTGCTCGAAGAGGGGAACGCCGACCCGGCGGGCGGCCGCCCCAACGGCGAGAGGATGGCCGAACTTGCGCTGAAGGACGCGGAGTCGATCGGCTACCCGGACAGCCTGCCGATCTTCTTTTCCTCGGACGCCTGGCTGGGCAACACCCCCCTGGCCACCGCGATGGCTTACCTGGATGGCGCAGCGGCCGTCATGGGCAAGAAGCGGACCGGCGCCTACGGCTTTCGTGACTTCATCCAGGGTGCCAGGCTCGGCGGCCACGCCGAATGGCTGTGGCTGGCCGGCAGCGCCCCCACCGATACCGAGGTAGCCCAGGGCTGGCCGCACTTTTACCAGTACAACAACGCCACGCTCAACATTGCGGGGATACCGGCCGATCTCGACTGGGCCTACCCGGGGGTACTGGAGGCGCTGCACGGCGAGGGACCGCCGCCGCACCTCACCGGCCAGCCGGGTCACGTGCCGCCCTGGCCACTAGCCCCGGAGAACTATTTCGGCCTCATCACTGGTCCGAACGTCTCGCATGGCGGCTTCCACGCGGCCGACCGCCCCTATATCCGCGAGATCCAGCAAGCCCTCATCCGCAAGGGCTTCGTTCCCGGCATCTCAGATCCGAACTCAGTCTGGGCCAATGGCACCTACCAGGAGCTAACCCGTGAGGCCGTGCTGCGTTTCCAGCGCTCGATCGGCTATTACCAGACCGGCAACATCTGGCCAGACGACTGGGACCGGCTGCTCGCATGACCAAAGGCCAGGGGCCCAGTACGCAGGCCGGAGACCCTGTGCCCATGCCGCAGGTCCGTGCAACCGCACCGCTGAAGGAGCAAGAGGACGTGCTTTCAGTGCAGCTAAGTGGGCATGCGGGAAGCGCGAGCCGGTGAGCGGGATCGAACCGCTGACCTGCCGTTTACAAGACGGCTGCTCTGCCAACTGAGCTACACCGGCGGGAGACTCCGTGCATGCTAACCGACCCTGGGCCGACAGGTCCGCAGCCCCGTCGGTAGTACTGTGAACCCGATTTCCCGCCGCCTGCCCGTTCCCTGCTTGGATGAAGCGGCAATTCTCTGCGAGCGCGGCAAACGCCCGAAGACGCCTAGCCGAAGACGTCTAGACAGGAGTCAAAGATGATCGAGCACACCACCGGGGGCAAGGAGTCCCTTGCCCAGATCGCCGACGAGCACAAAACCCAGCCGTCCGCGATCCTGCGCCTTACCGC
>JBEKFH010000201.1:0-8417 GCA_050013415.1 Streptosporangiaceae bacterium | reverse complement strand
TCCTGCGACGACGGCACGACGGCGTCTGGAGACGACGGCACGGCAGCCGCGAGATCATAACGATCGGCGGCTATCAGAGTGCCTTTGGCGACATGTAGGACCCACCAGGCCGCCTTGCGCAGCGACGGGCCGGCCGGCGGGCTGGCCGCGAGGCGAGCGCAGATCGCCGCCAGGAGTACCGGCAGGTTCTCGCCATGAGCGCAGATAAGCGTCGGCTGATCCTGGTCGACGATTCGCCCGGCGAGCTTTAGCAGATTCACGCCGGGGCCGCTCTCAGGCCCCGCGGTGAGGCCGGCATCTGTCTCCGCCGTCGTGCCGGCCAGCGCCACGTAGGGCGTGACGGTCGCCACGCAGCGCGTGGCAGGGGAGCTGATCACGCGGCATGAGCCGAAGCAGGCCAGCAGCGGTGCGAGCCGCTCGGCGTCGGCGGCGCCGCCAGGATCCAGCGGCCTGGCCAGGTCGTCGCCGTGCCAGGTTCGCTTGCTGCCGGCTGAGGCATGCCGGAGCAGGATGATCGGAACGGTATCGGCTGGACCGCGGGTGAACTGCGCGAGCAGCGAAGCGTCCCGCTGGTAGGTCAGCCTGCCAGGCGCCGCGGCGGCGGGAACCCACTCCATCGCGTCCACCTCGTCGTTGGGGACGAAGGCGCTGCGATCAGCGGAGCGCGCTGCCCAGTAATCGACGAGCTTGACCCGGCCGCCGCTGTCGTAGCGCGTCTGCCCGAGGCACCGGCCCAGCGTCACCCCGATCCCGGTCTCCTCCGCGATCTCGCGCACCGCCGTCGCGAGCGCGTGCTCGCCGGGCTCGCACTTGCCCTTAGGCAAGGTCCAGTCGTCATAGCGGTCGCGGTGAATCAGGGCCACATCGACGCCATGGTCTCCGTGGCGCCACAGCACCCCGCCCGCTGCCCGAATCTCGCCTGACGCGCCGATCCCGGCCACCGCCGGATCAGCCACCGCCGGATCAGCCATCGGCGGCCCGGACCTGCCGCAGCCGGATCAGATGGCTCTGCAGATCGCGCAAGGGTGAGCCATTATCGCCCAGGTGATGCCTGGTCCACAGGCCATCAGGGCCCAGCCACCAGGACGACGTCCCCGCATCCATCGCCAGGTCGATGAGACTGCGCAGCTCAGCCTGCTGGGCGGGGTCGGTGACACGCACAAGGAGCTCCACCCGCCGGTCCAGGTTCCGGTGCATGAGGTCGGCGCTGCCGATCCAGGCCTCGCCAGGGGAGTTCCGGTTCCCCCGGCCGAACGCGTAGATCCTCGAATGCTCAAGGAACCGGCCCACGATGCTGCGGACCCGGATCGTCTCCGACATGCCGGGAACGCCCGGCCGGAGCGCGCAGATCCCGCGCACCCACAAGTCGATGGGCACGCCCGCGCGCGACGCGCGGTACAGCGAGTCGATGGTCGGCTCGTCGATGATGGCGTTGCACTTCATCTGGATGCGCGCGGGCAGGCCAGCGCGAGCGCGCTCGGCCTGCTCGTCGATCTGCTCCACCAGGCCCGCCCGCACCCGCTCCGGGGCCACGAGCAGCCGCCGGTAGTCGCTCTTCCGGCTGTAACCGGTGAGGTGGTTGAACAGGTCAGTGACATCCTCGCCGACGGTCTTGTCGGCCGTGAGCAGGCCGTAGTCCTCGTAAAGCCGGGCCGTCTTCGGGTGATAGTTTCCGGTGCCGATGTGGCAGTAGCGACGGAGCGACCCGTCGGAGTCCTCGCGCACCACCAGCACCATCTTGCAGTGAGTCTTCAGGCCGACGAATCCGTACACCACATGGCAGCCAGCCTGCTCCAGCTTGCGCGCCCAGGCGATGTTCGCCCGCTCGTCGCCGCGGGCCTTGATCTCCACCACCACCACGACCTGCTTGCCGGCCTCGGCCGCGTCGATGAGCGCGTCGACGATCTCCGAGTCGCCGCTCGTGCGGTAGAGCGTGTGCTTGATCGCGAGCACCCGGGGATCCGCCGCGGCGGATACCACCAGGCGCTGCACGCTCGCGGTGAACGAGTCATACGGGTGATGCACGAGCACATCGTGATCGGCGAGCGTGGCGAAAACGCTGGTGTCCTGCGGCAGCGCGGTCTCGGCCGGCACGAACGCGAGGTACTTCAGCTGGCGCATGTCCAGATCCGCGATGGCCGACAGGCCCGACAGGTCCAGCGGCCCAGTCAGCCGGTAGACGGCGCGCGGGTGCACGTCGAGTTCGGTGACCAGCCTGTTGAGCACGTCCGCGGAGATCGACTCTTCCACCTCGAGCCGGACGGCAGGCTCGAACCGGGTCCGCATCAGCTCGCGCTCCAGCGACTGCAGCAGGTTCTCCGTGACATCCTCATCGATCTCAAGGTCACGGATCCGGGTCACCCGGAACGCGAAGTGCTCGATCACGTCCAGCCCGACGAAAAGCTCGCCGAGATGGGCCGCGATCACGTCCTCGATCGGGACGTACCTGTTCGGCGACACGCTCATGAACCTGGGCAGCAGCGGCGGCACCTTGACCCTCGCGAAGATCGTCGCGCCGGTCTTCGGATCGGCGATGGTCACCGCCAGGCTGAGCGAAAGGCCTGAGATGAACGGGAAGGGATGCGCGGGGTCGACGGCCAGCGGAGTGAGCACCGGGTAGATGCGCTCGCGGAAGAGCCCCTGCAAACTCTCCTGCTCGTCCGGCACGAG
Organism: Streptosporangiaceae bacterium; assembly: GCA_050013415.1. Taxonomy (GTDB): domain Bacteria; phylum Actinomycetota; class Actinomycetes; order Streptosporangiales; family Streptosporangiaceae; genus Palsa-506. Next base: position 5,747 of record JBEKFH010000201.1, on the reverse strand, counting down.
CTCCTTCCAGCGCAGGATCTCAATCCCCTCGTGTCCGAGGGCGGGCACGAGGGAGTCGGTGAAGCACCGGGCATGCCGGGCGGACAGCTTCCTGGCCATCTCCAGAGTGCGCTCGAGTATCTCCCTGGCCGGCCGCCCGGTGGCGTTCTCGACCGGCAGGCCCGTGGCCATCCGCCGGATCCGGCCCGCCACGCGAACCATGAAGAACTCGTCGAGGGCGCCAGCGAAGATGGAAGCGAACCTCACCCGCTCCAGCAGCGGGACGTCCGCATCCTCGGCAAGCTCCAGCACCCGCTCGCTGAAGTGGAGCCAGCTCTCCTCGCGGTCGAGGTAGCGATCAGGCGGCAGCTCAGCCGATGCGGGGCCGCCCGAGACGGCGGGCCGGCCAGCATCGCGCCGCGCGCCGTTCGCCCGTACCGGCTCAGCAGCTCCTGCGGGTGCGGGACGCTGCCCGTCGGCGGGACGCTGCCCGTCGGCGGGACGCTGCCCGTCGGCGGCAACCTGCGGCACCCGGGAACTCACTTCTTGCAGCCTTCCCGTGGTCTTGCCCGCGCCTTTCTTTCCATCGCCCCGCGGGGGGCTGGCCTGGTCCACACTCATGTCCCTATTGTCCCCAGCGGCGCGCCTGCCAAAGATTGCGGTGCCCGCGGGTTGCGATTGGTCGTCAGCTGTCCGACCTGCTCAGGGTATCCTGCCCCGGTTTCTTCCGGCAGGGCCTGTCGCGCGCGGTCGGCCGCCACCGTAGCGCGGGCCTGCGTCACTTGCGCGAGCCAGCCATGACCGCCACGATCGGACAATCCAGCGGAACGGATAGTCCGGCGGACTGCCCAGCCAGTGGGAGTTCCCGCCGACCTGAACGGAGAATGACCTATGCGCATTGGCATGTCCCTGACCGACCAGACTGGTCCTGGCGCGCTCACCGAGCTTCGTGACCAGCTACGGCAGGCCGCCGACGACGGCTTCGCCTCCGCCTGGATTTCGAACATCTTCGGCCTGGACGCATTGACCGCGCTGGCGGTGGCCGGCAGCCAGGTGCCGGAAATCGAGCTCGGCACCGCCGTGGTTCCGACGTACCCACGGCATCCGGCCGCTCTGGCCCAGCAGGCGCTGACCGTCGCGCTGGCCACCGGCGGACGGCTCGCACTCGGCATCGGGCTGTCCCACCAGATCGTGATCGAGGACATGTACGGGTACAGCTTCGAGCGCCCGGCCCGGCACATGAGTGAGTACCTGTCGATCCTGCTGCCGCTGCTGAACGGCGAGGCGGCCGATTTCGCCGGCGACACCATGCGGGCCAAGATCGGCCTTTCCGTGCCGCGGGCCGGCCGCGTGCCCGTGCTGCTGGCCGCCCTGGCCCCGGCGATGCTCCGGCTGGCCGGCCAGCGGGCCGACGGCACCGTGCTGTGGATGACCGGGCCGGCCACGGTGCGGGACTACGTCGCGCCCGCGATCAACAGCGCGGCGCAGGCCGCAGGGCGGCCTGCCCCGCGGGTCGTCTGCATCCTGCCGGTGTGCGTCACTGATGACACCGATCTGGCCCGCACCCGGGCCGCCAGGATCTTCGCGATCTACGGGCAGCTGCCGTCCTACCGCGCGATGCTCGACCGGGAGGGCGCCGCGGGCCCGGCGGACGTGGCCATCACCGGCGACGAGGAGACCGTCGGCGCGCAGATCATGGCGCTGGCGCAGGCCGGGGTGACCGACTTCGTGGCCGGCGAGTTCGGCCGCGGCGAGGACGCCGTCCGCACCCGGGCGCTGCTCACGTCACTGATCCGCCAGTCGGCTGAGGTCACCGAGGGCACCTAGAGCGTTTCCGCAAGCTTCTCGCTACAGCAGAATGCCAGTGGTCATCCTGCCCGGCTCCGCGCCGGGTACCAGGATCCACATGTTCGGGTTTCTCTGCACCTTTCAAGCCGAGCGACCGTCGAGCCCTATCTCGGACGGCACTGGGGCACTCCGACTGCCGTCACGGGCGGTGGCGGCACGGCCGACATGCGGAGCGCAAGTATCGGCCGATACATTCGGCTCCGGCGGCGCAACTGTATGCGATCGCTGGTCAACATAACGCGCTATATATTCGGGCTGGTACCGGTGATCACATTACCGAGGAGGCAGGTTGATCAACGAGCGGCCGCTGCTCACCGTCCGCCGTGGCTTTCCCCGGCCGGATGCGCGGTCCGTCGGAAGATTCTCCGGCGCTGCAACGGTCCACCTCGCTGATGCCATGGACGGGCGCGGGGCCCTCGGCTATCAGATCAAGGCGATCAATCCAGAATCATCAGCATTCGCTGGAGCGGCCCTCACCTGCTATGCCGGCCCTGATGACGCGCTCGCCATCCTTGCTGCATTTGAGATCGCTCAGCCAGGAGACGTGATAGTGGCGGCGACCGAGGCATTCAAGGGATCGGCGGTCATCGGCGACCTGTTCGCCGCCATGGCTGTGAGCGCGGCAGTGACCGCCATCGTCACCGACGGCCTCGCTCGCGACTGTGACGGCATCATCGCCACCGGCCTCCCCGTCTTCGCCAGCGGCATCTCACCGAACTCCGCAGCTCAGTCTGGGCCCGGCACCGTCGGCCTGCCGGTCGTGATCAGCGGCGTCCGCATAGCCCCGGGGGATGTGGTGGTTGGTGATCGCGACGGCGTGATCGTGGTGGCACAGGACCGCCTTGACGACGTGCATGAGCAACTGCTGGCCGTACGTGCTGCCGAATCGTCGTACCCCAAAGACTCTGACGGCCGTGTGCATGTCCCCGAATACGTCCGCGACCTGCTCGCATCTGAGCAGGTCCGCTACCTCAGCTGACGGCATCAACCGCTGTCCTTGCTAAGCAGCCCAGAAGTCCATCCGAGCTGGCACATTCTGCGTATGGTCCGCCATGTGAGCGGCGCCGCCGTTCACCCCCCCTAAATCGGCGTTCCGCTCGCTCTGCCTGTACGTGATCTGCCTGACCTGCGCTCTAGCCGGCCGGCCGCGGATTGTCAGCGGGTCGGCCTAATCTCGAATATAAGTTCGAGGTTGAAGGAGGCTGGTGCATGCGGTGGTGGGACGACGATCCGTGGCGATACCTGGACGGCGAGAGAGCCGACGACCCGCGGCGGGACCCGCCGTGGCTGCATCCCGACTGCGTTGACGCCTGCACCGCGCTCAGCTTCGGTGCCTGCTGTCGGCTGCCGGTCAGCTCCCTGGCCCGCCAGCTCGGCGAGGTCGCCACCGCGCTGGAGCAGGCGGCGGCCGGCGCGCAGCTCGACGCGGACGACGAGTTCACAGCAGCGCGGTTCATGGGCGGGCTCGCCCAGGCCGACGCCCTGCTCGGCCAGATCCCCGACCGCCCCGTGTCGGCCAGGGAGGCCGAGCTCTTCCAGCTCTCCTGCCTGGCCGGGCGAATCGCCGGGTGCCTGGAGGATGTCCGCAGACAGCAGGAACCCGCAGATAGCCCTGCGGCCCGCCGTCGCCGGATCGACATCGGCCGGGTAACCGTCCTGGCGGCCGAGCGCTCGCAGCGGCTATGGGAACTCGCCGTCTGCCGCCTGCGGGGCGCGCCACTGGCACCCGCATCGACTTGTCATCCGGAACCTGGCGCGGGTCAGCGGGTGACGAGGCCGCAGGCATGGTAAATGTCGTCCCGGCTCGCCAGCTTGACCCGGCCGCCGCGGCCGAGTGAGGCGGCGAGTTCCCTTTCGGCGGTCTCGATCCTGAGCCAGTCCGCGTAGCTCACCGGCCGGATGCCGCGGCCCGAGAGCACCTCGCCGAGACGCGCCCTGGCGCCCGCCTCAGCGACGGGGCCGGGTGCGGCCTCCGGATAGGGCAGCAACCCGGCGCGGGGCAGCGGGACGTCGTCCGGGCCGGGACCGCCGGCCAGGTCGGCGAGCAGCGACCTTACGGTCTGCGCCGCGTCGGACTTGTTGGTGCCGATCACCCCGGTGGGCCCGCGCTTGAGCCAGCCGGCCACGTACTCGCCGGGCAGCGGGGCGCCGTCCGGGCCGAGCACTCGGCCATCGGCGTTCGGCACGGTGGACGAGCGGTCGTCGAACGGGATCCCGGGCAGCGGCACGCTCTGATACCCCACGCTGCGCAGCACCATCTGCGCGGCGAGAGTCTCGTACTCGCCGGTCCCGGTGAACGCGCCGCCGGCGTCCAGCCTGGTGCGCTCCAGGGTGAGACCGGATACCCGCTCCGGCCCGTGAATCTCGACCGGCCGCAGCCAGAACCGGATGACCAGCCTGCGCCCCCCGCCGACTGCGCCACGCGCGGCCCAGTCGGAGATCACCTTGTAGTTGCCGCGGACGTGCCGGTCGGACAATGCCAGGCTGGCGCTCTCGCCGGTCGGGTCGAACGCGTCAAGGTCGGCCTCACCATCGCCGACTACGACGTCCACCCCGTCGAGCTCGCCCAGCTCGCGCAGTTCCTTGGTGGTGAACTTGGCCTGCGCCGGGCCGCGGCGGCCGATCATGTGGACCTCGCGGACCTTGCTTGCCATCAGCGCGTCGAGCACCGGCTGCGAGACGTCGGTCTCGCGCAGCTCACGGGGATCCCTGACCAGGATCCTGGCCACGTCCACCGCCACGTTGCCGACACCGATGACCGCGACCGACTCGGCGTCCAGGGTGAAGGCGGCGGGGTCGATGTCGGGATGACCGCAGTACCAGTTCACGAAGTCGGTGGCGGCGAAGCTGCCGGGCAGGTCCTCGCCGGGAATGCCGAGCCGCCGGTCGCGCATCGCTCCGGTGGCGTACACCACCGCGTCGTAGCAGGCCAGCAGCTCATCCGTAGTCACGTCAACGCCGAGATGCACGCCGCCGACGAAGCTGACCGCGTCATGCTCGAGCACGCCGCGGAGGTAGTCGGCGATCGACTTGATCGACTTGTGGTCGGGCGCCACCCCGTATCTGACCAGCCCGTACGGCGTTGGCAGCCGGTCGATCACGTCAACCCGGACGGAGCGCGGGGGATCGAGCGCGGCGGCCTGCTTGATCAGCGCCTCGGCGGTATAGAGGCCGGCCGGCCCCGATCCGACGATGGCGACCTCGAGCGTGTCCATGCTGGCGATTGTCCCTGTCAGGCGTGCGGGCCGTGCACCAATTCCGGGGTCCGGCGGACCACCGCAGCGGTGATCTCCCTGGCGAGATGCTGCGGGGTGAGCCCCTCATCGGCCAGGATCTCGGCGCGGTCGCCATGCTGCAGGAACTGCTGCGGCAGGCCGAAGGTCTTGGCCGGGGTATCCACGTCATGATCGCGCAGCAGCCGGCAGACCGCGTCACCGAACCCCCCGGACCGCCCGTTGTCCTCGACTGTCACCACGAGCCGGTGCCTGCGCGCCGCCTCGATGAGCGCCTCGTCCAGTGGCTTGACCCAGCGGGGATCCACCACGGTCACGCCGATGCCCTGGTCGGCGAGGCGCCCGGCCGTCTGCAGGCAGACGCCCGCCATCGGGCCGACCCCGATCAGCAGCACGTCCTCGCCGGCCGGGTGAGTGTCGCCGAGTGGGTGAGTATCGCCTCCCGGGAGGCCGTTGCCGGCCGGGTGACTGTCGCCGGCCGGGCGGCCGGCATTGCGCGGCTGGCCATCGCCGGCGCCGCCCTGGCGGCCGGGCGCGCTCAGCACGTCCATGGTCCCGAGCTTGCCGATGGCCGGGATCTCGGCCGACACCGTGCCCCGCGGGAAACGCAGCGCAGTCGGCCCGTCGCCGATGGCGACCGCCTCGCGGAGCAGCTCGGCGAGCCGCGTTGCGTCCCGGGGGGCGGCT
>JBEKFH010000200.1:0-8462 GCA_050013415.1 Streptosporangiaceae bacterium | reverse complement strand
GTGGAGATTAGCGAGGCTGAGGCTGGGCGGCTGATTGAGGAGTTTCGCGAGAAATGGAGCGAGCAAGGCTGAACGCGGCGCTCAGGCCGGTGACCTCTGACGACCTCGGCGCCGTTGCCGAGATCTTCGCCTGGTATGTCAAGCACACCGTAGCGACGTTCGAGGAGACTCCGCGAGGGGTGCAGGAGTGGGATGAGCTTCTTGGCCTGCTCCATGATCTTGGTTTGCCTTTCCTCGTCGCCGAGGCTGACGGCCAGATCGCCGGGTATGCCTACGCTGGCCCGTGGCGGCGTAAATCCGCGTACCGGCATACCGTCGAGGACTCTGTTTTTATGGCGCCGGACATGACCGGCCGGGGCATAGGCCGGCAGTTGCTGAGCGCGCTCCTGTCGTCGTGCTCCGCCGCCGGCGCCCGTCAGGTGATCGCGGTTATCGCCGACAGCGGCGATCCGGCATCTACCGCGCTGCACAAGGCCCTCGGGTTCACCGAGGCCGGACGGCTGACCCAGGTCGGATACAAGCACGGCCGCTGGATCGACACCGTGCTGATGCAACGGTCGCTGGCTTGACGGTCCCCCAGGGTGGCCGGTGCTCTCACTACGGGCTTTAGCAGGTTACGCGGCGTAGGCAGGTCCGGGCGAGAATTCTGACGTCTGTGAAGGGCGCGGGAACCCCGCGGGATCAGGCGAGATCAGGCCGATGCGGCCGATTCGGCCTGGTAGCCGGGTGAGCCGGAGCCATGCGCAGAATCCGGAGAAGGGTCTGGCTCACGCGCGGAACCGCCGGGAAGGACGACCGGCAGCGGGGCTGTGTCGTCCGATGCTTCCTGGTGCGGGCTGGATCCGTAGTCCGCGAGATGGTCTGGCGCGGGCACCTGTCCCGGTGGCTCCGGCTGCGCCGGCGCCGGCACCGGATGAGTCTCGAACTCGAGCGGGGCGGCATATTGCGATCTCACTAGCCGGCCATTCGGGAGATCGGCCGGTCCGCCGTTAGCACGATCGGGCCAGGCGCCGTTAGCGACATCGCGCGAGCCGCCGCTCGCGACATCGCGCGAGCCGCCGCTCGCGAGATCGGACCGGGTCCCGTTCCTAGCATCAGGCAGCGAGTCGATTGCCCTGCGCACCCGGGAACCAGTCTCGGACGACGAACGCTGGCCATTGACGCGGCCAGGATATGCGCCTGTAACCGGCGCAGCGCGGGGGCCCTGAGCGTGGGCGCCCTGGGCAGCGTTGGGCCGAGGAACTGCGTCATACCGGGCAGCATCCGGCTGGGGACTTTTCGCAGACGCAGGAGCAGCATCCGGCTGGGTAACGTTCGCAGACCGGAGAGCAGCATCCGGCCGCGGAGCGGCCTCATCCCGGCGAGCATCGTCCGGCCGGGGAATTGTCGCTGGCCGGAACTCATCGTCCGGCCGCAGGCCGACCGGATACCGGGGCACCATCGTCACCTCGTCGTCGAAGCGTGCGAACGCTCGCTGTCCGGTCGAGGGCTGCGGATTTAGCAGACCTGCTGGCGGAGTCGTTGCCCTGGGCCCGTCTTCCGATGGATCGGGGGACCTTGCGCCGGGCGGAGACGCAGAGAGTGAATATGGATGCTGGAGGCCGGGCTGGGAAGTGCCCGGCGGACCAGGCGGGGAGCTCCCCGGCGGACCAGGCTGGGAAGTCTCCGGCGGACCAGGCTGGTAACTGCCGGGCGGACCCGGCGGACCGGGCGAAGGTGCTGACGGAAATGCCGGAGAGATGCCCGGTGACCCAGGGGGATGCGACAGCAGATCAGCAGAATGAGACGCCGGAACGGCCGAGGGCCGGGTCCCAGCAGCGCGGGAGAACGGAACAGGCGAGTCCGGCTCTGGTGACCGGCGCTCCGGCGACGACAGCTCAGGAGGCGGCAACCTCGGGGACGGATCAGTCGCCAGCCCTCGCTCCGGATCCGGCAGCTCAGCGGCGGGGCGCTCCGGCGACTGCCGTTCCGGGGACGGATCGTCCGTTAGGTCTCGCTCCGCATGCGGAATTCCCGCGTCGGCCTGCTCGGGCGACAGCCGCTCCGCCGACAGCCGCTCCGGCATCTGCTCCGCCGGCAGCCGCTCCGGCATCTGCTCCGGGTACGGGCGCTCCACGTCGGGACCCTCCGCTGCCCGCCACGCCGGGGACGCGTCGCCTGGCAGCCCGTTCTCCGGATACGCAGGTTCTGCAGCGGCACGCTCCAGAGCATGCCGCTCCGGGGACGGCAGCTCCCGAAGCTGCCATCGCGGGAATGTGTCGTCCGGCAGGCCTTGCTCCGGATTCAGGCGCTCTGCATCGGCGCTCTCCGGCGACCGGCGCTCCGCAGACCGGCCGTCCGGCGACCGGCGATCCGGCGACCGGCCGTCCGGCGACCGGCGCTCCGCAGACCGCCGCTCCGGCGACCGGCGGTCGGGAGACCGGCGCTCCGGCGACCGGCGGGCCGGCGACCGGCGCTCCGCAGACCGCCGCTCCGGCGACCGGCGGTCGGGGAACAGCCACTCCGGGGTCGCATCATCCGGCGGCTCAGCAGTGGCATCATCCGGCGCCACTTGTTCCGGAGACGGGCGTTCCGGAGACGGGCGCTCCGGAGACGGGCGTTCCGGAGGGCCCTGGTTCAGGGCAGGGCGGCGCATCGCGGGAGCCAGCCTGCCGTCGCCCGAACGCAGTGAGGTCAGCCACCCGTCCTCAGCGGCCGAGCGCGACTCCCATTCGGCAGCGCCCCGCGCCCGCTCGCCACCGCCTCGCTCCCATTCGCCGGCGCCTCGCGCCCGCTCGCCAGCGCGCCGCTCCCATTCGCCCGGGTCCCGCTCCCACTCACCAGAGGCCTGCCCCGTATCGCCAGTGTCCCGCTGCCACTCCCCGGCGCCCCGCTCCGAATCGCTCCTGAACAGGGCCGCGACGACCACAGCGATCAGCATCACGCCGCAGAGCAGGCCAGCGGAGACCAAGGCCACACCCGCCAGGAACAGCAGCCGCGAGGCGGCCGGGAACCCCGAGTGCAGCACCTCGCCCGCGAGCCCGGCGGTCACGCCGAAAACCAGCAGAACCGCGCCGGCCACAGCCAGCCCGCCGGAGCCGCGCGCCTCCCCCGCCGATCCTGAGCCTGAACCCACCGAACCACGATCGCATGCGGGCATCACCGTCGCAACAGGCGCATTACCCCCGCGACGCACCTGGCGCCCGCTATCAGCTCCCCATCAGCTCCCCATCAGCTCGCCAGCAGGGTTCACATGGTCCGTAACTATCTGGCCGCCAGCGGGCAGCGACCTGTTCGCGAGATCACCGGACGCCGTACAGGTACTCCAGCGCGAGCTGGTCGAGCCGCTCGAACGCCATCCCGCGCTCCCCCATCGCCGCGGCGTCGGGAACGAGATCGCGGATGTCCCGCCAGCTCTCCCCGTCCGCCAGCGTCGGCAGCGACAGCTGATCGACGCGGGCCGCGCGCAGCGCCGCCGCGACCTCGGGATCGGCGCGGAACGCGCGGACCTTCTCCCGCAGGATCAGGTAATTGCGCATGCAGGCGGCGGCCGACACCCAGACGCCGTCGTCGTCCTCGGTGCGCGGCGGCTTGTAGTCGAAGTGCACCGGGCCGTCGTAACCGCCCGCCTCCAGCGCGTCCACCACCCAGAACGCGCCGCGCGCATTGCCCGCCCCGAACCTCAGGTCCTGGTCATAGCGGGGCCCGTGCTGCCCGTTCAGGTCGATGTGGAACAGCTTGCCGTGCCAGAGCGCCTGGGTGATGGCATGGGCGTAGTTGAGCCCGGACATCTCCTCGTGCCCGACCTCCGGGTTGAGCCCGACCATCTCGGGGTGCTCAAGCTCGGTGATGAACGCCAGCGCGTGCCCGGCGGTGGGCAGCAGGATGTCGCCGCGCGGCTCGTTGGGCTTGGGCTCGAGCGCGAACCTGATGTCGTACCCCTGGTCGAGCACGTACCCGCAGAGGATGTCGTACGCCTCCTTGCAGCGGTCCAGCGCGGCGCGCACGTCCTTGGCCGCGCCCGATTCGGCCCCGTCCCTGCCGCCCCAGCACACGTAGATCTTCGCGCCGAGCTCAGCCGCGAGGTCGAGGTTGCGCATGACCTTGGACAGCGCGAAGCGGCGCACGTCCCTGTCGTTGGCCGTGAACCCGCCGTCCCGGAACATCGGGTGCGAGAAGAGGTTCGTCGTCGCGGTCGTGACCACCAGCCCGGTCTCGTCCAGCGCCGCGCGGAACGCGGCGATCCGCTCCGCCCGCTGGGCCGGCGTGGCGTCGAAGTCGAACACGTCGTTGTCATGGAAGTTCACCCCGTGCGCGCCGAGCTCCGCCAGCTTGCGCACGGCGCGCTCGGCCGGCATCGGCGGCCGCACCGCGGCCCCGAAGACATCGACGCCCTGCCAGCCCACTGTCCAGATGCCGAACGAGAATAGATCGGCGCTGGTCGGGATATAGGCCCCCATGCTCACGTGCTGGTCCTTTCTCTCCAGGTCGCGCGACGCATCTCCCGGCACGTGCCGAACGCCGTCTACGACCAGCTGGCAGTATCCTCGCGCAGCGCCACGTGGCGCTCGCGAACCAGCGGCTCCGGCGGGCCGGAGTACTCGGCGACGCCGCGGCGCGGCCAGCCGGGCGGCGCGGGGGTCCCGGCCAGCGCCCAGGCGGCCTGCCGGGCGGCGCCGATCGCGACGTACTCGTCGGGCTCGGGCACGCCGACGGGCGCCCCGAAGATGCCGGGGGCCAGGCGGCAGGCCGCCTCGGAGCGGGCCCCGCCGCCGATCAGCAGCACCCGGCGCTGGTCGACGCCGCAGCCGGCCAGGTACCCGGCAGCCTCGGCGAGCGAGGCGAGCACGGCCTCGACGGTGGCCCTGGCCAGGTTCTCCCTGGTCGCGTTACGCGTGGTCAGGCCACGCAGCACGCCGGTGGCGGCCGGCCGGTCCGGGGTGCGCTCGCCGTCCAGGTACGGCAGCAGGGTGACGCCAGCGGCGCCGGGCTCTGCGGCCAGGGCCAGCCCCGACAATCCGTTCATATCGGTGCTGAGCAAGCCCGCCATGGCGGACAGCACGAGGCCGGCGTTGATCGTGCAGACGAGTGGCAGGAAACGGCCGGTGGCGTCGGCGAAACCCGCGACCAGGCCGGACGGATCGGCGGCCGGAACCTCGCTGACCGCGAACGCCGTGCCGGAGGTGCCGATCGAGATCGCGACCTCGCCGGGCGCCAGGCCGAGGCCGAGCGCCGCGCCCATGTTGTCGCCGGTGCCCGCGGAGAGGATCGTGCCCGCCTGTATCACGGGGCCGTCCGGGCCCGGCGGGCCGGCCACCGCCATGGCCTCACCCGGGCCGGCGACTCTCGGCAGGGCCGGCTCATGGCCGAGCGCGGCCACCGCGACCTCGGTCAGCCAGTGCCCGGTGGCCGGGGAGAAGTAGCCGGTGCCCGACGCGTCACCCCGGTCGGTGACCGGGGTGACGCCAGCCATGGCGCCGCTGCCAGCCGCGGGCCAGCCGGTCCCCGGGCCGCCGCCGGCCAGCCGCCAGGTCAGCCAGTCGTGCGGCAGCAGCACGCCCGCCACGCGGGCCGCGCTGGCCGGCTCGTGCTCGGCCAGCCAGCGCAGCTTGGTCACCGTGAACGAGGCCGTCGGCACGCTGCCGGTCGTGTCCGCCCACCAGGACGGGCCGCCAAGCTCGGTGATCAGCTCGCCGGCCGCGGCGGCGGACCGCAGGTCGTTCCAGAGCAGCGCGGGCCTGATCACCCGGCCGTCCTCGTCCAGCACGACCATGCCGTGCTGCTGTCCGGCCACGCCGACAGCGGCGGCGCGATCGAGCAGTCCGTCGCCGGCCTGCCGCAGCGCCGCCCACCAGGCGGCAGGATCGGCCTCGGTGCCCGCCGGATGCGGCGCGCTGCCGCGGCCGACCACCGTGCCGTCGGCGGCATCGCACAGCACGACCTTGGTGGACTGCGTCGAGGAATCTATGCCCGCGACCACGCGAGAACTGTGGGCTCGGCTCATGACCTCCGCTCCCATGGAGATCGGGGCTCTCCCATGAGAGGGACGAGTCCATCTCACCAGAGCGTCGGAACGAACAGACCCGAGGTTACCGCGCAGGATCCGCAGCAGGTGGACTGCCTGGCCGGTCTGGGTGGGCTCGTCGACGCGGTCGAACCGACCTATGATTTTCTCCGTGCCGACGGTGCATGACGAGATTGCCCAAGGGCTCAAGGATCATCCCGCCAGGAAGGGAATGTTCTTCAACGCCCTGGTCACCTTGATAGAGATCGGCGGCAGTATCGGGCTGTTCCACCTTGCCAAGGGGCTGGGCGCCAGCGACGTTGTCAGCTACCTGGTCGGCAGTATCGGCCCGGTCACGGGCGGGCTGGCGATCTGGATCAAAGCGCGCACGTTCAGCGGCGCTTCGGCGGCGATCTTCTCTTTTACCATCATATCGGCGATCATCGCCCTCCTCGGCAGCACGAATCCCAAGGTGCTGCTCTACAAGGACTGCGCCGCCACCGCCCTCATCGGCCTGATCTTCCTGGGCTCGTGCGTGCTGGCCCGCAAGCCGGTGGTCTTCTACATGGCTCAGCGATATGGCACGGACGGCAGCCATGACGGCATGGCGACCTTCGACAAGATGTGGAGCGCTTACCGGGGCTTCCGCACCACCATGTATGTCATCAGCTACTGGTGGGCGGCCTTGTTCCTGATCCAGGCCGCGGTGACGGCGCTCATCATCCGCCAGGCCAGTTTCTCGACCGCCTACAACTACGATCAGATGCTGCCTCTGGTCGCGACCGGGCTGGGGATTCTCGGATCGATCGCGCTCGGCCGGTACTTCGCCAGGAAAGGCCAGGCCCGCCGCGAGACCGCCAGCGCCGATCACCCCAGCCCGGCGTGAACCGCGAGCGCCGATCACCCAGCCTGGCCTAACCCGCCGCGCCGTCCGGCGGCCCGGTCAGGTCCTCGATCGACACCGCCAGCGGCTGGGGCACCTGCGGCAGCACGGTGTCGACGTAGGACTGCGCGGCCGTCGTGGTACCCACGTCGCGGCCCTCCCGCTCGGACAGGTACCAGCGGTGCTCCAGGATCTCGTGAAAGATCTCCGGCGGCGCGAGCCGGTCGCGCAGGTCGGCCGGGACCGCGGCCAGGGCGGGCTCGTAGACCTCCTGAACCCAGAGGTGAGCCGCCACCGTCTCGGACACCGGGACGCCGTCCCGCTGCTCCAGGTAACCGCGGAAGCTGGCGATGTCGTTGAGCAGCCGCCGGGCCTGGTTCTCGTCGGCGCTGATCCCGGCCTGCTGGAATAGCTCCCTGCTGCGGCGGCCGGATTCCGCGACCTTGGTCCTGACATTCAGCCTGGTGCCGTCCGGGGCGCTGATCAGCTCCACCTCGTCCGCGTCGTAGCCGAGCTCGTTCAGCCGCCGCAGCCGCTCGGCGATACGGTAGCGCTGCTCGTCAGGCCGCAGCGTCTCCTCCCTGGTCAGCTCTTCCCAGAGGCCCTCGTACCGGGGCCGCAGCTGGCCGGCGGTCTGCACCGGGTCCACCTCGGCGGGCAGCATGCCGCCGGCCGCGAGGTCGAAGAGCTCGCCGCAGATCCGCTCGGCGGCCAGCTCGAGGTCCCAGGACCGCTGGCCCGCCGACAGCGACGGGTGCTGCTCGCTCGTCTCCGCGTCGACCAGGTAGGCCTCCAGAGTGCCCGCGTCGTGCCGGAACAGCGTGTTGGACAGCGAGCAGTCGCCCCAGAAGAAGCCGGACAGGTGCAGCCGGACGAGCAGCTCCACCAGGGCGTCGAGCAGCCGGTCGGTGGGCTGGCCGGTGCGCGGGCTGGAGAACAGCGCCCGGTAGGTCGTCGAGTACTCCAGGAACCGGGTGACCAGGATCGCGTCCTCCCCCGGGCCGCGGTCGATCACGATCCCGACCACCTCGACGGCCGGCACGTTCAGCTCGGCGAGGGCCCGCAGCAGCCGGTACTCCCGCCGGGCCAGCCGCTCGCTGATGGACTTCAGCGCGTAGAGCTCGCCGCCGTCGGCGACGAACCTGACCACGTGCCGCGAGATGCCCCGCTGGCGGATCTCGACGAGCCGCTCATCCTGCCACTCCTCCAGCGGCTCGCCGAACGGCAGCGTCAGCAGGCCCGCGGCCTCATCGGCGGGCGGGCTGAAGACAAACCTCACGAGTCCGTGCCGCCTCCCCCGGCCGTGCCGCCTCCCCCGGCTGGCTGGCCGCGGCCGATCGCCAGCCCGCTGCCCGGGTCGAAGAAGTGCAGGCTGGCGGCATCCAGGCCAAACTCGATGCTATCGCCGGGCCGGACCCGGCTGCCGGAACTCACCCGCGCCGTCCACAGCGACGTGCCCGCCGCGAGCGGGACTGACCCCGCGTCCTCATCGGCATCGGCATCGGCGAGGAGGGCGGCGATGTCCTTGTGCTCGACCGGCGGCGCGTCGATGACGAAGATCACATGGGTCTCGCCGCCAAGCTCCTCGATGCGGTC
>JBEKFH010000199.1:0-8487 GCA_050013415.1 Streptosporangiaceae bacterium | reverse complement strand
GCCCAGTACGTGCCCAATTCGAGCGTCGAACCTGCGCTTACCCAGGTAAGGGCGCCTTCGTGGGGGGTCTATAAAACCGTCGGCTAAGCTTACGTTGGTTCGAACCCAACACCTGCCACCAGCCGAAACAGCAGATCAGGCGGCTCGCCGCTGCCGATGTCCGCTAGGCGCATGCAGCTGGATGCCATCAGACGCTGCCGTCAGTCGCTAGCCGTGGGATATGCGTGGGATTCCTTCGAGGCCGTCTGGCGTGTGCTTGCTGGCTAGCGCTCCGGGGTTGTCCACCACTCAACAGCAAGGAAAATCACCATGCCTGCGAACAGCACCAGCCAGAAAGAGGCAAGGGTCATCACCGGCCCGGCCTCAGGGATCAGTTACCGGACCGCTCGTGAGCTCCTCGCCGCGCTGGCCGTGGGGGAGCGCCGATGAGCGCCCCGCTCGCACTGATCACCGGTGCCTCGTCCGGCATCGGGCGGGCCTTCGCCGAACGGCTTGGGGCGGACGGGACCGGCCTGATCCTCGTCGGCCGCCGGCGTGATCGCCTGGAGGCGGTCGCGGCTTCCGTGCCCGGGGTCTCGGCACGCGTGGTGGTCGCCGATCTCGCCGCCGACGAGGGAATCGATGCGGTCGCGGAGCTGTGCGCCACGGAGCCGCTGACCATGCTCGTCAACAACGCAGGGGTCGCGCACTACATGCCGCTCGCCGAGCTTCCGGCCGCGAAGGCGCGCGAACTGGTCCACGTGAAGTCGGTCGCCCCGGCGATGCTCACGCGGGCGGCGCTGGGCAGCATGATCTCCCGCGGCACCGGCACCATCGTGAACATCGCGGGCATGCTCGCGTTCTCCGGCCCCGAGCCGGCCGTCCAGGCTCGCGGCCAGCGCGCTCTTTACTCTGGAACGCTCGCCGGGACCGTCGCGTTCACGCAGGTCCTGGCCGCTGAGCTCGACGGCTCCGGTGTCAGCGCGCATGTCGTCTGCCCGGGAATCGTTGCCACGGAGTTCCACGAGGTCCAGGGCATGGACCTGTCGGCCCTCCCGCGCATGGCTGCCCCGGACGTGGTGACCGCCACTCTCGCCGGCATCGCCCAGCACGAAGTGGTCATCGCACCCGGCCTTGAGGACGTCGGCCTGCTCGACGTCGTCTTCGCTGCCGACTCAGCCGCATTCCACGGCCAGAGCACCCAACTGGCGACCCGGTACCGCCCTGCCCGCACTGCCACTCCGTCAGCCGGACAGGCATCATGACTCCTTCGCCTCGCGGCCTGGCGCATCCCCTACGTGCCTGCGCTGGGCCCAGACGGCACGGCGGCCTTGCGGGGAGTCATGGCTGACCAAGGCGGCCAGTAGCGCTCAGCCGTCAGAGCTGGACGCCCTGCTGGAGCACTGCAGCGAGCTGAAGCGCCAACTGGTTGGGTTCGCATGTTCACCGCGCTTTTCCGAGCACCTCGACCGGGCGTTTAAGGAGAACGTCACCGGCCCGGCCGCCAGCAAGGCCGACGTTACCAACGTGGTAGACCATTTCACCCTCCAGCAACCGCTGGCGGACGGCCGCACCGTGGCGGAGGTCTTCGCCGCGGAGCATCCCGATCTCACCGATGACGACCGCCAGGTGCTGCAAAGCTGGCGCGAGGTGGTGGCCGGCGTCTTTGAGATCCGTGAGCACGCCGGGGACTCGATCGCCGCCGCCAGCCTCGGTGATGGCCGGACCTACCGCATCCGAGCCAACGCTGGGCCTGATGCCCTGGCGCCGATGCGGCCGGGCTGCTTCATGACTGCCCGGATCGTCCCGGTCGGCGATGACTGGATGCTCAGCGGGGCCCAGCAGCTGTACGCCGCCTCAGAGCGCCCCGCGATGCTCCGGCTGGCCGCTGAACTGGCCGTCGACGTGGCCACCGGCCGCCCGCGCGCTAGGACCTCGACGAAATGAGGATGATCAGCCACGCGTGGCCGCCCGCAGGAGGCGACCTGGCAGGACCAATCGGCAAAGCGTCAGATGTCAACCGGCCCCGACCAACCTTTACCTAAGCATTGTCATCTCTAGGCCAAGGATGTAAACTCGCCATGCGGTGCGCAGGGAAAGGTTGCCGTTAGGGGACGTGAAATGACTGACAGCGCATTGATTACGCCTTTCGATATCGTCACCGAATTGCCGGCCGATCAAGAGCCCGAGGCTCCTTACAGCTGGCCTCAGCAAGTACGAAACGAGGAAGTGCCCCGCCAGGCACTGGAGAAGCAACAGCGGGCTCTGGGCGGCCAGCGCCCGCCCAGAGCAGTCACGCGAGATCCAGGTTCCGATCCTTCTCCGCCCGTTCAGGAGCATGCATCCTAGCGTTCGGCAGAATCTGCCATCGGATTGCGCTCGCAGTTCCCGGTTGGTCATTTTCAGGCGTGAGGTGCAGCGGTGCGAAACACTTCATGGCACCCGTCGGTGACACAGGAAAGCGAAACTGGCCTACTCCTGATCATCACAACGTCTTATGATGCCACCGTTGACTTTCTGGTTCCTTTGCTGCCGCCTGGCAAGGTCTTCCGGTTCAACACCGATCTATTTCAGCAGTATGAATTCTGGTTCGACGCGTCCGGCTTTACCCTGACGGATCCATCAGGGCGAAGCTGCAGCAGCCAGCAGATATTTAAAGCGTATTGGCGATGGCCTGACTGGCCCGTTACCAGGGGCGCGGAAGAACGGTACGTCCAGGCTGAGCTCCGTTACTTGCTTTCGGAAATGACAAACCTGCTCTGGGCCGATAGCAAGTTCGTGCTCGTTGAGCCCGGAGCTCCCAGGCGCGCCGGCAAGCTGCTTCAGCTTATGCGAGCGGCAGAATTCTTCAACGTGCCCCCGTTCAGGGCCAGCCTCAATACTCAGCACCCAGCCGGAGGCGACCCCGAAGTTGTGAAATCTCTCTCCAAGAGGCTCCCCGACGGCAGGTTCATCTTCTCAACGGCTGTCGACCCGTCCCGGCTCGCACCCAGTCTGCCGTGGTTCGTGCAAAGCTACGTCGAGGCCGACTTTGACATGACGGTAGTCGTCGTCAGAGACCATCTCTTCGCCTTCAAGCTGCCGCGGGATTTCCTGGATCGCAGCATTGACTGGCGCGCCATCACGGGCCTGGAAGAATGCTGGCAGCCCATCGAACTCTCTACATCAATTTCCGGTAGTATCCTGCGTTATATGAAAGCAATGCGCCTCGACTTCGGCCGGCTGGATTTCCTCATGGGCTCGGACGGTGAGATGTATTTCTGCGAGGTAAACCCTAACCCCCAGTACGCATGGCTCGACTATGACAGAGAATATGGTCTCGTGCTGGCAGTGCTCGAAGAAATCTCCCCGGTAACCCCACGGCATCCGATTCCGCTGGCCCACCCTCTCGCGGAGCCTCGGCCGTGAAGGAGCTGACGTTCAGCGAGGCACGAGCCGACTATCCTCGCTGCGTATTTCGCTATGAGGTCCAGGGCGCCCAGCTGACGAAATACCTGGACATCTCAGGTTTGCCTGAAGCCGCGTTCCGGGTCGCGGATCAGTCGGTAGTCAATCACATTGTGGCTCATATAGGAATGGCGTACCTGCCGCAGCTGTACGCGCTGGACGATTTCGATGTGGTCAGGATTCGACCACTCCAGCTTTCGGCGGAAGGGATCGAGTTCTATGAGACGTACATCCAGCGCGGCCTGGCCGAACTACGATTCCGCAATAAGCTCGATGTCACCAAGCCCGTGCTACTGAGCGTTGATCCCCGTGCCCGGCAGTACGAGGCCGGCCAGTACCTGCCGCGCCAGCGTGCGCTGCTCCTGAACGGCGGCGGGAAGGATACCGCGGTTGCCGGGGAGATAATGCGGGAGGTGGGACTTCCGTTCACTTGGCTCATGCTGGGCATGACCCGGGCGATGACGAGGGTGATAGGCCTGTCCGGCAACACACGCTCGGTCACCCTGAGGCTAGGCGGAAGCACAGAGTTTCTCCGCAGGAATGCTCGGTACCCTGGGCACAGGCCGTTCACCTCGTTGGTGGCCTTCGCAGGCCTGCTTGCTGCTGTCGTCGGGCGGCAGGAGTACATCGTGACTGCAAACGAGTACTCGGCAAACTTCGGGAATGTTCTCGTCGATGGCTTCCAGATCAATCATCAGTATCCGAAGTCGCATCATTTTGAGTCGCAGTTCGCGCGTCTAGTAAAAGCAGAGATATTGCCTGAGGTGACCTACTTTAGCATCCTGAGGCCGCTCTATGAAATACAAGTCACGAAGCTATTTTCCGACTACCCGAAGTATCTTACATCGTTCCGAAGCTGCAACCTGGGTCACCGGGCCGATTATTGGTGCCTGCGCTGCCCTAAATGCGCGTTCATCCTGCTCGCGCTGGCGCCGCATCTAGGACAGAAGGACCTTATCAGTATTTTCGGGACGAACGCCTTCGCTTTTCCGCGGCTGCGCCAATGGATCAGGCGGCTCTGCCGCGCAGGTATCAGGCCATTTGAATGCGTCGGCACCCGTCGGGAGTCGTTGGTTGCCCTGTGGATGTGTCACCGGAGGCATCCTGACGATCCTTACATCACCTCTCTTTATGGCGAATGTAGCTCCGAACGAGAGATGCCCGAGCTCGAGCGGCTCTACATGAACCGGATCGACCGGCCCCATAGCCTGCCGCCGGACCTGGCCGAGCCGGTGATGAGCCATTTCAGGGACAGGCTGGTGCCGATTCCACAGGCCGTCGCTGCTGAACCCGTGCTGCAGGAGTCACAGTGCGGGGCATAGTAGTGGACGGCGAAGAGTCCAGCGTCGCTGCAGGGGGGCGCACGCCTCGGCTCATGAGGTTCATCGCCCGGTATCCGCGGGCCTCGGCGACCACCGCACGCGTGGTTATCGTCACCGCTTATGACAGCCAGGAGCGATTCCAGCAGAGCCATATGGGAAGCGTGCTCATCTGGGGGCTCAAGAGGAAGGGCCTCGACTGGGTCCTGCACAATCCAGTGAAGCAGCAGCTTGATACGAGGAGTTTCGACGCCGCGCTTTTCTGGCCCTATGGCTTCAGGGAGACACCTGGCTTCCTTAGCAGCTGCGCGCGGTTCGAGCGCCGCCTGCGGGACAGCGGTATCCCAGTAATTAACAGCCTTACCGGATGCGACTTGCGTCATACATGGTGCTTGCGCCTTTGGACGCGTTCCGGACTTCCGTGTGCCAGGTATCAACGCCTAAGCCCAGATGAAGATCTGCGATTGGAGTACCCAGTAATATTGCGCACTGACGGAATTCATCGGGGTATGAACATGTTCTACGCCGAAGACCGCGAAGAAGCCCGGCGTATTTTGCAGCGCAATATAGCTCCGCCCCTCGATCTGGGCCTGGAATTTATTAATACAAAAGGACCTGATGGCTACTACCGAAAGTGGCGCAGCCACGTAATCGGCGACAGGGTGATCCCCCGGCAGGTGCAGCTGACCAAGAACTGGAAGGTCAACCTTCATGCCGCTGTGGACTCCGAGCAGGCTCTCGAGGAGGACCGGAAGTTCGTACTGGAAGGAGAGCCGCACGCCGGCTTGGTCGCTCTTGCTGCACGGGTGCTGAACTCCGACATTATCGCGCTAGATTACTCCAAGAGGGAAGATGGCAGTTACGTCTTCTGGGAAGGGAACAGGAACTTCGACCTCTCTGTCGGCGGCGAGATGTGGGCGCAGTTCCTCCGCTCGACGGGGCGCTCGGACGCGGAATGCGTAGAGAGCGTAAGGGCAATTGGAGATTCGATAGCTGAATTGATCCTCGAACGGGCGGATCACCGCTGAGCCTGCTGTGGTCCGCAGCCGGCGTCTCGGGCATGGCATAAATGGATGTGGATGATGAAAAGCTCAACGAGGACCGAATTGAATCCAAGGCTGCGAAGCATGCCCTGGTGGGATCCTGATGAGATCCCCGCCACTGCGCTCCTGGAACAGAACTATGAAGCGATAAGAGTCGAATTTCTGAATGTTCTTGTCTGCGGCTTACTTCGCCTCCATCCGCAGAGCAAGGACGGGCCTGGCAAACAGATCGCCAATGGGAACTGGAATATATTCGAGCTATTTTCTCGCGGCCAGCCCAACACGCAGAACGTGACTCTGGCGCCTCGGACGATCGGCGTGCTCCGGCGGCTGCCCGAGATAACCACGCACCCTTGCGGATTCGCGTACTTCTCTGTCCTCGGCCCGCGGGTGCGCATAGCTCCGCACTGCGGGCCAGTTAGTTCGCGCATAAGAGTGCACCTTGGCCTGCGCGTGCCGCTAGGCGCCATCATGCGCGTGGGAGAGGAAAGCAGATCCTGGGAAGAGGGCATGTGCAGTGTCTTCGATGACTCGTGGGAGCATGAGGTTGTCAACCCCAGCGATAGCTACCGCGCGGTGCTGCTTGTGGATGTCTGGCACCCGGATCTCACGCTCCGGCAGCGTTCACGGCTAGTCTCCAGGGTCTCGGCACGCGAGCGCTATAACGAGAAGCTGGAGAAGGGGCGCAGGGGCTGGCTCAGCATTCCCGGGACTAGTGCCGCAGTGCCCTCGCTTGTGAGCCTCGTCGGCACCAGGCAGCTGCGGGAGATGATCGCCTCGGCGGCGAAGACAAGCGCGTCGTCCGACCAGATTCTGGAAACGCTCCGCGACTTTGCGTGTGGGTCAGAGGGCGACGCCGGGGCGGCAGGCCTGGGGCCGCTAGCAGCCAGATCTGCCGACTGCCACCATCTGTGGCCTGCGCTGGCCTCCCTTGCAGCCCGCCGGCCTACGGGCCTCTCAGCGGATGACGTCGTCAATATCATCCATATCTGTTGCGCATGGTGGCGGTCATCACCCAGTAATGAGCGGTCCCTATGGCGGTGGATGAGGCGCGTCGACCCGCGTGCGCCGCTGCTGACGGTGCCCCCGACGGTGCGCGGAACGAGCGACGTACTGACGTGGTGCGCCATGCAGGGTGAAGCGGCGCCCTTTGCTGTGATAGCCGCTTCCGCGGTGGTCGCCATCCGCAAAGCCGGCCAGCCGCGTGGCCGGTTTTGAGTCCTCAGCGGTCCAGTCAGCTCTGCTGGGCAGCAAGGACTGGGCTACGTTCTGCGCCGACGATGGCCCTGTCGGCCGCATGATCCGGCAACGGCCAGCCCCGCCGCGGCCAGCGTGCCGCGGCCAGCGTGCCGCGGCCAGCGTGCCGCGGTCAGCGTGCCGCGGCCAGCAGGTCGCGCTGATGCCGCTGGCACCAGCGCCGCGCCCGGGCGGCAGGCTCCGCCACCTTACGCCAGTGGTCGGCGAATCCCTGGTGCCCGGCGGCGGCAGCCTCGGTGACGATGGCGTAGGTCCAGTCGTGGTTGGCCACGACCATCTCAGCCACGTGACGGCGCTCGGCGCGGGTCAGCCCGCTGGCGTGCACGAAGATCCGGAATCTCTCCAGCGCGCGGCCTTGCCGGCAGTCGGTTATGTCCTGGTCGTCCTGCAGCGGCGCCCAGGAGCGCGCAGCGGCAGCGAAGTCCCAGGCGGCGCTGCCGGGACCGGCCAGGTCGAAGTCGATCAGCGCGACAGCCCGGCCGTCGCGGAACACCAGGTTGGCCGGGTGTACGTCGTTGTGGCTGACTAAGCCGGTCCGGAACTGGGCCGGGACCGGCCGGGGCCACTGGTAGCCCGCCGGGTCGAAGGATGCCGCGGCCAGGTGGTAACGGCGCAGCAGTTCGGCCACGCTGACCAGGGCGGCGTCGGTGAGCGTGGCCGCCGGCAAGGGCGGGACCGCGGCCTGCCCGCTGATATAGGTCAGCATCTCGGTGGCAGTGCCCACCGCCAGGACCCGGGGAGCGCCGTCGAAGCCGGCCAGCGAGAGGTGGGCAAGCAGCGCGTGGGTGGCGCGCCGGCAGGGCGCGGCCGGCCGGAGCACGGTGTCACCCACCCGGATGACGAGGCCGCGGTTGGCGGTTCCTCCCGGCAATGGGCCGCCGGACAGCGGGCCGCCGGACAGCGGGCCGCCCGACAGCGGGCCGCCCGACAGCGGGCCGCCGGACAGCGGGCCGTCCGCCTGGAGCGCGTGCGGGCTAGCGCTTGGCGCCCCGCCCCTCAGCCAGGCTGAGCAGGGCGCGGGCGAGACTCGCGTGGGTGACCAGGCCATGGACCATATCCCCTCGGATCGTGGCGAAGACCGCAGGGCTCTTGGAGACGCCGAAGGCGACGGAAAGGACGAACGGGATCCGCGCAAGCGCCGCGCCCGGCGTCACGATCATGCGGCTGTCCAGCGGGGTCGCGACAGGCCTGCCGTCCTCGCCGATGAACACCCCGGCCATCTCGGCGCACACCCCCAGCCCGGTCAGGGCGTCGCGTTCGGCCGGCGTGATGCCGTCATAGATCGTCGACAGTCCGGGCGCCCAGGCTCCGATGGCGACCACCGCCATCGTCACCGACGGCACGAGGGCGAAGGCCCCGGCGATGTCGGCCTGGCGGCGAACCGCCGCGGCCGTCTGCGCGTCCTCCAGGATCATCGGCGCATAGAAGACGTGCGCCGGGCC
>JBEKFH010000198.1:0-8500 GCA_050013415.1 Streptosporangiaceae bacterium | reverse complement strand
CCGGCGACATCCATCGGCATCATGAAGGTCCTCGACCGCATCAACAGGACCGGGACCACGGTCGTCATGGCCACGCACGACGCGGCGATCGTGGACTCCATGCGCAAGCGCGTCATCGAGCTTGAGTACGGCAAGGTTGTGCGCGATCAGTCACGCGGGGTCTACGGCCAGGCCTACTGACCCGGCTGACGAGGATTACCGAGGGATCTTACGAATGCGTGCGCAGTTTGTCTTCCATGAGGTCTGGATCGGGCTCCGGCGGAACCTGACCATGACCATCGCGCTCATCGTGGTGGTCGCGATCAGCCTGTCGCTGCTCGGCACCGGCCTGCTGTTCGTCAAGCAGGTCGATAACACCAGGACCTACTGGCAGGGCAGGGTACAGCTCTCGATCTACCTGTGCACCGCCACCAGCGTGAGCCCGCAGTGCACGAAGAACGGGCCGGCGACCCCCGCGGAGATATCCCAGATTGACTCGGACCTCAAGAATCTCTCGCAGGTCGTCAGCGTCCGGTACGAATCGCAGGCGCAGGCATACCTGGTGTTCAAGCAGGAGTTCGCGCAGGATCCCTCGTTCGTCGGCTCGGTGAGCAAGGGCGATATCCCGAACTCTTTCCAGGTGAAGCTCAAGAACACCGAGACGGACTTCCCCGTGGTGGCGGAGACCGTGGACGGCCGCCCGGGCGTCGACCAGATCGTCGACGACTCCTCGATCCTGGACAAGTTCTACAAGCTGCTCGACGGGGCGAGGAACGCGGTGGTGATCATCGCGATCATCCTGATCATCGCCGCCATCCTGCTGGTCGCCAACACGATCAGGCTGTCCGCCTTCAACCGCCGCCGGGAGACCAGCATCATGCGGCTGGTCGGCGCCTCCAACTTCTACGTCCAGTTGCCGTTCCTTGTCGAGGGCGTGATCGCCGGGCTGTTCGGCTGGCTCGTGTCGGCCGGGCTGCTGATCGCGGTCAAGACGCTCTGGCTCGATACGCTGCAGCAGTACTTCCCGTTCAACGTGCAACTGAGCGCCACGGACCTGATCGAGGTCATCGTTCTCGCGATGATCATCGGCGTGCTGCTCTGCGGTGCCACATCATTCCTCACGCTCAGGCGCTACCTGCGGGTATGACGTTCCCGCGGACAGGAGAACCGTGGCAGCCGAGCAGGGCGTGAAGGTCATCGCCAGGAACCGGCGCGCCCGGCATGACTATCACATCGAGGACGTCTACGAGGCAGGCCTGGTGCTGACCGGCACCGAAGTGAAGTCGCTGCGGGCGGGCCGTGCCTCGCTCGCTGACGGATTCGCCCAGGTCAGCGACCACGAAGCCTGGCTGCTCAACGTCCATATCCCGGTGTACACGGAAGGAACCTGGACCAACCACGAACCGCGCCGTCCCCGTAAGCTGCTCATGCACCGTAAGGAAATCGACAAGCTGGCCAGCGCGACCGCCGAGCGCGGCTTGACGCTGGTGCCGCTGTCGTTGTACTTCAAGGACGGGAAGGCCAAGGTCGAGCTGGCTGTGGCCCGCGGCAAGCGGACCTATGACAAGCGTCATGACCTGGCGGAGCGGGACGCCGCCAGGGACATCGACCGTGCCTTGCGGCGGCGAAGGTAGCCGAGTGACGAATCATGGCACGCATTCGTAGGCGCGGATCGCACGCTTCCGCGCAGCCGCGGCGCGTCCAGGTGATTCCCGGCAGGCCCGCAACTGCGGCCATGCCAGGGGCGGCCATGCCAGGGGCGGCCATGCCGGCGGCGGCAGCGGACTTCCCCGGCCCGGCGCCCGCAGCCCAGGTGATCCCGGACCCAATCCCAATCCCTGACCTAGACCTAGGCCCAGAGCTGGACCTGGGCTCGGACCCGCCAAGTCCGTCGGCCTGGCCCGCGGGGACTCTGGCCAGCGAGCCGCCTCCCGAACGCCCCGCGGCCAGTCCGTCGGCCTGGCCCGATGCACCGGCATCGGGTCTTCCCGCCGTCCCGAGTCCGTCGGCCTGGCCCGGAGCGCCGGCTGCCCCGCTGGGCCCGCCGCCGGACCATGCTCCCCGGCCCGGTCCGCCGCCGGGGCTGCCGCCGCGCTCGGCTCCGCCGCGCCCACGGTCATCGCCGCGCCCGCCGTCACCGCCGCCGCTACCCTCGGCCGAGGTTCCGCTCATCGCACCCGCGGTCCGGGCTCGCGCCCGGCTAATCCCGGGCGGCAGCCTGCCCGCCAGCATCACGCCGAAGCGCATGGTGGCCGCGGCATGCGCAGTCATCATCCTGGCTGTCGTGCTGGTCAGCGCCCGCTCCCCGGACACCTCGGTAGAGCCGACCGTGCAGGCGTTCCTGCTCGCGTGGGAGCAGGGGAACTACAAGGAAGCGGCCGCGCTGACAACCGGCGATCCGGCCCGGGTGACTGCCGAGCTGCGCACCGCTTACCAGCAACTGGACGCCGCCGATCTCACTCTCAGCATGGGCACGATCACCCAGCACGGCAATGCCGGCCAGGCGCATTTCTACGCCTCGATCGATCTGGGCCGGAGCGGGGCTCCCTGGCAGTACGAGGGAAGTTTCGCCCTGAGCAGGATCAACTCGGCCTGGAAGGTCAGGTGGCGGCCCAGCGTAATTAATCCGGGCCTGCGCCCTGGGTACCGGCTAGCCGTGGTGACGACGATGCCGCAGCGGGCCGCGCTGCTTGACGCGGCGGGCAGGCCGCTGGCCAGGCGCTCGCTGGTCTTCGTCGCGGGCGTACGGCCGGGCAGGCTGGCCCATCCGGAGCGGACGGCGGACCGGCTGGCTAACGCGACTCACCTCGCCGCCAATGAGGTCTACGGCGACATTGCCGCGGCGCCGTCAAAGCATTTCTTCGAGCTCCTCCGGCTCTCTCCCAGCAAATACCAGCATCTGCGCCGCAAGCTCAGCCGGGTGCCCGGACTGATCATCAAGCGGGCCAGGATGCGGCTCTTCGACACCACCGCGAGCTCGGTGGCGGGGACGGTCGGCACCGAGACCGCGAGGGTGCTGCGCGCCGACGGAGTGCCGTACCGGCCGGGCGCCACGGTGGGCCTGTCCGGGCTCGAGGCGGCGTTCCAGCATTCGCTGGTCGGTACCCCGACGACGGAGGTCGTCGCCGAGAACGCGGCAGGGCGGCAGATGTCCGTGCTGCGCCGCTGGCCTGGCCATGCCGGTGAGCCCGTGCGGACGACCATCGACGCCTCCGCCCAGGCGTCAGCGAACAGCGCGATCGCCGCGCTGCCCGGGTCGGCGGCCATCGTGGCGGTCCGTGCATCGGACGGCAAGATTCTCGCCGTGGCCACGCACAAAGCGCACGGCATGCCCGCGGTCAGCGCGCTGAACGGCCACTACTGGCCAGGTCAGGCGTTCACCATCGTCTCCGCGACGGCGCTGGTCTCGGCCGGCTTCAATGTTGCGACCCAGATACCGTGCATGGACCAGAGCCAGGTCGGCGGTCGCACCTTCACCAACGACCCGCCGGAGTCGGGACTTGGCCTGCAGCCATCGCTGCGCACTGACTTCGCCCGTGCGTGCGGCACGGCTTTCGCCGGGCTCTCGTTGCGGCTGAGCCCCGGCGAGCTGACGGCGGCCGCACGCGAGTTCGGGCTGGGCGCCCGGTGGGAGCTGCCGCTGCCTGCCTTTACTGGCTCGATGCCGACGCCGGCGAATGACGGCCAGCTCGCGGCGGATTCGATCGGCGCCGGATCTGTTCAGGTCAGCCCGCTGGACATGGCGCTTGCTGCTGCCCTGGTCGACTCGGGAAGCTGGCACCGGCCCTCGCTCGTGACCAGCCCGCCCGATCCGGCGGTGTCGCTGCGAGTCCCGGCCACCAGCGCCCAGGTTGTCGGCGTGCTGCAGACCCTGATGCGGCAGGCGGTAGCCGCGGGAGCGGGCAAGGCGGCCGGCAGCCCTGGCGCGCCGGTCTACGGCCAGGTCGGGAATGTCTCGCTCGGGCCTGGCCGGCCTGGTCGCCCTGACCGGGCTGGCCTGCGGGCTAGCTGGTTCGTTGGCTACCGGGGGAACGTGGCGTTCGCCGTGCTGGAACTTACCCGGTCACCGGGGACGTCGGCGGCTCCCGTGGCCGGCCGGTTCCTCGACGGCCTGTCACGCGGCCCGTAATCTAATCGTTACCTTCATTTTGTGACGACGAGCAACCTTAAG
Source organism: Streptosporangiaceae bacterium (assembly GCA_050013415.1). Taxonomy (GTDB): domain Bacteria; phylum Actinomycetota; class Actinomycetes; order Streptosporangiales; family Streptosporangiaceae; genus Palsa-506. Next base: position 4,350 of record JBEKFH010000198.1, on the reverse strand, counting down.
ACTACTCTGCGGCGTCTTAACTAGTGACTGGGGTGCCGCTTGGGGGGTTGCGGCCCAGTCACTGCGAGGAGAGCGGGCCTCATCTCGGGGGAGGCCCGGTCATTGAGGACCGGCCCCGACCCTGCCGGTCGACCCCCGTGGGCGCCTTCTTCGGCCACCGCCAGCGCCCACGGGGGCATCTCCTCAGGTTGAATGCCCGATGGCCCGCTCGGGGGGGCAAGCCATCGGGCTTCATCTTTTCCCGCTGCCGGCTGGTTGCCCGCCGCCGGTTGCCCAGTTGCCCGCCGCCGGTTTGCCCAGTTGCCTAGTTGCCCGCCGCCGGTTGCCTGGTTGGTGGCCGCCGGTTGGCCCGGTTGGTGGCCTCGCGCCGTATCAGGTAAAATCGCTCACGACGCGTGGGTCGGCCATGCCGCAGTCGCGCGCCGGACAACTCAATAGGGGGTGAACGGTTTCGACTTCGGTAGTCGATCCAGGGGAAGCGGGCCGAGGGTTGCGGATACGACCTCGGAAATCCCGTGACCGCAAACACTAAGTGCCAACGCAAAGCGCACTCACCTCGCCCTCGCGGCCTAATAACCGCGGGTTAGGGGTTGTCAGCCCGGGAGAGCCTCCGGCCCGGTGTCTGGCATCAGCAAGGAGGATCCACCGTCAAGCCCGGCCGCGGGACTAGGCGGGACAACAAACAGTGGCTGAGCCCGTCGGCAACTTGCCTGCGTGAACGCCGGGGCTGAGAAAAACTAGTGCAGGCTGCGCCCGGAGAAGCCCTGGTGAAGTACTGAAGGACGCGGGTTCGATTCCCGCCACCTCCACCCGATGCGTCCTGCTCGAGCCTCGTCCTCATGCGCGAGGTTCGAGCAGGACGTCTTTGCGCGCCGAGCTCGTGCGCCGAGCGTCAGGTCGGGGTAGGAGCGGTCAGGCCGGCTCCGCCATCACCTCCTGCACGCTGCGGCGGAGAAGGCAGAACTCGTTGCCTTCGGGGTCTGCGAACACCACCCACGTCACCTCCGGGCCCTGGCCGACATCGACCCGTCGTGCGCCGAGGGCCTCGAGCCGGTCAACCTCGGCATCAAAGCTGGTCCCGTCAGCCCGCAGGTCGAGGTGCAGCCGATTTTTCATCTGCTTGGCCTCCGGCACGGGGATGATGTCCAGGGTCAGCAGGTCTCTGGCCGGTGAGGCCAGGCTGATGCCCTCCTCACCGTCTTCGACTACGTCCCATCGAAGGACAGCGGCCCAGAAGTCGGCCACCCGGCGAGGTTCGACGGCGTCGATGCACACGCAGGAGATCCGAGCAGGCATGGCCGCAATCCTTTCACCCCCGGCAAGACCGACCGTAGGGGGAGGGTCAGCCTGCGCTGGACAGCGGCGCCGCCGTTGCCTACTCTTGACTGTATGATCAGTCAGTTTAGGTATCCTCCTGCCCCCATTGACCAGGCCGCCCTCGCGGCGTCGCTGCGACCGTTCGGCGAGAGCAGGATGCTGCCGAGGGCCGCCTACGTGGACCCGGCGGTGTTCGCCTGGGAGAGCCGTCACTTCTTCGGCGCCGGATGGATCTGCGTCGGGCATTCCTCGCAGGTCGCCCAGCCGGGTGACCAGCGCGCGGAGCAGGTCGGCAGCGGGAGCGTGCTGCTGGTCAGGGCCGATGACGGGGTGCTGCGCGCTTTCGCCAACACCTGCCGGCACCGCGGTCATGAGCTGCTGGCCTGCGGCGCGACTCAGCAGCGCAACGCCATCATCTGCCCGTATCACTCCTGGACTTACTCGCTTTCCGGCGGGCTGCGCGCGGCGGCCGGCTTCAAGGGCCGGCCGGGCTTCGACGTGGCGGCCTGGGGCCTGGCCGAGCTGCCGGTGACGGAATGGCACGGGCTGATCTTCGTGGACGGCTCGGGCAACGCGCCGCCGCTGCAGGACTCCCTGCGCGGCCTCGATGAGCTGATCGCGCCGTATGAGCCCGAGCGGCTGGTGATCTCCGGGCGGCATGACTACGACTCCACGGCCAACTGGAAGATCCTCACCGAGAACTACCACGAGTGCTACCACTGCCCAATGATCCATCCGGAGCTGTGCAAGGTGAGCCCGCCGAAGAGCGGCGAAAACTACGCACCGGACGGCGCCTGGGTCGGCGGCTGGATGGAGCTACGGGATGGCATGGACACCATGTCCCTGGATGGCACCAGCCTGGGCACGCCGCTGCGGGGGCTTGACGCCCAGGGCCTGCGCAGCGTGATCTACGTCAACGTGTTCCCGAACATCCTGCTCAGCCTGCATCCCGATTACGTCATGACGCACCGGCTCATGCCGCTGGCCGCGAACCACACGAAGATCGAGTGCACCTGGGCGTTTGCTCCGGAGGCACTGGAGCGTCCGGGCTTCGATCCGGGTTACGCGGTGGAGTTCTGGGATATCACCAACCGGCAGGACTGGGGCGCGTGCGAGTCCGTGCAGCGCGGCCTGTCCTCCGAGCACGCGGTGCCGGGTCCGCTGTCCTCCGAGGAGGACGCTGTGTACCAGTTCGTCACCATGGTGGCGCGCGGCTATCAGGGCGAGCCAGCCTGGAATCCCGCCGCGAAGGCCGCTTCGGCCAGCTAGCCGGGTCAGGTCGGGCTGGCTGCCGGGGGCGGCTGGCAGCCTGGGGGACGGACGAGCGGCCGGGACGCGGCTGGCGGTCTGGTCGGGCTGGCGGGCATGCGCTGGCCCGTCATGGTGTTGGAGCAAGGCGCGGGCGCGTGTGCCGCCGCCCGGATCCAAGACTGCCGACAGCGAAGGAACTTTCTGTGACCTTGCTCGACACTCCCGTCAGCACTCTTTCCGGCCAGCCGTCCTCACTCGGCGCGCTCGGCGACAAGACGTTGCTTGTCGTCAACGTGGCCTCGCGGTGCGGCCTGACACCTCAGTACGCGGGGCTTGAGCGTCTCCAGGAGCGGTACTCCGACCGGCAGTTCTCCGTTGCCGGGTTCCCGTGCAACCAGTTCCACGGCCAGGAGCCTGGCACGGCGGACGAGATCGCCGAGTTCTGCTCGGCCAGCTACGGCGTGAGCTTCCCGCTGTTCGAGAAGATAGAGGTCAACGGGCCCGGGCGGCACCCGATCTACGCTGAGCTGACCGTGGCGGCCGACGCCGGCGGCGAGGCCGGCGATGTCCAGTGGAACTTCGAGAAGTTCCTGGTGAGCCGCGACGGCAAAGTACTCGCAAGGTTCCGGCCCCGGACCGAGCCCGAGGCGCCGGAGGTCATCGAGGTCATCGAGTCAAGCCTGGCCTGATGGGGCCGGCCAGCATGCTGCCCCGCTACGCCAGGGCGCGCACGCCGCGCTTGGCCATCTGGTCGGCGATGATCGCCCGCTGCACCTCGCTGGTGCCCTCCCAGATCCGCTCCACCCGGAGCTCGCGGAAGAACCGCTCGGCGACGTTCTCGCGCATGTAGCCGCGGCCGCCGAAGACCTGGACGGCCCGGTCGGCCACCCGGCCGGCCATCTCGGAGGCATACAGCTTGGCCATCGAGCACTGCGCGTGCTGAACCTTGACGTCCGCGCCGGCGTCGATGGCCCGCGCCGTCTCATACGTCAGTGACCTGGCCGCGTACAGCTCGGTCAGGCTGTCCGCGAGCATGGCCGCGATGGCGCCGAGGGCGGAGATCGGCCGGCCCTGCACCCGCCGCCCGGCGGCGAACGCCGTCATCTCGGTGACCAGCCGCTCCGCGGCCCCGACGCAGCGCGCCGCCACCATCAGCCGCTCGAAGCGGAACCACTCGTACGCGAAGCTCATCCCGTCGCCCTCCGCCCCGACCAGGTGGGCGGCGGGCACCCGCACGTCGCGGAACGCCACGATCGGGTGGTGGTGGCTGATCGTGTGCGTGTAGGCCGGGGTCCGCACCACGCTGACCCCGAAGCTCGGCAGCTCGACCAGGAACATCGCGTGCTCCCCGGCATGCGGGCCGCCGGCCAGCTTCGCCTGGAAGAACGCGAAGCTCGCGGTGTTGTACGACGTCACGTGCCATTTCTCGCCGTTCAGCAGGTAGCCGTCGCCGTCCCGGCGCGCGGTCGCCTCGATGGCGTCCACGTCGGAGCCGGCCCCCTCCTCGGTGATCGCGTAGCACTCCTCGGCATCGCCGCGGATCGTCGGCAGCACGAACCTCTCCAGCTGGTACGGCGTGGCCACGGCGGGCAGCCAGGACGGGGGTGTCCCGACCACCCAGGCGAGCGCGTTGGTCACCCGGCCGACCTGCTCCTGCACGAGGACCTGCTGCAGCGAGGAGAACCCGCCGCCGCCGAGCTCCTTCGGCATGTTGGCGGCATGCAGGCCGAGTTCCCTGGCCCGCTTGGCATGGCCGGCCACCACGTCGGCGGGCAGTTCCCC
>JBEKFH010000197.1:0-8541 GCA_050013415.1 Streptosporangiaceae bacterium | reverse complement strand
TGCCCGCAAAACACCGGCCGCTGGCGGCTGGCCGCGGAGGCTGGTCCTGCTCCCGCGGGCTTCCGCGCCACCTGCGAACGGACCACCGCCCCGGCCGACCTGGTGCTGCCCGTGCAGGCGCTGGGCGCCGCGTACCTCGGCGGCACCGGGCTCGGGGCCATGGCCAAGGCGGGCTTGGTCACCGAGGCGACGCCAGGTTCCCTCGCGGCGCTGTCGACCGCGATGTCGTGGGACCGGCACCCTGGTGCCCGATGACCTTCTGACCCGGCGGTACGGGAACGAGGCCACCAGCAAGGCCCCGGCTAAGTCCTGCTGCTCGATCTAGCCGAGGCCGCCGCGCTGCTCCCAATCGTCGAGTGGGTTAAGCGCTACGGCGCCACAAGAGCCATGCGCTGCCGGGCGATCGGCATCGTCGCGCCCGGTTACCTAGATCGGGGTGCCGCTGCACGACGTGCAGGACGCCGCCTCGCACTCCGACCTGCGGACCACCATGCGCTATGACCGGGCCCGGGCATCCCTGGACCGCCACGCCACCTACATCGTCGCCGCCTACGTCGCCGGGGCCGCCCGCTGAACCGCCGCCGTCCGCCCGGCCGATGGCCCCGGCCGGGCGGACGGGACGATCCCTGACCACGGATCGCGCTGGCGGCTGGACCGGCCGCGGGTCGCCGTTCTGCACGTCGGCCCGAGCGTGAGGCATCGCCTGCGCTCCTGTGCAGATCTGGATGATCGGTGCGGGGAGCGCGCGTTGCGGGGGGCAGCGCCAAGTGCGGAGATCTAAGCCCGGGCTCGGCCTCTTGCCTGCCGGAATCGGCGGCGGAAAATACCGTAATTCTGCGGTATCCCGCGAGCTTGCGGCTGACCTACCGTCTGCTCACTGGCGTGAGTGTGCGGGCCGGAACCGACCCGGGTGCGCCTTGGAGAGCGAGGCGGCAATGGCTGGCAAGGCAGTTATCAGTCTGACCACAGGCTTGGAGGATCCGGAGAAGGTGACCGTCGCGTTCCTGGTCGCGGTCGGTGCCGCCGAATCCGGTCGGCCTACGATGATGTTCCAGGCCAAGGAGGCCGTCCGGCTCGCGCTGGACGGGGTGGCCACGGGCGTGGCCTGCGACGGCTGCCCGGCGCTGCCCGACCTGCTGGCCCGGTATGAGAAGGCGGGCGGGCGGTACCTGGTCTGCCCGGTCTGCTTCAACGCCAAGCAGCTCGATAAGGGCAGCCTGATCGCCGCTGCCGAACTGGCCGGTACCGTCCAGCTGTGGGAATGGATCGGCGACGACGGCGCGACGACCTTCAGCTACTGACATCCGGGCGGAAGGGGCGCTGGCGCCGGCCTCAGCGGCGTCAGCCCGGCCGGGGGTAGCCGTCCAGGTGAGCCTGCAGGACGGTCGCGGGCAGGCTGGCATCTACCGGCAAGGACTGCGGGGGTGCAGGCTGTCGTTATGGACGGGTTGCTTGTCGGGCGCGGCGCTGAGTGTGCCGCGCTGCGCAGCCGCCTGGCGGTCTCGCTGGCCGGGCCGGTGCCCGTGGTTCTGGTCGCCGGCGAGGCGGGAGCCGGCAAGACCACGCTGGTGGAGCATGTTCTTGCCAGCACCTCCACCCTCGTCCTGCGTGGCCGGGCGGCCGCATGGGCGTGTCCCGCCGGGGAGGTCGTGGCCAGCGCGCTGCGGCCGGCTATCCGCGGCGCTGCCCCGCCGCTCCCAGCTGTTCTCGCCCAGGTCATGCCCGAGCTCGGCGCCGCGCCGGCGGAGCCTAGCCCGGCGGCTGTGGCCGCGGCCGTGTGCTCAGTGCTGGCCGCCGCGGCCGGCGATGGCACCCTGACGCTGTTCCTGGATGACCTGCACTGGGCGGACGAGGCAAGCCTGGACTTGCTGGTGGCGCTGGCCGATGCGGCATGCAGCCTGCCAATCGCCATCGTTGGCTGTTACCGCAGCGATGAGCTGCCACGCGGTCATCGCCTGCGCGCCGTCAGGGCGCTGCTGCGCAGGAACCGCCAGCTCGCCGAGATCGAGCTCGGCCCGCTCGGCGATGACGACGTGACGCGCATGCTGACCAGCTTGTGGGGGGCAGCGCCGCAGCCGGTGCTGGCGGCAGCGGTGGCCAGCCGGGCGGACGGGCTCCCGTTCGCCGTCGAGGAACTGGCCCTTGCGCTCCGCGACGCCGGCCGTCTGGCCTACTGCGACGGCGCGGTCACGCTCGCCGGTACGGGCGCTGCCCTGGTGCCCGACGGCATCCGGGAGGCGGTCCTGCTGCGGGCGTCGCGGCTGACCGCGCAGGAGCAGGCGCTGCTGGAGACTGCCGCCGTGGCAGGCATCGAGTTCGACGTCGATATGGTCGTGGCGGCCGCTGGCATGACAGCGTGGCCGGACGGGTTCACCGCGGCCGGGCTGCTGACCGAGGCCCGCGACGGGCGGGTCGCCTTCCGCCACCCGCTGACCCAGGAGGCGGCTTATGCCGATATCCCGTGGTCTCGGCGCCGTCGCCTGCACCGGACGCTGGCCAGCACGCTGGCCAGCCGCGGTGCGGTACCCGCGCTGATCGCCGTACACCACCTGGCCGCCAGGGATTTCGGGCCGGCCCGGGGGGCGCTGCTCGCTGCGGCCGACGAGCATTGCGCCGTGCACGCCTACCGGGACGCCGCCCGCGCGCTGCGCACAGCGCTCGACCATTGGCCATCAGGCGACCAAGCCCCCTCCCGGCTGGCGGTCATCGACCGGCTGGCCCGGTGCGCTGAGATGTGTTCGGAGTACGCCGACGCCGTCATGTTGCTGCGCGAGCTCGCCGACGGGCATGAGCGCCGCGGCGACAGCCACGCCCGGGCCAACATCTGCCGGCGGCTGGCTCTCGCCCATGAGCTACGTGGACAGTGGGAATCGGCGCTGACGGCACGGGAAGCGGCGGCGGCGGCGTTTGTGGCTGCGGGCATCCCGGCCGAAGCTGCCATCGACCGGCTGGCCATGGCCGCCCACCTGCGCTCAGCAGCCAGCTTCTCCGCAGCCCTGGCTACCCTGAACGCCGCCGCGGCAGACGCCCAGGCCTGCGGACGGACCGATCTGCTGCTGCGCATCCAGGGCCTGCGCGGCAACGTGCTGTCGCGGCAGGGCCAGCACCGCGACGGGATCGCCGCCCTGCGCGCGGCGCTGGATCAAGCACTCGCTGAGTCGCTCCCCGACACCACCGCCGAGCTGCAGCAACGGCTGGCCGACGCGCTCGAGCACTCCGGTGACTACCGGGCCGCCACGGCTGCGTACGCCGCTGCCTACCAGTACTGCGACGCGCACGGTGCCGACGCGGCCGGGCAGCTGTGCCGGGCCTGTGCCAGCGTGGTCTTGTTCGCCCGCGGCCAGTGGGACCGCACGGCCGGCGTCTGCGAGGACGTGCTCGCGTCGGCAGCCGCGCCGCACGCACGAGCGGTCGGCGCCGGCCTGCTCGGCCTGGTGCATGCCATGCGGGGAGCGGCCAGGCGGGCGCGCCCCCACCTGCTCGACAGTCACCTGACCGCCACCAGGATCGAACTCACCGCCATGGAGCTGCTTTCCTCCTGGGGGCTGTGCATCCTGGACGACGCGGCCGGCGCTCACGCTGCCGCCGTCGACCGGGGCCGGCAGATGCTCGCCCGCCTCGCCCGGACCCAAGAGCGGCACTACAGCGTTCCGATCCTGCAGTGGCTGGCCACCTTCTTCAGCGAACAGGGCCTTGGCGCCGACACTAGCGCCTGTGCCGCCGCCCTATCGCAAATAGCCCAGGCCACTGCCCAGCCCGAAGCGATTGCCGCCCTCGCGCACGCCCGCGGCGAGACCCTGCTGGCAGACCAGCCGGAAGCAGCCGCAACCCAGCTGCGCATGGCAGCCGAGATGTTCAGCCGCCTGGATCTCCCGCTGCAAGCAGCGCAAGCCCAGCGCCGCGCCGCCGATGCTGCCACCCGGCTCGGCGAGCACGCCCGCGCACGGGAGCTGCTGCACGCCGCGCACGCCACCGCCGACCAGCTCGGCGCCCGTCACCTGCGCGAAAGCTGCACCGCCGGGCTCCGCCAGCTCGGAGACACACCACGCCGCCACCCACACTCGCGCCGCGTGACCGCAGGCCTCACCAGCCGCGAGCTGGACGTCATGCAGCTGGTAGCCCAGGGAAACACCAGCAGGCAGGCCGGCCGCACCTTGTTCATCAGCCCGCGCACCGTAGAGATGCACGTCCACAGCAGCATGCAAAAGCTGCAGTGCAAAACCAGGGCCGAAGCGGTACGCCGACTCACCGAACTGCAAGCACTGCCCCAGCCAGACACGGCCAGGGAAGAGTCGAGCTAACCACAAAGCCCAGCCCAAGTCGCCAGCCCGCAATGGCAGGGCAACGGCGAAGCCCGACTTCCACACGCACGACCTCTGACCTGCGAGGCTCGCACAGATCCGCCGGTATGGCCGAGCTTGTAACCTCAGGTGTGTAAAGATCTTTTAGGTTCGGGCTGGTTTCCGTTTTTACCTGATGCGTCCTGGGTAGGCGATGTCGAGCTCGTTGAGTGCTTCGCGCCAGCCCATGACGCGTTGTCCCTCGATGAGGCGTGCGGGCTGGTCCGTGCGCTTGCCGGTCTCCTGCCGGCGTGCGGCGCGCTCGCGGGCGCGCTTGTCCTCGATGTTGATGATCGCCAGCCAGAGCAGCTTGACGACCGCGTCGTCGCCGGGGAAGTGGCCGCGGGCCCTGGTCACCTTCCGCAGCTGGTAGTTCAGCGACTCGATCAACGCCCGGCTCCGCAGGGCCGTGAACGCCCGCGGCCACTTCCCGACCGAGCAGGCCGCCCTCAAGTGCCTGTACCTGGCGATCATGAGCCTGGACCCCACCGGGAAGGGCCGGAAACGCTGGACCAACCGGTGGAAGGCCGCCCTCAACGCCTTCGACATCACCTTCGACGGACGCCTGTCCGCCGGCCGGAACTAACACAAAATCCAGTTACACCGAAAACTTGACAGACCCGCATCCAGGCCCAGCTGCAACGACTCCAGCGAGACGCCGAAACAGGACACAACACCTGATTCCACCCCCGAGGGCCGGTTAATCGAGGCCCAGTTCGCCGCCCTGCGCTACTTCACCCTCGACGGGACCGACCACGCCAGCCACAAAGAACAAGGCAGCATGATCCGCCGGTACATCATCTGGCGCAACAACCACGCCTACGACGAACGACTCCGCCGGGTCGTTGACCGGGCGAACGTAGCCTGACGCGGCACTAGCGGGGAACGGCCTTAAGTCCTGGGACAGCAAGCGGAGAGTCCGCAACTACGAGGCCGCCAACATACTGGCACGCGAGTACCGCTCCAAAGAGATCCCAGCGGATGATCAATTGATCGGCGATCTCTATGAATTCCTGCCGTGGCTGGCCCGGCTCTATGGAGACGTGGACTGGCAGGCCACCGAAACTCCCACGCAGGCGACCGGCCCGCATGCGGACCTGATCACGAGAACAGCCGCCACCCTGGCCCCAGCCAGCCATATCAAGATCGCGAAAGATCGAGGCTAGCCGTCCTCCTGCTGACCCCTCTCGCGCCGCAGGTCGGGGCGGACCAGCCTCGTCTCGTAGGCGAACACGACCGCCTGCGCCCGGTCGCGGAGGCCCAGCTTGGGCAGGATCCGCCCGACGTGTGTTTTTACAGTGGACTCGGACAGGTACATGCGCTGGGCGATCTCGGCGTTGGACAGCCCCCGGGCCAGTTCGATGAGAACCTCGCGTTCGCGGTCGGTCAGCAGCGACAGGCGAGGATCCTGGCCGGTATCCTCCGGGCCTGCGGGAAGCTGGCCGGCGAATCGCTCCAGCAGCTTGCGGGTGACGCGGGGCGCTACCACCGCATCGCCCGCGGCCACCGTGCGGATAGCGGCCAGCAGCTGGGCTGGCTCGGCGTTCTTGAGCAGGAACCCGCTCGCGCCGGCTCGCAGCGCCGCGAAGGCGTATTCGTCGAGATCGAAAGTGGTGAGCACCAGCACCCGGGTTTCCGGGTATTTCGAGGCGATCTGCTCAGTAGCCTCGATCCCGGTGGTGCCAGGCATCCGGATGTCCATGAGAACCACGTCCGGCCGCGTCTGGCCGGTCAGGCGCACCGCCTCGGTGCCATCACCTGCCTCGCCCACGACGTCGAGGTCGGACTGAGTCTCGAAGATCATGCGGAAGCCCAGGCGCAGCAGCTGCTCATCATCGACGATCAGGATCTTGATCGGGGTAGTCACGGTCCTTCGCTCCGGCCCGCATTCAGCCGGGCGCGCACCCGCCACCCGCCGCCGGCGCAGGGCCCGGCCTCGACCGTTCCGTCATAGGCTGCGGCGCGCTCGCGCATGCCGGTAATGCCATGGCCGGCGGCAGGTTCGGCGCGACCGGCAGGCTGCCCGTCATCGGTGATGCACACCTCGATGCCCTCGCTGGTGTGCTTGAGCCGTACCGTAGCGCCGGTCACGGCGTGCGCGTGCTTCCTGATGTTGGTCAGCGACTCTTGCACGATACGGTAGACCGCCAGCTGTGCTCCCTGCGTGAGCCGGTGCGGCCGGCCCTCGACCACCAGCCTGGCGGGCAGGCCCGTGGACCGGGCTTGCGTGAGCAGGTCGTCGAGCTGCCCGATCCCTGGTGCCGGGTGGTGGTCTGCGCCTGCCTCGTCGATGCGCAGGGTGTCCACGAGCCGCCGCATTTCCCCGATCGCCTGGCGCCCGGTCGCGGCTACCTGTTCCATGGCCTGGCTAGCCCGTACCGACGAGGTGGGGGCGGCAGCCGCTGCGCCGTCCGCCAGGGCCACCATGACCGAGAGGTTGTGCGTGACGATGTCGTGGACCTCCCGGGCGATGCGGGTCCGCTCGGTGGCTACCGCCAGCTGCGCCTGCTGGTCCTGTTCTTTCTCCAGCCGCGCCGCCCGGTCTTCCAGCGCGGCCAGGTAGGCCCGCCGGGTTCGGAGATTCACCCCGGTCATGACCGACGCGACAGCCGTCCCGGTCAGCAGCAATGTCCCAGGCAAGATGGCAGCGGACGGTGACCATCGCACCAGGGTGGGCACGCCCCATGCCTCGAATGCCCCGGCGGCGACAAGAGCGTGGCGCAGCGGCATGTGGGCAGCCACCGTGTACAGCGCGATCAGGAGCGCGGCAGTGGCGGTCAGGGCCAGCGGCGGGATATCGGCCACTGTGATCGCCGTTGCCGCCGCCAGGACCCCCCCGAAGACGATGACCGGGTGGCCGCGGCGCCAGGCCAGCGGGATGAGGCACCCTGCTGCGGCCAGCCACCACCAGGACGTAATCGCTCCCGCCCGGCCACCCGCCGGGCCCACCGTCGCTGCCGCGAGGAACAGCGGGACCGCCAGATCAGCGAGGACCGGATGGCGCCCGGCCCACGCGACGGCACTTGAGACGCCGTGCTGCAGGCGCCCTCGATGCGCCGGATCCGGTGGCATGTTTCATCTATTCCCTTGGACGGCCAGGAATGGTGGGCACGCGAATGCCGGGGCGGCGGACGGCACGAGGGCCGATGGCATTGAGGCTGGCGGCAAGCCGCCGGTGGACGCGGGCGAGCGCTGGCGCCATGAGGAGCGTGAGCAGGTGGCGGAAGGCTGGTGACGTCACGATTCCCGCCGTCATCGCCGCGCTGGGCGAACAGCCGGGGCAGTAGCGAGTCTCCGGGCCGCGCAGGAGCCAGTCGGCCGGGATGTCTGCAGCGCACTGCTCGCACTGGCCGTAACGGCCGGCGGATAGCCGCCCGAGCGCTTCCTCGGTGTCGGCCAGCGCGCGGCGGGCGGCCACCGTCCGCCATTCCAGCCGCCGGACGTCCCTGCTTGCAGGGTGGCCGGTTCCGACGTCAGCGCCTTCCGCGGCCTCCTGGAAGGCCAGTGATAGCTCTGTCACCTGCGCCAGTTCCGCCTGCCAGCGGGATACAAGCAGTTCCCGCCAGTAGGCCCCGGAAAAGGTGGCCATCCTGGTGTCGTCCGGGCCTGCGGGGTGGCTGGCCCGGTGGGCCCGCACGACATGCTGGCGTACGCCGACGGCGGTCATGCGTCCCGCCGCCTTAGCGCGAACGCCGCGACGGCCAGGGCGGCCACCGCGTAGCCGCACATCACCGCGAACCCGGTCCACGGCGACAGCGAGCCGGCCTGGTGGTGTACGTGCAGCAACGACGCCCCGGCGTTGCTGAGCAGGTACGGGCTGATGTGGGCCTTGAACCACGTCCCCAGCAGGCTGGACAGCAGCGGCAGGAACAGCAGCAGGCCAACCACGGCAGCGATCGCCCCGGCAGTCTTGCGTATCAGTGCCCCCAGGCCCACCCCGAGCAGGCCCACCACAGCCAGATAGAGCCCGGCACCGAGCACGGCGCGAGCGGCCCCCGGCGAAGTCAGCGACACCTGCAGATGATGGGAGGACAGCAAAGCCATCCCGCCCGCATAGGCGATGAGGGACGCGGCGGTCATCGCGACCAGCGTGACGACGGCGAACACCCCCGCCTTAGCCCAGAGCACCGGCAGGCGCCGGGGGACCGCGGCCAGAGTTGCCCGGATCATGCCTGAACTGTATTCGTTGCTGACCACGACC
>JBEKFH010000196.1:0-8650 GCA_050013415.1 Streptosporangiaceae bacterium | reverse complement strand
GCGGCTGACGGCGTCGCGGCGGTCAGCTCGCCGAGCCGGGGAATCCGGCCCGGGTCGATGCCGCCAGTGTCGATGCCGCCGGGCAGGGTGATCCGCGCGGGCGGAGCCGCCCGGGGGCGGCGCGGTGCGTCCAGCCAGCGCCGGTAGTAGGGGGTGAAGATCTGGTAGGCGGCCCCGCCGGGCGGCCGGATCGCGCCGGGCCGGACCGCGGTGATGCCAGGGTGGCTGGTCACGCCGATCCGCGCTGCGGCGGCGTCCGCGGTCAGCCGGGCGAGCCGCCGCGCGGCATAGCCGGAGACATCCTCGGCGACGTGGATCTGGCTCGCGCCGGCGCCGATGGCGGTCCGCAGGACGGTCGGGGCCCACTCTCCCCGGCGGACCACCAGCGCGCCGCCCAGCCCGCGCAGGCTCTGGTCGAGGTCATGCAGGGATTCCAGCAGGAACGCCAGCCGGTTGGCGTGCTCGTGGCAGCGGGCCAGCACGGCGTCGTCGAAGACGAACAGCGGCACGACCCGGGCTGACCCGGCCGCCGCGGCCAGCGCGGGATTGTCCGCGATCCGCAGGTCGCGGGTGAAGACCATGACCGCGCAGGTCACTGGGCGAGCCGCCGGGCTCAGCGGATCATCCACGAGGTTCCTCCCCGTTTAGGCCGCCGCAACCGGGTGACAGGGAGGACGGCATCCGCGGGGTGCCGACAGGGAAGCGCTCAAGAAGGAGTTCCGACATGGCGATCATTCTTCTGGTACTGCTGCTGGCCGTGCTGCTCGGCGCCGCTGGTTTCGCGTTGCACCTCTTGTGGGTGCTCGCGCTCATCGTGCTGGCCATCTGGGTGGTGGGCTTCCTCTTCCGCGCCGCCGAGACGGCGGCCGGCCCGCGCCGCCGCTGGTACCGCTGGTAGCTGCCCGGATCAGAACCGCTGGTAGCTGCCGGGTCAGTGCCGCGGCAGCCGCACGACCGTCAGGAAGAAGTCGTCGATCTGCCGGACCACGGCGATGAACTGCTCGACATCGACCGGCTTGGTCACGTAGGCGTTGGCGTGCAGCTTGTAGCTGCGCAGGACGTCCTCCTCGGACGAGGACGTGGTCAGCACGACGACCGGCAGGTGGGTCAGGTCAGGATCGGCCCTGACGCGCTCGAGCACCTGGCGGCCGTCGTACTTGGGCAGGTTGAGGTCGAGCAGGACCAGGTCGACCGGCGGGGCGTCCGCGTGGGCTCCCCGCCGGTAGAGGAAGTCCAGCGCCTCCTCGCCGTCGCGGACGACGTGCAGCCTGTTGCCGATCTTGTTGTCCTCGAACGCCTCGCGGGTCATCAGCTCGTCACCGCGATCGTCCTCGACCAGCAGGACCTCGATGAGGTTGAGGGGAACGATCATGTGAGGATCCCTTCTGGGCTGGCGCTTACCTGCCCGGCCGCCTGGTCCGGTGCTGTCTGGTCCCCCGCTGCCTGGTCCGCCGTTGCCTGCCCGGCCGCCTGGTCCGGCGCTGCCTCGTCGGCGCCGGGCAGGGTGAAGCAGACACGGGTACCTTCGGCGTAGCCGGTGTCGATACTGATGTCACCGCCGTGATACTCGGCGATTCTCTTGCACAGCGCGAGGCCGATCCCGGTGCCGGGGTATGAATCGCGACTGTGCAGCCGCTGGAAGATGACGAAGACCTTCTCGGCAAACTCCGGCGCGATGCCAATGCCCTGGTCGGCGACGCAGCAGAGCCATCTCCCGGCCAGATCCCTCTCGGCGGTGATCCGCACCACCGGGGGACAGCCGGGGGTGCGGAACTTGATCGCGTTGCCGAGCAGGTTCTGCCACAGCATCACCAGCAGGGTCCGGTCGCCCAGCACCTCGGGCAGCCGCGCGGGGCGCTCGATGACGGCGTCGGTCTCCTCGATGGCGGCTCCGAGGGCGGCGATCGCGCCGTCCAGCGCCTCGTCCAGCGCAACCCGGACGCGGATCTCGCTGGGCCGCCCGACCCTGGAGAAGGTGAGCAGGTCATTGATCAGGACCTGCAGCCGCTTCGCTCCGTCGACGGCGAAGCCGATGTACTGGCGGCCCCGGTCGTCGAGCTTGTCGCCGTAGCGCTTCTCCAGGAGCTGGCAGAACGAGGCCACCTTCCGCAGCGGCTCCTGCAGGTCGTGCGACGCGACATAGGCGAACTGCTCAAGCTCCGCGTTGGAGCGGAGCAGCTCGGCGGCCTTGGCGTCCAGATCCGCAGCCTGGCTCGCCGCGACCTGCTCCGCGGCACGGGCGCTGTCCAGGGCATTGACCAGCTCGCTGCGCATTGCCTCCACGTCGGCGGCGACTGCCCGCAGGTCCGCAGGGCCGCTCGGCTCGATGCGGTGACCGAAATCCCCGCCCAGCACGTTGCGGGAGGCCGCCCGCAGCCGGTTCAGCGGCGCGCCGACGGCGTTGCGCAGCACGAGAGCCAGAACGGCTGACGCGATCAGGAAGACGGCGAGGACGGTGCCGAAGGCCCAGTCGCTGATGCTGCGGTTGGTGCCCAGGCGGTCGCTGTCGCGTGACGCGGCGGCCGCGAGGTGCGCGTTCTGCGCGGCGAACAGGGTTCGCAGATGATCGAAGGAATGCTTGCTGGCGTCCAGCAGGCCCAGGTCCCTGCCGTCCAGCGGCCCGTGCCTGGCCAGCGCGATGAGCGGTGCCGCGTAGGAGCGGCGCCATTGACTGGCCGCCGCCTCAAGGCCGCGCAGGTCGGCGGCGAGCAGCGGATCGGCGCCGATCAGTCTCCGCAGCCTGGTCGCGGCGTCGGCCTGGGTGGCGAGCCCGGCGGTGTACGGCTGCAGGAAGTCGGACTGGCCGGTGATGCCGTACCCCCGGACCCCCGTCTCCTGGTCGACCAGCGCGCCCTGCAGCCGGTAGGCCTGCGCCTGGGCCGGCAGGACGCCGCCGTCCAGATCGGCGGACACCGCCCGGCCCTGCGCGAGTAGCTGGCCGATGACCACGGCGGCGGCGATCACCAGCACCGCGAACCCGGCGAATACCACGGCAAACCAGCCCTGGACCGTCATCCCCGGGAAGCGCGGCCCGCCCGCTGCTCGCCCGGCCCCGCTGACGGTCCCTGCCCCGGCCCCGCTGACGGTCCCTGCCCTGGTACCGCCGACGCCCCCTACCCCGGGTCCCGGCCCGGTCACCGCGCGGCCTTCCAGCCGAGGTGCACGATGGCGACATCGTCGTCGAGGCCGCCGTAGCGGCGGGCCGCCTGCTCGGTCCTGCTGATCAGCGCGTCGACGAACGGGCCGGGCGGCAGCGCCGCCAGCTCGCGGGCCATGGCCACCAGCCGCTCCTCGCCCAGCCGTTCGCTGCCCGGGCCGGCCCGTCCCTCGAAGAGCCCGTCGGTGAACAGCACCAGGCCAGCGCGGGCGGCCAGCGGCAGCTCTTCCTCGTGCCATTCCAGGTCAGGGAAGAGGCCGAGCGCCGGGCCGCCGTCCGCCTCGATCAGCTCGACCCGGCCGGCCGTGCGCAGTAGCAGCCCCGGGTGCCCAGCCCGCACCATCCGCACCCTGCGCCGGTCGGGCGCGAAGCTCAGGTGGGTGAGCGTGGCGAACACGCTGTCGCTCTCCCGCTCGGCGACGAGCATCTGCTCCAGCAGGCCGATCATCGAAAGCGCCGTCGCGCCGGCCAGGATCAGCGACCGCCAGGCGACCCGCAGGCAGACGCCGATCGCGGCCGCCGCGGCGCCATGGCCGGACACGTCGCCGATCACCGCGTGCACGGCTTCATCGGACGTCTCGACGACGTCGTAGAAGTCACCGCCGAGCAGCGCCTGCGCCCGGCCCGGCCGGTACCGGGCCGTGACCTCGAAGCTGCCAGTGCGCAGCAGCGGGATCGGCAGCAGCCCCCGCTCCAGCCGCGCGTTCTCCTCGGCCCGCAGCGCGCTCACCTGCAAGGCGGCCGAAGCCTGCTCGACGTGCTTGCGCTGGGCGGCATAGCGGATGGCCCGGCTGAAGACGTCCGGAGCCGACTGGCCCTTGATCAGGTAGTCCTGGGCGCCGGCAGCGACAGCCGCCAGCCCGGCACCTTCCTGCGCCAGGCCGGTCAGCACCACGACAGGGACGCCGGGCGCGGCGCCGATGACCTGCGTGACTGCTTCCAGCCCTCGTGAGTCGGGCAGGTGCAGGTCCAGCAGGATGCAGCCGGGCACCCCGCCGGTCCTGAGCACCTCCCTGGCCTCCGCCAGCGAGCGCGCCCAGGTCAGCCTCGCCTGCAGGCCGCTGTCCGCGAGCAGTTCCCTGACCAAGACGGCATCCCCGGCATCGTCCTCGACCAGCAGCAGCGTCTCGGGCTCGTCCGGCCACCCGGGCGCCTGCTCGTCCGGGCTGTCATCGGCCGCGGGCCTGCCATCGGCCGCGGGCCCGCCCAGGGCTCGCGGCGCCGAAGCGCGGGTGCGGGTGGTCACGGTGCCTCCTTGCCTGCTGACCGGACGCTGAGCGCCGGGCTGCATGCGCGACTGAGGATAGTGACCATTTTCACGGGGATTACTCGCGTCCGCCGGGGGTTAGTGCGGGGCAGACGCGCCTTGCAGGCCGTGCCCGCCACCCGGCGGCGTTCGTTCCCGCTGCTCAGCGGGCGGTACGTGACGGCGGCCTGCTGCCCACCCGCATGACGATCTCCGTCGCCAGGTCGCGGAGCTTCATGTTCCGGTGGTCCGACGCCCGGGTCAGCGTGGCCAGCGCCTGATCAGCGGCGCAGCGCGATTCGGCCATGACGATACCGATCGCCTGGTCGATGACGGCCCGGGACGCCGCGGCCTGATCGAGCTGGCCAGCCAGCTCGCTGGCGTCGGCCTGGCGGCGCGCGATGGCGATGATGGCGGCAGCGGGCGCCGTGTACAGCGCGATGACCTCGTCGGCAAGCTGGCTGAAGTCGTCGGCGTCGCGGCTGGACAGGCTGAGGGCCCCCAGCGGGTGCCCCGCCCAGCCGATGCCGGCGCAGACGTAACCCCGCACGCCCATCTTCCCGGCCAGGCTGGTGAACGCCGGCCAGCGCTGCTGCGCGTCCGCCGAGCTCCAGCGGTTCACCTGCTGCCGCCGCGCCGCGTCCGGGCCCGGGCCGTCCCGCAGCGCGTTCTGGCGGCGATCCAGCTCCTGCGCTTGCTCGTCCGTTGCCGCGAACGTGACTGGCCTGGCATTCTCGTCGAGCACCGTGACGCTCGCCGCCTGGCACCCCGGGACCGACCCGACCGCGATGTTCAGTATGCTCCGCATCGCCGCGGGCACTGACTCGTCCGCAGCCAGGCCCCGGATCAGCTCGGCCGCTGACGCGACCGCGTCCCTGTGCCGCTCACCTGCCGGAGCCGGATGTTCGCTGCCTGCCACGATCGCTCTCCCCGTGCCGCGGCTGCGGCCTTGGCCGGCTCCCGGGAGCGCGGCCAGATGTCTCAGCTTGCTGTCCCGTCACGGCCCGCTCGTCACGGCCTTGCGCTCGTCACGGCCTTGCGCTCGTCACGGCCTTGCGCTCGGGCCGCCGCGGCTCGCCGAGTCGAAGTCGCCGGTGCCGTCGGGCGCGCCGTCGGCTGGGTACTTCGGATATGCCTGGGTTCCCCGGATGGGCACGTTCTCTGGGTGGCCGTTGCCCTGGGACATCTGCTTCATCCTCAGATAGCGCCTGAGTTCCGGCCACTGGTGGGCGACAACCAAGCCAAGGCCGGCGGGAATCGAAAGCAGCAATGCTTTACGTATCATCGCATTCCTCTTACTGAGCGTGATTCTCATGGTGGCAGATTCGCGTTATGTGCCCAGACTGGCGCATGGCTAACCAGGAAGCACGCCGGCAGGGCGCGGAGGCTACGCCGGCCCGCGCCTTCCAGTCACGCCGAGCTCATGTGATCCGAAACCGGAGCGCCGGATTTATAACGGAGAAATGGGGCAATCTGAGTCGGCAGCGCAGCCAGTTGCGGCTGACCACGAGCACCGGGGGTGGCGTCCATGACATCCGACGATCCTCGCGATGAGTCCGAGGCCGCCCGCGACGACCGTAACCTGGCCGAACTACTGCAGGAACTGCGGGTCGCCGGCCTCGGCGTCCAGGTGCTCTTCGGATTCCTGCTCTCGCGCCGTTCACCGCAAGATTCTCGGCGCTCAGTCACGCCCAGCGCCAGCTGTACATCGCGTGCCTGCTGCTGGCTGCCGTTGCGACGGCCCTGCTGGTCGGGCCGGTCGCCTACCACCGTCTCGTCTTCCGCCGTCACCAGAAGGAGAATCTCGTCCGGGCCGCCAGCGTGATGGCGATCTGCGGGCTGGTAGCCGTCGGGCTGGCCATCTCGGCTGCCGTTCTGCTGGTGACCGGCTACGTCGATCACGGCGCGCCAGCCGCGGCGATCAGCATCTGCACGGTGTGCCTATTCGGCGGCGTCTGGTTCGCGGTGCCGCTCACCCGCCGCGGCCGGCCCTAGCCGGGATGCCGCAGACCGCCGCCGGGACGCCGCGCCGCTGGCCGGGCCCACCGCGACCACCGGGCCTAGCGTGACCAATGCAACCAGCGCGACCAATGCGAGCACCGCGCGAGGCATAGCCCGCCGCTCGCCGGGTATCCGGGTCGTCCAGCGCGGAGCCGGGCAGGGCAGCGCGGATCCGGGAGGCGAATCAGCGTGGGCGGTGCGGGCAGCGCGCAGGACCCGTTCCCGCCGTACGCGCTGCGCGACTACGCGCTGATCGCGGACGGGGAGCGCGGGGCCGTGGTCGGGCCCCGGGGCGAGATCGTCTGGATGTGCGCACCGCGCTGGGACAGCGATGCCGTGTTCGCCAGCCTGGTGGGCGGTGAGGGGGCCTATGCGGTCACCCCCGAGGCGCGCTTCGTGTGGGGCGGCTACTACGAGGAAGGCTCGCTGATCTGGCGCAGCAGGTGGGTTACCGACGAGGGCGTGATCGAATGCCGCGAGGCGCTGGCGTTCCCCGGTGACGCCCGTCGCGTCGTCCTGCTCCGCCGCATCGTCGCCGGCGACGCGCCCGCGCGGGTGGCCGCCAGCCTGGATGCCCGGGGAGAGTTCGGCCGCAGGGCCCTGCGCGGGCTCCGCCGGGACGGCGACGGCTGGTGGGCGGGCCGGCTGGGTGACCTGCACCTGCGGTGGTCCGGCGATGTCGGCGCGGCCGAAGTCCTGCGCGCGGGCAGGGGATCCCGCCTGGCCCTGCACCTGACCGTGCCGCCAGGCGCGCATCGCGACCTTGTGCTGGAGCTTTCCGACCGGCCGTTCGCCCAGCCGCCGCCCGATGCCGGGGCCGCCTGGCAGGAGACCGAAGCCGGCTGGCAGCGGGCCGTTCCGCCGCTCGGCGGCGTGACCGCAGGGCGCGACGCCCGGCACGCGTACGCGGTGCTCCGGGGCCTGACGAGCGCCAGCGGCGGGATGGTCGCGGCGGCCACCACCAGCCTGCCCGAGCGCGCCGAGGCCGGCCGTAATTACGACTACCGCTATGCCTGGATCCGCGACCAGTGCTACGCCGGCCAGGCAGTGGCGGCGGTCGGCGCCCATCCGCTGCTTGACCAGGCCGTCGGCTTCGTGTCGGAGCGCCTGCACGAGGACGGGCCGCGTCTGGCGCCCGCCTATACCGTCGCCGGCGGCCGGGTGCCCGACCAGCGCGAGCTGGATCTGCCCGGCTACCCAGGCGGATTCGACCTCGTCGGGAACTGGGTCAACCGGCAGTTCCAGCTGGACGCGCTCGGCGAGTCCCTGCTGCTGCTTGCCGCGGCCGCCCGGCATGACCGGCTGGACTCCGGCGCGCGGCAGGCAGCCGAGATCGCCGCTGCCGCGATCGCCGAGCGCTGGGACGAACCGGATGCCGGGATCTGGGAGATCGACAATCAGCCGTGGACGCACAGCAGGCTGACCTGCGCGGCCGGCCTGCGCGCCGCCGCGAGGTCCTGCGCGTCGCCGGCGCTGGCCACCGAGTGGTCCGGCCTCGCCGACGTCATCGTCGCCGACACTGCGAAGCGCTCGGTCCACCCGTCGGGCCGCTGGCAGCGCTCTCCCGCGGACGACGGCCTGGACGCCGCGCTGCTGCTGCCACCCCTTCGCGGCGCCGTCCCCGCTGACGATCCCCGGACGCTCCAGACGCTGCGCGCCTATGCGGCCGAGCTGACGCAGGACGGCTACGCCTACCGCTTCCGCCACGACGACCGGGCCCTGCGTGAGGCAGAGGGCGCCTTCCTGCTGTGCGGTTTCGTTCTTGCCCTGGCTCTGCACCAACAGGGTGACGAGGTGCAGGCCGCCCGCTGGTTCGAGCGGAACAGGGCCGCGTGCGGTACTGCCGGGCTGTTCGCGGAGGAGTACGACGTCGCCGAGCGCCAGCTCAGGGGCAACCTACCGCAGGCGTTCGTGCACGCCCTGCTACTCGAATGCGCCGCCCGGCTCGGCTCGTCCTGGAGGCCGGAATGACCCGCCGCCCGGGTGATCCCCGGGTGAGACACCCCTGACCGTAAGACACCCTTGACAGAAGGAGGCATGACCATCCCATGAACGAGACCGTTGTCATCACCGGAGCCAGCGCGGGTATCGCCCGGGCGACCGCGCGGCTGTACGGCGAGCGCGGAGCCAGCGTCGGGCTGCTCGCCCGCGGCCAGGCCGGCCTGGACAGCGCCGCTGCCGATGTCGAGGAGGCCGGCGGGAAAGCGCTAGCGATCAGCGCCGACGTGGCTGACTACGGGCAGGTC
>JBEKFH010000195.1:0-8670 GCA_050013415.1 Streptosporangiaceae bacterium | reverse complement strand
ACCGCCACGTTCTTCAGGATCGGGTTCGTCAGGTTGATGAACATCGAGACGTTGGCGACCGGCGGGAACCAGTAGTGGTAGTCCGGGTTCCTGGAAAGGTAGAACTTCTGGATGCTCGGGATGAACTGGCTGCCCCACTGAGCCTGGCCGTTGGCCAGGTAGGTGTTCGCCGTGTCGTTGGTCAGGAACGCGGGGTAGTTCACCGTCCCGACCTTCGGCAGGCCCGGCTGCCAGTAGTGCGGGTTAGCCGTGTACTTGATGTTCTGCGGTGTGCAGGTGCTGCTGCTCACCGTGTACGGGCCGGTCCCGACCGGGTTCTTGTCCGGGTACGTCACCGGGTTAGCGATCTTCGACCAGATCTTTTGCGACACGATCCCGATCTGGTCAGCGATGTAGTAGAAGTACGTCACCGCCGGGGCCTTGAACGTCATGACCACCTGGTTGGAGCCCTTCTGGGTGACGCTCGTCAGCACCGACCAGACCGAGTTGATGTCGAGCGTCTTGTGCGCCTTCAGCAGGTTGAAGGTGTAGACGACGTCGGCAGCTGTCAGCGGGGTGCCGTTGGTGAACTTCACGCCATTGCGGATGGTGAAGGTCAGCGTCTTGTTGTCATTGCTCCAGGCATAGGCAGTGGCCAGCCACGGAGTCACCTTGGCGCTCTGCAGCGTATTGACGAACATCAGGGGCTCGTAGACCGGCCCGAGGGAGAAGGAGATGTAGGAGAGGTTGAACGGGTTGAAGTCACAGGTCCAGGTCCCGCCGCTCTCGTTGTCGATCGTCAGCACGCCGCTGGCGGTGGTGGATGATGATGATGACGACTTGCCGGGTGATGAGCTTGTTCCGCATGCGGCCGCCAGCAGGCCGGCCGCGACGATGACCCCTAGTACCTTGAGGCGTTTCATTGCTGTGCCCTTCGAGGAGTGTCCTGTCGAGGAGTGTTCGCTGTTTTCGTGAGCCGCGGCTGGCATGCGGTGAGCTGTCATGCCATGGAGTCCTGGGTCGTGGTGTGCTGGGTCGTGGTGTCCTGCGTCGTGCTCTGCTGGGTCCTGCTCTCCTGGAACTTCGTGTCCTGGGTCCTGGTCACCTCGTCGCGGCCTCGCGCGGCATCCGCGGCCAGCGCCACCGCGCCGATCAGCGGAGCATCGTAGGGAAACCTCGCCACGACCAGCTCAGGCGGGTACGGAACCCCCGCGCTCAATGCCCGCTCAAGCTGCGGGCGGATTCGCTCCCAGGAGCGGACCATGCCGCCGCCAACGGCGATCCGCACCGGGTCGATGCAGATCGTGAGATTGACAAGGTGGAAGCCCAGCTCGGTCACGAAGCTGGTGAGCAGCTCATCCAGCCCCGGATCACCGGGGCCGGCCTCGAAAACGTCGGCTGCGGTCATCGGCCGGTCGGGATGGCTGGCGGCTGCCCGCCGGGCCAGTGCCTGCCCGCTCACCATGTCCTCCAGATGTACCCGCTGCGTCAGCGAGAGCCCTATGTCGGCAACGGCCCGCAGGTTATAGCCGATCTCCCCGGCCGCGCCGTTGGCGCCGGTGACGACCTGGCCGCCGGTGACGATCGCGGCCGCCAGCCCGGTGCCCAGGTTGAGATACACGCCAGGATCGCAGCCCTGAAGGGAGCCCCACCGCGCCTCGGCGGTGGCCGCGGCCTTCGCGTCGGTGGCCATCCGGATCTCCGCGCCATCGAAAGCGGCCCGCAACTCGCGGCCGAGAGCGAGCGACTCCCAGCCGTCGATGGCCGGGGCCAGCTCGACCCTGTCCTCGAACGGGATGCCGAAGGTGGCCGCGCCGACCGCTGCAGGTTGGCTGCCCGGCGCCGCAGTGGCCAGCAGGTCACGGGCGGCCCGGATGCCCCGCTCGAAGATCGCGTGCGCGCTGCGCTCGCCGGGTTGCTGCGGCGCTCCCCGGGCCGTGCCCGTGCTGCCCGGGGTGCCGGTGCTGCCCGGGATGGTGCTGCCCGGGATGGTGCTGCCCGGGATGGTGCTGCCCGTGGCGGTGCCGGTGCTGCCCGTGGCGGTGCCGGTGCTGACCGTAGCCGATGCAAGCCGGTTGCCCATCAGGTCGCAGACGGCGGTGGCAATTTTCGTGCCGCCGAAGTCAAAGCCGAGGACGACGGGGGGGCTGCCCACGATGACCTGCCATTTTCCGCAAGAACTTCCCGGCGAGCTACCGCTCAAGATAGTTAGGACAGTATCCTAACTATCGGACGGCTGAATAGCTCCGTGCCCGAACTGTGACCGATGCCGACAGTGCTGGAGGATCACCCGGTTGGACATGATCTCGTTCGGCTCGGTCTACCTCGAGCTTGTCCTCGGGCATGTGCGCGAGCTGCCAGCACCCGGCGAGGAAGTCTTCTCCGACGACTTCGCGATCTCCTGCGGCGGGGCGGTGACGAGCGCCGGCGCGGCCGCCCTGGCTGGCGTCCGCGCGGGCCTGTGCACGGTCCTTGGCGACGACCTCGGCACGCGCGTCGTGACGCAGTACTGCGCCATGGCGGGCGTCCAGCTGTCCCCGTCGGCGCGGGTGCAGGGGAAGGCCGCCGGGATCTCGGTGGTACTGAACTTCGATGGTGACCGGGCCTTTGTCACGCACCTCCCGCCGCGGCCGGACGACGAGCCGCCACGTATCGATCACTGGCGCGACGTGCTGCGCCGCGAGCGGCCCCGCTGGTGCTACCTGCATGCCGGGCACGGGGTGACGCCATTCCTGCGCGAGGCCCGCGAGCTCGGCACCAGGGTCGTGATCGACGTGTCGCTCGGCGCCGAGCGGCACCGCGACATGATCATCGAGTGCGTCAGGCTGGCCGATGTCTTCGTTCCGAACGAGACCGAGCTGCTGCGCCTGACCGGCGAGGACGCCATCGGCCGGGCCGTGGCCGTCGCGGCCGGCTGGGGCACTCCGCTGGTGGTGACGCGCGGCGTGGCGGGCGCGCTGGTCGCGGGCCCGGCCGGCACGACCGAGGTGACCGAGGGCGTCCGGCGGGTTCAGGTCCGGGATCTGACCGGGGCAGGCGACGCCTTTGCCGGGGCCATGATCGCCGCGCTGCTGCGCGGGGCTCCGCTGACCGAGGCTGTCGTGGCGGCGAACACCGCGGGCTCTGAGGCCGTTGGCCGGCTGGGCGCGGTTGGCGAGGTCGAGGTGCCGGGCGTCGCCACGGCCGGCTGGACGCCGGACCCGGCGCTCACCCGCGCGGCAGTCGCGCTGGCGGCGCGGGACGCAGTGACGCGGGACGCAGTGACGCGGGACGCAGTGACGCGGGACGCAGTGACGGAGCACCTCCAATGAAGCTGGCGATCATCGGCGGCGGCGGCGTGCGGATGCCCGGCTTCGTCCGGGCCGTGCTGGCCAGCCGGCCCGGCGCCTTTGACGAGATCTGGCTCTTCGAGCCGGACCGGGTGCGCAGGGAAACCACTGGCCGGCTCGCCGCCGAGCTCGCGGTCGCCCTCGGCCACCCCGGTGTAGTCCGGATCTCGCCGGATGCCGCCGAGGCATTCACCGGGGCGGATTACGTGTTCTCCGCGATACGCGTCGGCGGTGACCGGGGGCGCGTCATCGACGAAGAGGTCGCGCTGCGGCGCGGCATCGTCGGCCAGGAGACGACCGGAGCCGGGGGGTGCGCGATGGCGCTCCGCACGATTCCCGTCGTGCTGTCGTACTGCGAGCTGCTCAGCCGCTGCTCGCCGCACGCGGTCCTGATCAACTTCACCAACCCGGCCGGCCTGATCACCCAGGCGATCTCCGCGCAAGGAAAGGTGCGGGCGGTCGGCGTCTGCGATACCCCCGGCGGCACCGTGGAGCACCTGGCCGCATTCCTGGGAACCGGCGCCGGCGGTGACCCGGGAACCGGCAGCAGCACCGGAACTGGCGGCGACCCGGGAACCGGCAGCAGCACCGGAACTGGCGGCGACCCGGGAACCGGCAGCAGCACCGGAACTGGCGGCGACCCGGGAACCGGCAGCGGCCTCTCGGGCTCGTATGCCGGGCTGAACCATCTCGGCTGGGTCTGCTCGCTGCAGACCGGCGGCCAGGAGCGGATCGGGGAGCTGCTGAACAGGTTCGAGGAGCTGCAGCGCTTCGACCACCGGTTCGCGGCATTCGACCCGGCCCTGGTGCGCCGGGTCGGCGCGATTCCGACGGAGTACGTCTACTACTTCTATGACGCCGCGCGTTACCTCGACGGCGTCGCCCGGGCCGGCGTCAGCAGGGGCCGGGACGTGCTTCGGCTGAACTCCGAGCTGCTCGCCCGCCTCGCCGGCGCGTTCGATGACGGCGGCGTGGACGCCGCCTGGTCGGTCTACGAGATGCTGCTGGGAGTGCGCCGCGACACCTACATGCGGACCGACATGCAGGGCGACAGCGGGCAGGGCCAGGCGCGGGCCCGGCGCGAGGCCGAGGGCGCGGCCGGGATCGGCGCCGCCCGGGTGGGCGGTTACGAGGGCCTGGCGCTGCGAGTCATCGACGGCCTGGCCGGACGCGGCGCATGCGAGGTGATCGTCAACGTCCGCAACGCCGCGAACATGGGCTTCCTGGACGCCGACGACATCGTGGAGATTCCCGCCCGCGTTACGGCTGACGGCCTGACGCCGCTGCCGGCGCCAGCGCTCCCGCGATCAGCCCGGGCCCTGGTTGAGCAAGTCAAGGACTACGAGCGCGGCATCGTCGAAGCCGCGATGAGCGGTGATGCCGGCCTGGCGGCGGTGGCTCTGTCTCAGCATCCGCTGGTACCCGGCGTTACTGCCGCTAGAGAGCTCATCGGCGAGTACCGGGAACTTCATGGCCAGCACCTCGCCTACCTGCGGTAGGCGGCCGGCCAGCCACTGGCGGCCGCCGGTGCCAGCCACCGGCAGTAGCCATGCCCGCCACCGGCGGGCGCCGATGCCAGCCGAGGGGTGAAGGGAGAGAGGATGACGCAGGAGGCGGCCGGGCTGACATCGCCAGGTGCGGCCGGGGCAGGTGCCGGCTGGCTGAACGGCGGCCAGGCGGCGCGGCCGCAGCTCATCCGCGAGCTCAACGAGCAGCTGCTGCTGAGCCACATCCGGCAGGCTGGTCCCTGCTCGCGGGCCGACCTCGCGCGCCTGTCCGGCCTGTCCAAGCCGACGGTCTCGCTCGCGCTGGCCAACGTGGCGGGCTCCGGCCTGGTGCGGATCGCCGGGCAGCGGACCGGCGTCCCCGGCCGTTCCGCCCGGCTGTACGAGATCAGGCCGGACGCCGGCTTCGTGCTCGGCCTCGACATCGGCCTGCGGTACCTGCGCGGCGCGCTGGCCGACCTGACCGGCGAGATCCGCGCCAAGGCTTCCGCCCGGACCCGCGCGTCCAGCGTGACCGGCCGGGTGGGCGAGCTGATCCGGCTGGCCGACGGCCTCTGCCAGGAAGCAGGGCTGGACCGCGAGGCCATCACCCAGACCGTCATTGGCAGCCCGGGCGTGTATGACCCGCGGCGCAACGCAATGGCGCTGACCGGCCAGCTCTCCGGCTGGAGCCGCCCGGCCGTGCTGACGGGCCTGCGTGAGGCGTTCGGCCAGCATCTTGTCGTCGAGAACGATGTCGACGCGGCGGCCCTCGCCGAGCAGGCGCACGGCCACGGCAGGGAGTTCGCCAGCTTCGCGTTCGTCTGGATCGGCACCGGCATCGGGATGGGCCTGGTGCTGGACGGCAGGCTGCATCGCGGCGTGCACGGCGTCGCCGGCGAGATCGCGTTCATGCCGATCTCCGAGGGCCCCGGCGCCGACGATGACGACGCCAGGAGGAGGGGCCCGCTGGAGGCGGCGGCGTCGGCGTCAGCCGTGGTGCGGGCCGCCCGCCGGGCGGGCATGCGGGGGCCGGTGTCGGCGCGCCGCGTCTTCGCCGAGGCGGCTCGCGGCGAGGATCGCGCCGTCGCCGTCGTTGCTCACGAGGCACGGCTGGTGGCCAAGGCAATCTGCTCGGTTGTCACCGTGGTGGACCCTGAGCTCATCGTGCTGGGCGGCGGGATCGGCCAGGCTCCCGGTTTCGCCGCCGCCGTCACGGCGGAACTCGGCCGGCTGGCCCCGGTGCTGCCTGAGGTCCGGGTCAGCGCCCTCGGCACGGACGCCGTCGTGGACGGCTGCCTGGCATCCGGTACCGAGCTCGCCTGGACGCAGCTGATGGCGCTGCTGCCGTCGGCTCCCGCGCCCGACGGGTCAGCCGGGCGCGTCCTTGCCTGACACCGCAGCGAAGTACCGTCGCGAATCGCCGCGCCAGATCAGGATGATCGCGCCAAGCCCGGCGATCCAGACAAGCAGGCCGAACACGAGGCTGACGGCCGCATGCGCCTGGGCGCCCTCGCCGAACAAGTCGAGCGTGCCGAGCACGAACAGGATGCTCGCGACGATCCGGGCCCAGCCCTTCCCGGCTCCGTTCGCCCGCGCCATCCAGATCCACAGGCCGACCGCTACCACCCCGAACAGGACGGTTGCCGCGAGGAGGGACGCCTTGGCGTCGTTCAGCTGGGCGTTTGTGTACCCCGGGTGGTCCTTGAGTATCGCGGCCTTCAGGCTCCCGAGAGTCGCCAGGCCGACGATCAGCTCGACGACGCTGAGCGCCGCGCCCACGTACATGAGCCTGACCGCCATCAGCAACGGCGCAGGCGCGGCGGGCCGCTGGGGCTCGTCCGGCATCTGCGACCCGGACGGGTACGGCTTGTACATGGCTGCTCCTCACGCGTTACCGCAATCATCTCCCGGCGGGCGCCGCGTGGCACGCAAAGCCGCTAATGACCTGGATCCGGGACATCGCCCGACGGTATTGTCTCCCGGCTGGTCTCAATCATCCAGTATCCAGCCGGATGGCCCGGTGACGGCAGCATTGCGGTGCTGCCGGTAGCATCGGCGTCTGCCCGTCGGTAACAAGTGCCCCCTTTGCCGTGATCTCTGACAGCGGAAGGTAACGCCAGATGGAAACTAAGCGTTCCGAGGGGGATGCGACCAGCGATGCGCCCCAGATCAGGGGTAATCGTGATGTCCAGTGTGACGTGCTTGTAGCGCTCGCGGAATGCCGGAACCACCGGAAGTGGTTCGCGGGATTCGCTGAGCCTTACCTCGGCGACGACCCCATCGAGATCGGCAGCGGACTTGGCGACTACGCCAGGGAGTGGATTCCGCTGGTCAGCGGCTTCACCGCGACCGACGCGGATCCGGTGCTGCTGCTGGAGCTCAAGAAGGAGATGGCCGACTACCCCCAGGTGGAGGTTCAGCAACTCACCCTCCCTTCGGCGGAACGGGCGGCGCACTCCTGCGTCATCGCCTACAACGTGCTCGAGCACATCGATGACGACACCGAGGCACTGCGCAGCATGGGACGGCTGGCCCGGCGCGGTGGCTACGTCGTGCTGGTGTGCCCGGCGTTCCCGTTCGCCATGAGCCCGGTCGATTACGCGACCGGGCATGTCAGGCGCTACACCAAGCGCACCATGCGAGCGGCCCTGGCCAGCGCGGGCCTGGAGATCGTGGACGTGCGCTACGCGAACTCGGTAGGGCTGATCTGCTACTACGCCTTCACCAGCCTGCTGAGGAAGGCGCCATCGGAAGGCGGGACGATGATCTTCTATGACCGCCTGGTGGTGCCCGTGGTCCGCTTTCTCGAGCGCGTGATCGCCCGCCCGCCCTTCGGGCAGTCGGTGCTCGCGATCGCCCGGGTCACCGATGGCTGCGGCGATGAGCCCGGGCCGCCCGGGCCCGCCTGACCATCTCGATTGTGATCCGCCCCAGGCGGCGCCCGCGGTTCGAAGAGCGTCGTTGGGACTTTACTGTCGCTGTTTCTGCAGTGGAGTCCCAACCACGCTTTTACCGGGGCGCCCGCACCCGCTCCGGCGGCTCGCCTCGGGTCACAGCCAGGGTCATCCGGGGCGGTACACCGAGACGCCATCGGCCCGGTAGCTGAACCGGAACCCCGTCGCCGCGAGGTACCGGCTGACCGCTGGCCGCAGCCGATGCCAGGCCAGCACCCAGCCGATGTCCATGCCGCGGGCGTCCTGCCGCGCGGCGGCGCACTGCGCCGCAGAGCTGCGATGCCCATGCTGCGCCGCGATCAGGCGGCGGTAGAACGGATGCCCCAGGATGGTGACCGCGGTGGCGGCGGGCACCCAGGAGGTATAGGAGATCGCCCGCGGGTGGCCGTCGGCGGTCGCGAGCAGCAGCGGCTGGGGGGAGATCGGGCTGCCGTACAGCGGCAGGCCGCCGCGCAGGCCGAACGGGATGTCCACCACGATCGAATCGGAGTGGTCAGCGGCGATGGGCCGGTCCAGGGCGGGCAGCGCGGTGCGCATCACGGCCCGCGGCGGGTTCCCCGACCAGCCGGCCTCCAGCACGGCGAGCGCGAGCACGGCCACCGCCACCGGCCGCGCATGGTCGAGCAGCCAGTCGACCGCGGCGCCGGCCAGCGCCGCGGCGGGGACCAGCCCGAGCAGGGCGAGCCGGTCGGCCTCCCGCAAGGCGGACAGGCCGGGAATCCGGACGAACCAGGTATAGGGCATTGCCAGCGAGACTCGCGCGCCGTGCCAGACCTCGGCGAACGGCACGTACTGCCTGCTCCCGATGTACAGCGTGGTTCCCAGGGCTAAGGCGGCGCAGCCGAGCCACGCCACGGCGAGCGGCCGGGCGCCGCGGCGGCGCCAGCTGACGGCCAGTCCCGCCACGGCAAGAACGGTTAG
>JBEKFH010000194.1:0-8685 GCA_050013415.1 Streptosporangiaceae bacterium | reverse complement strand
CAGCTGGTCCGGGCGGCGAACGGGCTGCTGAAGCACAAGGTCATGTTCGGCTCCGACTATCCGCTGCTGACCCCCGACCGGTGGATGAAGGACTTCGCTGCCCTCGATATCAAGGACGATGTCCGGCCGCTGATCCTTAAGGACAATGCGATTCGCGCCCTGGGGCTGGACCCGGCATGAATAGCCAGCCGGTCGACAACGGACTGGGCTCCTGGCCGGCGAGACGCGCCCGGATGGAACCCGAAGCCATCGCCCTGACTCAGGGCCGCCGGCAGCTGACCTACCGGCAGCTGCGCGATCGCAGCGCATCCCTCGCCTCGGCCTTGGCGGCGTTGGCCGCCGGGCCCGGCGACCGGGTCGCCTACCTCGGGCCGAATGGGATCGCCACGTTCGAGACGCTGTTCGCCGCCGCCTCCCTCGGGGCCATCTTCGTCCCGCTGAACACGCGCCTGGCGGCGCCAGAGATTGCTTACCTGCTCGACGACAGCGCTCCTACCGTGCTCGTTGTCGCTCCCGAGCTCGAACCGATCGCGGCGGCGGCACTGGCCCGTAGCAGCGCCGCGGTGCACGTCCTGCGCCTCCAGGACGGGACCGGCACCGGGTACGAGGCCGCAACCACCGAGCATGACGGCTGTGTTCCGCCGCCGGCCGGCGTGGCGCTTGGCGACCCGGCCCTGATCCTCTACACCTCCGGTACCACCGGCCGGCCCAAGGGCGCGGTCCTCACGCACGGCAACCTGACCTGGAATACCGTCAACCAGTTCGCGCACGTCAACATCTCACGCACCGACGTCAGCCTGTGCACCGCTCCGCTGTTCCATATTCTGGGACTGGGCCAGATCACCCTGCCGACACTGTTCGCGGGCGGCACCGTCGTGGTCATCCCCAAGTTCGACCCTGGCGCGTTCCTCGCGACCATCGCCGCCGAGCGCGCGACCGCGTTCCCGCTCGCGCCCACCATGCTGCAGATGCTCTGCGAACACCCCGGATGGGAGACCACCGATTTGTCCAGCGTCCGCTGTGTCGCCTACGGCGGCTCTCCGGTCCTGGAACGGGTGGCCAAGACGTGGCTGGCGCGCGGCATCCAGGTCCTGCAGGGCTACGGCATGACCGAGGCATCCCCGGGGGTGTTCATGGCGCTGCGCCACGGCTCGCTCGAACGCCCGGTATCGGTCGGCGTCCCGCACTTCTTCACCGATACCGCCCTGCTCACCGACGATGGCCGCATCATCAGCGGGCCCGGGCAGGGCGAGCTGCTCGTCCGAGGGCCGAACGTGTTCAGCGGTTACTGGAACCGGCCCGCCGAGACGCAGGACGCCTTCCATGAGGGCTGGTTCCGCAGCGGCGACATCGTGCGCGTCGACCCGGACGGCTGGGCCTACGTCGCCGGCCGGGTCAAGGACCTGATCATCTCCGGCGGGGAGAACATCTACCCCGCTGAAGTGGAAGCCGCCATCGCCGGGATCGGCGCCGTCGAGTCCTGCGGGGTGGTCGGCGTTCCCGACGACCGCTGGGGCGAGGCGGGGGCAGCCTTCATCGTCGTCCGGGAAGGCGCAGACCTCACCGCCGGCGACGTCCGCGCGCATCTGGACGGTCAGCTGGCCAGATACAAGATCCCGAAGCTGATCGAGTTCGTCGCTGAACTGCCGCGCAACGCCACCGGCAAGCTACTCCGGCAGCCGCTCCGCGAACAAGCCCGCAACCTCACGACACCACAAGGAGAGCGAGACCGGTGACGACCACCATCAAAGAGCCAACGGATCTGCTCGACCTGATCGGGCAGCAGCTCGGCACCAGCAACTGGCTGGTCATCCCGCAAAGCGACATAAACCTGTTCGCCGAGGCCACGCACGACAAGCAGTGGATCCACGTCGACGTCGAGCGCGCCAGAACCGGCCCGTTCAAGGGACCCATCGCGCACGGCTACCTCACCCTGTCGCTGCTCATCCCGCTGTGGTCGCAGATCCTCACCATCGAGAACCTCGGCATGGCTGTGAACTACGGCCTGAACAAGGTTCGCTTCCCGGCCCCGGTCCCAGCCGGATCGCGCGTCCGGCTCAGTGCCACCCTCGCCTCCGCAGAGGAAGTCAGCGGCGGCATCCAGGCGAGCATCGATTCGGTGATGCAGCTCGAAGGCGCCAGCAAGCCTGCCTGCATCGCGCAGATGGTGCACCGCTACTACCCGTAACACACGCCGGCTGGTCGGAGGACCGTACCTCAGCGCCGGGTGCTCGGCTCGTAGCGGACCGCATCGGCTACGCCCAGATTGCAGCGGCTTCAGTAGTGGCGATCGCCCCTACCGGACAATCGGCTCTCGCGCTCGAGCGGGTTCACCCCGACTGCTGGCGGTCACCCTAGGGTGCCGCGCAGGCTATGCGCATTTTGACAATGATCAAGCCAGATTTGTTATCCACACGAGCGCTGCAGTCCGTAATTGGCCTCACGCCGGCCTCGCTGGTGCACGGTCACCCGAGCAAGAGGCTGGCCGCCTTGGCCGCGGTGTGCACGGCTACACCACCGCGTTCCGGTGATGTGCGGCGATCTTCGCAGGCGGGGCCGTGATCTGCGGCGCGCTGCTGCGGCGGGGGCCGCTCGTCCAGCCGGGCAGCCCAGATCCCTGGCGTCCCGCACGTCTAGAGCGGCATCCACCAACGTTCACCGGATGAGTGCCAGCGGCGTGCCTGGACCTCCGTCCAAGGACAACCGCCCCTGTGTCGGCCTCAACTACGCGGCCCACATCAACCCCGGTGACGTGATCGCGACTGGCACGCCCGGCGGTGTCGGCTTCGCCCGTGACCCGAAGATCTTCCTCCGGCCCGGTCAAGTGCTCACCACCACCGGGATCGAGGGCCTGGGCAGCTGCGAGAACCGCTGTGTCGCGGAGCGCGCCGGTGTCTGCTCCGCAGAGAGCAGTGCACGGCCATGACCATCGAAAGGAACGAGATGACGACGCAAGGCCGCACGGGCTCAGGGAGCCCCTGGGACTACATCCAGGACTGGGACGTGGAGCTCGTAGGACCGGAGATCCGCGATCCGCTGGCGGTCGGAAGGTGGGCCAGGGCGTTCGCCCTGGCGGGCGGACTGGGCTACATGTGGAACGAGCTGGCCCGCCCGGTGAGCGAGATCGTCTACGGGCTGCTCGAGCTCCGGCCCGGGGACAAAGTGCTGATCATCGGCGAGGCTGTCGGCCCGGCCGGCTGGGAAGAAGACATGCGGGCCATCGTCGGACCTTCCGGTGCCGTCGACGTGGTGGAGATCCTCCCCCAGGGGCGCCGGGCTGTCGCGGAGCAGTGGCGGGGTCGCAACGGCATGCTCGGCTGCTGGCGCTGGGACTACACCGAGGCGATGGAGTCCGAGAGCTACGACTGTGTGGCGATCATGCAGTCCACCCAGCACTGCGACGACTGGTCAGACGTCGGCCCCGAGGTGCTCCGGGTCATGAAGCCCGGCCGGCGCATCGTGTTCGCCGAGATGGTCCTCGGCGGTCCCCGCTTTGACCAGCGCGTGGGCGCCGATCTCCACGTACGGCAGTGGTACGAGAAGATCATGGGCCGCATGCGCGACTCCCTGGACGGAGTCGTCTCCTTCTACAGCGGCGAGGACCTGCTGCGTGCCATGGGTGACTTCCTCGAGAGCCCCCAGACATTGGAGTGGAAGGGGATCGAGATGTTCTGGGGCCGGAAACCGCGGTTACCAGCTATCGAGCAGACTTCGACGTGGACGTCGTCGTCGTCGGGACCGGACCGACAGGTACGGCCGCAGCGCTCGCCCTCAGCACTTACGGCATCGACGTCCTCGTGCTCACCCACCACGGGCGGCTGTCCGACAATCCGAGTGCCCACATCACCAACCAGCGGGCCAAGAGGTGCTCCAGCCGCTCGGCATCCAGCCACCGGCTGATCTGGCCGAACTGGCTGAGCCGGTGCTGGCCGGGCACCGGCGCATAGCCCCGGCTCTCCAGTTCCGCCCTGAAGCCGGCCGCATACGGTGACTGACGAAGGCCCCCGCACCCGGCCAGACATGGGTTGACCTACGGCCGGCCCCTTACTGGCTCTTGTGCCAGCTGACCTGATGGCTGGCCTGCGCCTGGACCAGATCTAGGCTGGCGAGCCCCAGGCAGATGGTGCGGCGCGCCGGTTATGCGATAGCTCCTTCAACCATCTGTACGGCCTGAATGCTGACACCATGCCCGCCTGGATATTGTCCGCGCGATCCGCCGTGTTCCCGGCTTGATGCCGGAGGTATTGAGCCAGATGCGGCGCTGTGCCGAAGCGAACTGCTGCTGGTCTGCTTCGCTGCCGCCATAGCAAGCGACGATCCCGGCGCCTCGCCGTCGGCCGAGTACCTGCCGACTGCTAGCGGCAAGAATGCCTGCCGGTACGGATCTGCGATAGTGCGGGTCGCCGCTCGGGCTTGTGTGCGTAGGGCACTGGCCGGGCGGGTGTGAGCAGCCGTCGGCATCTCTTCATATCAGGCGTAGAGGTGCGGCTCAGTCCGGGTGGAGCCTGTGCGCACACCATCGGAGCATGCATCCAGCTGATTCCGTACTCCGGGTCCGGCCAGATGACCGGGCCGCTGCCGAGCCTGGCCGCACCACGGTAGAGATCGTGGTCCCGGTCCATAACGAGGCCTGCGGCCTTAGCCTGGCCATCCGGCGGGTGCACGCCTACCTGACTGACCAGCTCCCTTTCCCCGCCCGCATCACCATTGCGGAGACGGCAGCACTGACGCTACCTGGATGCGCGCCCGCGAACTGGAAGACGAATTCTCATTGGTGCGTGCGGTCCAGATCGGGCAGCCGGGACGAGGCGCTGGTGTCTGGTCACAATGATGTCGCAATCGGAACCCCCCCGGGCCGGGGCGCGCGGGTGGTCCGCGGCCCTCGTCGCGAGATCATCTCGCGCTGTTACAACCTGCTGCTGTACGCGATCGGCACCCGCTTCTCCGACGCTCAGTGCGGTTTCAATGCGATCCGCGCGGAGGCAGCGCGGGCGCTGATGCCGCTGACCACGGACGGGGGCTGGTTCTTCGACACTGAGCTGCTGGTGCTGGCGGAGCGGGCCGGACTGCGCAGCCACGAGGTCTCGGTGGACTGGATCGACGACTGCGATTCCCGGGTCAAGGTGATCGCGACCGCCCTAGCTGCGAAGTCGGCTCAGGTGACTGAGGTCACAGTGCTGGTCGCGGCAGCCTGGTGGCCACGCTGGCCCGTTTCGGGCTCTACCGGGGGGTGGGTCTTCCACGGCTGGGGCGACAGGCCACCGCCCCGGCCGGTGCGGCGCCAGCCCAGGTACCGATCCAGGAGGCTGCCCCAGTTCAGTCCGCTCCCCGATAGGACAGTGATCCACGATGAACGCCCTTTCCACCCAGTCCTCGCCGCCCGGGCGGGCCGCGCGCCCAGCTGCGGGTCGTGGCCCGCTTACCCGGCTGCTGCGCGGACACCGGGGCGACCCGGCCTGGGCCCGGCCGGCACTGCTGGGGCTGCTGCTGGCCACAGCCGTGCTCTATATCGCTGACCTGAGCCGCAACGGTTGGGGTAACGAGTTCTACGCGGCCGCGGTCCAGGCCGGCACGAAAAGCTGGAAGGCCTTCCTGTTCGGGTCGGTGGACTCCAGCAACTTCATCACCGTAGACAAGACCCCGGCCTCACTGTGGGTCATGGAGCTGTCCGGCCGCATCTTCGGCTTCAGCTCCTGGAGCATGTTGATACCCCAGGCCGTGGAAGGGGTGGCCACCGTTGGCGTGCTCTACACAACGGTCCGCCGCTGGTTCGGGCCCGCAGCCGCGATCATCGCCGGGGCCGTGATGGCGCTGACGCCGGTGGCTACCCTGATGTTCCGGTTCAACAACCCCGACGCACTCCTGGTGCTGGTGATGACACTGGCCGCCTATACCACCACCCGGGCCATCGAATCGGGGCGTACCCGCTGGCTGGCACTGACCGGGGCCCTGCTCGGCCTGGGCTACCTCACCAAGATGCTGCAAGCCTTCCTGGTGCTGCCCGCGTTCGCGCTGGCCTACCTGTGGGCGGGCAAGCCGACGCTCGGCAAGCGCATCTGGCAGCTGCTGGTCGGCGGTGCCGCGCTGGTGGCCGCGGCCGGCTGGTGGGTGGCGATCGACCTGCTCACCCCGGCCGCCGACAGGCCCTACGTCGGCGGCTCGACCGACAACAACATCCTGCAGCTCACGTTCGGCTACAACGGCTTCAGCCGGATCACCGGCGGTGAGACCGGGTCCGGTGGCAGGCTGGGTCGCAGCGGGTTCAGCGGCGGCGGTGGCTCCTCGTTCGGCGGGCAGACCGGGCTCGCCCGGCTGTTCCAGTCCGGCATGGGCGGGCAGGTCAGCTGGCTACTCCCGGCTGCCCTGATCGCCTTGGTGGTCATACTGTGGGTGTCGCGGCGCGCTGTGCGCACCGACCGTACCCGGGCCGCCGCCCTGCTGTGGGGTGGTTGGCTGCTCGTGACCGGGCTGGTATTCAGCTTCATGTCCGGCATCACGCACCCCTATTACACGGTCGCCCTCGTCCCGGCAATCGGCGCGCTGGCCGGCATCGCCGGGGTCAGGCTCTGGCGCGTCCGGCACACCTGGTCCGCCCGCACCGTCCTGGCCACCGCGATCGCCGGCACCGCCGCCTTGGCCTGGGTCCTGCTCGACCGGAGTCCCAGTTGGCTTCCCTGGCTACGGGTTGTTATCGTGATCGCCGCCGTCGGCGCGGCCGCCCTCATCCTGGCCGGGCCTGCCGTGCGGGCCGCTACTGCGCGGAGCCGGACGGTCCTGGCCGTGGCTCCGGTGTCACTTGCCTTGATCGCCGGGCTGGCTGGCCCGCTGGCCTACAGCATCGACACCTCGGCTACCGCCCATAGTGAGGCGATCCCGTCCGCTGGACCGAGTGTCGCCGGTTCCTCCGGTGGTCCTGGCGGAGCGGCGGCAGGTGCCGGGCGGGGTGGTTTGCCCGCCTCCGCCGGCGGCCCGGCGGGCAGGCGGGCCGGGGGTGCGCCGGCCGGGGTCGTGGGCGGCTTCGGCGGCTCGGGGACTGTCAGCAGGGCCCTGTCCAAGCTGCTTGAGTCCGGCGCGCCCGGCTACCGGTGGGCTGCTGCCACGGTTAGCTCGACCAGCGCGGCCTCGCTAGAGCTGAGCAGTGACGGAGTCCCGGTCATGGCGATCGGCGGTTTCACCGGCAGTGACCCGGCGCCGACCCTGACCGAGTTCAAGCAGTTCGTCTCACAACACAAGATTCACTACTTCGTGACCAGCGGGTCCGGCGGGGGTTTTGGCGGCAGCTCCGGCGATTCGGCACAGATCACTTCCTGGGTCGAGGCGCATTTCACGGCGAAAACCGTGGGCGCGATGACCGTTTACGACCTCACCGCGCCAAAAGCGCGCTCGTGACAAACCGCCGTGTGGCTGTTACCGGGGTAGGTGGCCGGCCTCCGCACTGGCGCTGGCCGTGAACTCAAGCCCCCGGCTGAGAGCCGCCAACCGGCCATCCTCAGA
This sequence comes from Streptosporangiaceae bacterium, assembly GCA_050013415.1. Lineage (GTDB taxonomy): Bacteria > Actinomycetota > Actinomycetes > Streptosporangiales > Streptosporangiaceae > Palsa-506. The sequence continues at coordinate 1,191 of JBEKFH010000194.1, read as the reverse complement.
GGGAAGTACGTCCACCTCGCCAGTGAGCGGTTCGGCGCAGCGGCAGCTTTTGCGGCTGCGTCTGGCCACGTTCATGCGGGACCTCGCCGTGGTCCAAGACCTCGATTCGTCCAGCGAAGGGTCTAGGGTGCTGGACGACGCTTCCCTGGTGGCCAGCACCCCGGGCCGCCTGGCCGTGACCGACGGCCCGCTGGCTGTCCCGGGGAAGCGCGCCAGCCGCGTCAATCCCGCCTTGGTTCGCAGGGCGACGCAGGCGCGATGAGAGAGGCGCTGGGGGACGGCTCGGGCCTTGAGGGCCTGCCGCCGGCACGGAGAGACGCTGCGGATCTACGGGTGCAGCACCGGTGCCCGGTCGCCGAGCACCACCACGGAGTCGGCTTCGGCGGCGAACCGCGGGTCGTGGGTTATCACTATCGTTGTGCGCTCTGGCGCCGGTGATATCAGGAGGTCCCGGATGGCCTCGGCGCTGGCTTTGTCTAGTCCGGTCGACGGCTCGTCGAGTACCAGGATGGGAGCGTTGCGGACGAGCGCTCGGGCGATGGCGATGCGCTGACGCTGGCCGCCGGATAGCAGGCGTCCGCGCTGGCCCATCAGCGTGTCATAACCCTGCGGCAGCCGGGTGATGAACTCCTCCGCGCCTGCGGCCTCGGCGGCCGCCATGATCTGGGCCTCGGTAACAGATGACCCGCCGTAGGCGATGTTGTCCCGGATGCTTCCAGGGAAGAGCAGGTTCTCCTGGTCCAGCAGCGTTATGTTGTGGCGCAAGGTGTGCAGTGACATGCGGCGGATGTCCACGCCATCGAGCAGGATGCTGCCCTGGCACGGGTCGTACATGCGCAGCAGCAGCCGGGCGACCGTCGACTTGCCCGCGCCGCTCGGTCCCACGATGGCCACAACGCTCCCGGGACAAGCGGTGAACGACAGGCCGGCCAGCGTTGCGGCTTCAGCGCCGGGGTAACGGAATGTCACGGCATCGACATCGATCCGCCCGCGGGACCGCAGCCGCGCCCGCAGGTCCGGGCCATCGGTGACCGCCGGCCGGGTCTGCATGATCTCGGTGATCCGTTGCCCGCTTGCCGCGGCCTCGGCCACCGTCACCGCCAGCCCGCTGAGATTGCGCGCTGGCGGGTAGAGGTAGGCGGTGAAGGCGGCGAAGGCGAGCAAGCCGCCGAGGCTCACCCGGTGCTGGGC
>JBEKFH010000193.1:0-8693 GCA_050013415.1 Streptosporangiaceae bacterium | reverse complement strand
CAGGAGACGCCGCAGGCGCCCCCGGGCCTGACGCCGCCGCCGCTGAAGTCCGCGTAGAACGCGACCGAGTAAGGCGCCGTCACAGATCATCAGCAGCCGGGTCCGCGGCCACGCCGCTGCCGGTGGCCGCGGCGTTCAGGGCTGACGCGATGCGGGCGGCCTCACGGGGGTTGCGCTTCCACAGGACCGCTTCGGCGCGAGTGACATCGGTTGGTATCCACAGTGCCTCGATCGGTGCGACCGTGACGAGGTCGTTCACGGCACGGGCGAGTTGGCCGTCGAGTGTGATGAAGGCGTCGGCCTGGAGCCTGGTCAGGGCGACGTACTCGGCGTTGAAGGTGTCGGGCCATCCGAGCTGGTCGGCGAACTTCCAGGCGACGTCCTGAAGGACGCGGTCGCCGAGCAGCCGGATCCGCAGGCCGCGGACGTAGCTGAGCCGCTGCTCGGCGTCCTGCTTGGTCATGTCACCGCGGCGTACTGCCTGGTAGAGCTGCGACAGCACGTGCGAGCGGAGAAGGGTCGGAGCCAGGATCTGGTGCTCACCGCCAATCACAGCCTGGTCGTGAGCCAGCCGGATTGCCACGTCCGGGCCGATGACGAACCTGGTCATAGGAGTTCCGCTCCTTCGCTGCCGGGAAAGGTCGCCTGCTGGGCAGGGTTCGACCGTAGAGCAGGAACCGGGCGCTGCGCAGCCTGGGAGACTGCCGGGCATGGATGTCAGGGACAGCGCGAATCCGGTGCTGGCGCGTGCCCGGCGGTGGCTGGCTCAGGTCAACGCGCGCCACCCGTGGAATCACAACGAGCACTTCCACGGCTGGATCCTGGGTAACCTGCCGGCCCGCCGCCGGGCCGCCGTGGACGTTGGCTGCGGGACGGGCGTGCTGGCCGGGAAGCTGGCCCCGCACTTCGCGCGCGTCACCGGGATCGACGCCGACGAGGCCATGGCGGCCGCTGCGAGCGCGCGCTGTGCCCGCGACCCCACGGTGACCATCCGCTGGTGCGGCTTCGGCGAGTTCGCCTCGGCAGCCGACCCCGGCGAGGCTGACCTGATCACGATGGTGGCCGTGCTGCACCATCTCGACCTCGAGGACACCCTGGCCCGGATCCCCGGGCTGCTGGCACCCGGCGGCCGCCTGCTCGTGGTCGGCCTCGCCCGGGTGAACTCGCCGGCCGACCTGGCAGCCGACCTCATCTCCGCCGCGCTGAACCCGGTCATGGGCCTGATCAAGCACCCCCGCCGCGCCCGCCCGGGTGACGGGCCGGCGGCCGGCCAGCCGGCCATGCCGGTCAGGGATCCCGCCGTCACCCTGGCACAGATCGCCGCAGCGGCCAGCACCCGCCTCCCGGGCGCCACCGTCCGCCGGCGCCTGTTCTTCCGCTACACCCTGCGCTGGGACAAACCAGGTATGGGCGGGTCGCTGTGACCGCGCGCTGTCTGACACTTGACCCTGCGCGACTGGTTTTCCCGTCTTGGCGAAGGCGGCCGGGTCGTGGACGACTTGCAGGCGCGGCCATGGGGCGGATCCGATGGGCAGGTCATCGACCGTTACGGGCTCCACTGGCTCATCGGGTTCGAGGAAGACGAGAGCAACTGAACCGATAGCGTGGAGGGATGGCATCAGTCGAGAACGTGGAGGCGTTCCTAGCCGAGCCGCGCAACGTCGTCGTCGCTGGGATCCGCCGTGACGGGCGCCCGCACCTGAGCCCGAACTGGTTCTACTGGGACGGCCAGCGGTTCTACGTCTCGACCACGCGGGGCCGGGTGAAGTATGCGATCTTCAGGCGTGACCCGCGGGCGCAGCTGCTGATCGACGATCCCGCCGGTTTCCGTGCCGTGCTGGTACCGGCCACCGTTGAGATCCGCGAGGATCTCAACGCGGAACTGCCTCGCTTCCGTGCCATCAGGGGGAAGCACGGGATGGCTGTCCTGGATGACGATGAGCATCTGCGGGCGCTGGCGGAGGAGGGGCGGGTCCTGCTGGCGATCACGCCGGACGGGCCGCCTTCGAGCTGGACGAGCTGGGGCCTGGACTGACGCCACGTCCTGGAGGACTGCTGTGTCCTTACTACAAGCCAATCTGGGCGCCGGGGGGCCCGCCTGGCCCGGCGGTTAGATGCCGGGGCCGGGGCCTCCGGATGTTACCGGCCCTGCTTCGATCCAGACCGGTCCGTTGTGCGCGCATGCCTGCAGCGGGTACGGGATCATCTTGGCGGCGGTCTGGCCCGGCGGGTAGACGCGCAGCCCGGCCGCTGCGGGCAGAATCCCGGGCCTTCCTGGCCGGGGGGTCCGGGAGAAGCACCGCAGGCCGAAGTTACCCGTGTCCGCGATGTTCAGCTTCGCGGTCGCGGTTGCACCGCTGGCGAGCCTGACCGTGGTGGTCGTGGGGGATCCCCAGCCCGCTGGGCTGCCGAGCTGGCGTCCGCTGAGATTGACCGCCGAGACCCCCGGGTAGCCGCGCAGGGTGCACGCATGCCCGGACTGGTTGGTGAACTCAAGGTAGTAGGCCGCGCCGCCGGCGTAGCCGTTGCCCGGCGGCACGTTCAGCCACACCACGAGCCCCGATGTCGCGCAGCGCGGCGGGCTGGCCGTGGCCTCGGGCGCCCGGGAAGAGGATGTGGCGGCGAGCGCGGCCGCCGGTGCCAGCAGGGCGGCGCAGGCCACGGCAGCCACGCCGATCAGCCGGTGCCGGGAGGAAGTGGGAAGGCGCATGGTGTTCCCTTTTCTCGATGGTGTCAGGACCTATGCACCTGCTATGACCTCCGGACGGGGCCGCTGGTTGCGGGCAGGCGCAGAACGCGCCCATGGCCGGTCTCCGGGTCCACCAGATCCGGCGCGGCCAGATCACCGGGACAGGCGGCAAGCCAGCTCCGCCCCGCTCGCGGATTTGGTGGAATGCAGGCCGGCCTGGGGTGTGGTGGCGCGCCGTCGGCGGACCTGCCCGTCGTCGCGGAGCAGGCCGATGTCGCGGACCTGGATTCGCTGCGGGCGATCGGCGAGCGCCACGAGATCACCGGCATCGTGCACCTTGCGGGCTACCCCGCGCCGCGGGGCACGGCCGGGGGAATCGAGGCCACCCAGGGCCTGCTCGACGGGCTCCTCAACATCGCCCGCGTCGCCGCGGAATGGGGCGTGCGCCGGGTGAGCCTCGCCAGCACGCTCGGGGTCTACAGCGGCATCCAGCACAGCGGCCCGTTGACGGAGGACCTGCCGGTGCTCCTGACCGCCCCGCATCCGATCCCGCGGTCGAAGAAGATCGCCGAGCTTCTCGGGGAGCAGCTCGCGGAGGCGACCGGCGCGGAGGTCGTCAGCCTCCGGATCTCCGGCACCTGGGGCCCTCTTGGCCACGAGGACCCGTTCTTCGCCGCACCCGCGCTCATCCACGCGGCCGCCAGCGGCAAGCCCCTGGACCTGTCCGGCCTGCTCATCCCGCCGCACATGGGGGACGGGCTCGACCTGTGCTACGTCAAGGACACCGGCCGCGCGATAGCGCTAGTCCAGCTCGCCGGGCATCTTCAGCACCGCACCTACAACGTCGCGTCCGGCCGGGTAACCACGAACGCAGAGGTGGTCGCAGCGATCCGCGAAGCCGTGCCCGAGGCCGAACTCGACCTCCCGGCCGGCGCCGGCCGGCCAGGTGCCGCCCTTGACATCACCCCGCTCCGCCAGGACACCGGTTTCGAGCCGGAGTACGACACCGTGCGCGCAGCCGCCGGCTACATCGCCTGGCTCAGGGCGGGCAACGAACGCTGACTCAGGCGTCGCGCAGGTGACGTGCGCTGCACCAGCTGCCGCCATCACCGCGAGCCCCGGCATCCTGGCCGGTTTCGGCGTGCGCGGCGGCAAGGCCGTGGAGATGAGAAATGCGGGTAGGCGTGTCCAGTTCTCTGCGGGACGCTGGTCATATATCCGGCGAAACAGGAGGCCATCATGGGTATGCAGCGGATCAGGAAGCTCAGCCGGGGCGGCTGGCTGGCGATCGGGATACTCCTCGCGCTTGTGCTCGCGCCGTCAGCCGCGATCGCAACGGCAGCCGGCGTCACCGAGATCACCGGTCCAGGCGGGCAGCGTGCCGCGGTCACCGACGCTGGCCAGCTCACTGTCACGCAGACAACAGCGGGCAGTTATGAGGTCAGGGGAGGCTCGGAGGATACGACGTCGACAACGCCTGCCTGCCTGTCATTTCCGGTGATCTCGGCGACCACCGGCTTCGTGATCAGGCAGATCTCTGTCAGCGTGTACAGCGACCCCAGTCCCGGGACCAGCGACCTCGGCTTGTACGAGGGCCCGAACTGCAATCTGGCACAAGTGATCACCACTCTTACCCCGGCATCGCTGGGCATGACCGTGCTGCCGATCGACCCGGGCCTCGCGATCCCCAAGGGCGGCACGTTCTCGTTCGCCGTGCAGGACATGGGCGCCTTCGTCACCCTGTACGGCTACAACGTGCCGGCCAACGAGATCAGCGGCTACACCCCCAACCACTGACGAGGGCGGCGGCAGGAGACGCTGCAAGCGCCCGCGGGCCTGCGCTGGGACAAACCATGGGTGACCCGGCTTGACAGCATCTTCCGTAAGCTGTAACTTACCGTAAGTTATGGCTAACCACTCAGCGGTCCTCACCGCGCTCGCGGATCCGACCCGGCGGGCGATCTTCGAGCGGCTGGCCCAGTCACCGAGCGCGGTCGGTGAGCTGGCGCGGGAGCTGCCAGTGAGCCGTCCCGCTGTCTCCCAGCACCTCAAGGTCCTCAAATCGGCCGGGCTCGTCACGGACCACGCGGCAGGCACGCGCCGCGTCTACTCGGTCGACCCCGCGGGCCTCGCCGCGATCCGCGGCTACTTCGAGCAGTTCTGGCAGCAGTCCCTCGCCAGGTTCAGCGCCGCCGCCAGCCAGCCCATCCAGGAGGAGAAATGACCACGCAACTGCAAGCCACCTCGGTCAGCACCGCGGCCGAGGTCCAGGCGCCGATCGAGCACGCCTTCCGGGTGTTCACCGAGGGCATCGGCTCCTGGTGGGATCCTGGCCATCACCTCTTGCAGGCCGAGCTCGCCGAGATGGTGTTCGAGCCCTACGCCGGCGGCCACATCATCGACCGCGGTACCGACGGCAGCGAGTGCCGCTGGGCCCGGGTGCTCGCCTACGAGCCACCGCATCGCGTCTGCTTCAGCTGGAACGTCAGCCTGAGCTGGCAGCTGGAGACCGACCCGGCGAAGACCAGCGAGGTCGAGGTCACCTTCACCCCCGACGGGCCCGAACGCACCCGCGTGGTGCTCACCCACCGCCACCTCGACCGGCACGGCGACGGCTGGGAGAGCATGCGGGACGCCGTCGGCTCAGGCTGGAGCCTCACCCACTACGCCGAAATCGCCGCACAGCACTGACACGCACCAGCCGGCCAGGGCCCCCTCCAGGTATAGTTTCTATACCTGGAGGGGGCTTATTCGGTGGATTTCGAGTTTGATCCGGCCAAGAGCGGGGCAAACTTCGAGAAGCAGGATCATCTCTGCCCGGCGGTCACGCAGCGAGGAAGTGGCGCTCCATGAAGGCCGAAGAGTTTGATCGCAAGTTCGACTCAGGTGAAGACCTGACCGATGACCTGGATCTCGCAGGACTACGGCGTCCGGCGCTGGAGCAGCGGCGGGTCAACGTTGACTTCCCGTCGTGGATGATCGAATCCCTTGACCGGGAAGCGCGGCGCCTCGGCGTCACCCGGCAAGCCATCATCAAGTTCTGGATCGCCGAGCGCCTGGAACGCGACAGCGCTGCCGCCTGACGTGACGGTGACCGCCTGCGCGCTACGGACAAGTCAACGCGCGCCCGCTCAGCACCTGGGCGCGGCCGGCCGGGTGCTGGCCGGGATTCGCCATACGGCGGTCGTCGCCGGGTTGTTGTCGTCGGGGACCAGCGCCGTCTCGAAGCTCACCCACTTGCCGTCGGGCGACCATGACGGCGCTCCGTCGTAGTAGCACTGGCTCGTCAGGCGGACCTTTGCGCCGTCCGCCGCTGCCGAGACGATGAACAGGTTCGTTCCGGCCCTGCCGCTGGGTGCGTGGTAGTCGGTCGAGTAGACGATGGACGTGCTGGATGGTGACCAGCTCGCGTCGGTGTCGGAGTTGTGGTCGCGGGTAATCCTTGTCAGGTCGGTGCCGCCCGGGGTGATCATCCAGAGGTTGACGTACCCGTCCGCGTACCTGGTCTCGCGCTGGAAGACGATCCACTTGCCGTTCGGGGACCAGTTGGGCTCCTGGTTGATCGAGGACGGCGACGTTCCGCTGACGAGCAGGACGGGCGGTGCCGGGTGGGCGCAGTCGCTGGCCGCCGGGATCTTGTAGATGCTCACCTGCCGCCAGTGTCGGTCGTTGTCGACCTCGTACACGAGCCACTTGCCATCGGGCGACCAGCTCGGCTCCTCGGCGTGCAATGCCGGATTGGTGAGGCACGTCACCTGGCGCGCATCGTCGTTGCGCCCGCCCGGAAGCGCCGTCCAGATGTTGTCGGTGCCGACCAGGTCGTAGGCGAAGGCGACCCGGCCGGTCGCCGCGTTGTAGCAGCTGCCCGGCAGGTCGACGGCATCGTTGCCGCGATGAAAGACAACCTTGCGAGGTGTTCCGCCGGCCGCGGCGATGGCGTCGAGGCTGGCGGCACCGTTGTTGTAATGCCGCCTGAACTCGGTGAAGAACAGCGTGGAGTTGTTCATGTAACACGGATTCTGGATGGAGCGAGAGGCGTCACCGCTGGAGTACACCTGCACCGATCCGTCCGAGCGGGACGGCGGAGGCGAGGCCGCGGCCGGCACCACCCTGGCCGGGATGAGCACCATGAGCAGGCTCACCACGACGGCGGCTGCGCCGGCGGGACCCGGTCGGCGCGCGTGCGACGTCGCGGAGATCAGCCCTTTTCCGCTCGCCCGCCGGGCCGCCTGGCTGCGAACCCGCGCCCGGCTGAACTGCATGAACTTACCTTACGGAAGGAAGCGTTCTATCTCGCGGATGATCACGGGCCAGGCTGGTTCGCGGGCGGTAAGAATGTGATTGCCGCTGTCGACCAGGCGCAGGATGCTGCCGGGTATCTGCGCGGCCAGCTCGCGGGCTTGCTGAGCGGGCACGCGCTGGTCGCGGCGGGCGTGCACGATCAGGGTAGGGCAGCGCACGCGGGCGGCCAGGTCGGATACGTCGATGCGGGCGAAGGTGTCCAGGAAGCGCACGACGTTCTCGGTGGAGGTGGTGGCCCGCTGCAAGGCGTTGAAGGCATCCCAGGTCTCGCGTGACTCATCGGGCAGGAACTGGGCGGCGAACACCTGGCGGTAGGCGGGGTCGTCGCGGCGCCAGGCGACCCGGCCGACCTGAAGGTCGAGCGCCGCTTCTTCACGCTCCTCGGCGGTCCGGGCCCGGATCAGCCGGCCACGTGCATAACCGCCGACCAGGACGAGCCGGCTCACCTGCTCGGGGTGGCGCACCGCGTAGCTGATGGCCACGGCACAGCCTTGGGATATCCCGATCAGGGGGAACCTGGTGAGCCCGGCCGAGTCGACGACCAGCTCCAGGTCCTCGACCCAGGTCTGCAGGCTGAACTCGCCGGCCTGCCAGTCCGACAGGCCGCAGCCGCGCTCGTCGTAGCGCACCAGCCGGTGCCGCTCGGACAGCGCGTCGATCCAGTGCCCCCAGATGACGCTGTCGCGCTCCAGGTCCAGGTGGGTCAGCCAGTTGGCCGCCTTGACCAGCGGCGGGCCCGATCCGGTAGTGGCGTAGGCGATACGGACGCCGCCAGGGGAGCGGCAGTAACGGATTTCCTGGTCCCGTACGGCCGCGGGGACCGGCGGTGGCGGAAGTTCCGGGCCCAGCGGTGACCCGGCCGCGTCGCCGATGAACCGGTAGCCGACGCCGTGGACGGTCGCGATCAGCCGCTGGGAGGCACCGTCATCGCCGACTGCCTGGCGGGCGGCCTTGATCCTGCTGCTCAGCGTGGAGTCGCTGACGAACCGGTCGCCCCACACCGCGTCCAGCAGTTCCGCCTTGGGCACGACCCGGTCGCGGTGCTCCAGCAGGTAGCGCAGCACGCCGAAGACCTGCGGCTGGACGTGGATCACCGTCCCGTCACGGCGCAACTCGTAGCGGGCCAGATCCAGCTCACAGGTGCCGAACGCGTACATGGGCCCTCGCGTCGATTATGTCCGCGGGCGCCGCGCGACGGCAATGACCTGTCCCCGAATCGTCCAGCCAATGTCCACGTGGTCTCCATGCATTACCAGGGGCGGCGGGCGAGGGTAAATCAGCCGCCTGCTTTCTTAACCGGCCCGGCCTGGCCTCAGGACCAGGCGGCCGCACGAGGTCCCGGCGGAGCAGGAGGCGCTCCGGGAACACCGGCGCTTCGTCAAGGACATCGAGATTGCCGGCAGCTTCGCTGCGGCGTAGGAGAGAAAATGAGCACCGCCCATTCAGTGAAAAGCCTGGTGGTCAGGCTGGGCTTCCAGCGCTGGCGCAAGCGCCCCGTCGGGGCTGGCAAGCGTATCGCCTCCCGCATCGTGGCCTTCCTCGCCGTGGCGCTGATAACAGGTGGCGCGACCGCGGCTCAGGCCGCTGCGAGCACCGGGCCATCGCTCATCCTGAACGGCAGCAACACCGACATCGCCGTCCAGGGGCCTAACGACAGCCTGACGTTCTACTGGGCCAACGATGGCAGCCCCACCTGGAAACC
>JBEKFH010000192.1:0-8739 GCA_050013415.1 Streptosporangiaceae bacterium | reverse complement strand
CGCGCCGGTCACGCCGGCGTCCTGCGCGCCGGGACTAGTCCGGCCCGGCGTCAGCCAGCGCCCGCCCGCTGGCCGTCGGCCGCCTGCCGGCCGCCGATTACCCGCTGGCCGCCGGCTACCCGCTGGCCGCCGATTACCCGCTGGCCGGCGACCACCCGCTGGCCGGCGGCAGCCGGGTAGGACTGCCGCGGCCGGGCCACTCTCGCATCGCCCCGCCGGGCCGGCCAGATCGGGTGCGCCGCGCCCGCGGCGGCCGGCCCGTCATCGCAGGACCACAGATCGGGCAGCCGGTACCGCACGGCGAACGACGCTGCCTCGAGCCGCGAGTGCACGCCGAGCTTGGTCAGCACCGCCTGCAGGTGCGTCCGGACGGTGGTGCGCGAGACGCCGAGCCGGGCGACCATCGCCGCGGTGTCCAGCCCTTCCACCAGCATCAGCAGGCACTCCCGCTCGCGGCTGGTCAGCATCGCGGCGAGCCGGTGTGCCTGGTCTGGCTCCGGCGAACGCCGCGCCGGCCGGGCTGGCGGGACGTCGACCACGACCTCGCCGGACAGCATCCGCTCCAGGGCCACGATGAGGGCGCTGACGCCGCACGACTGGTGCAGGTAACCGGAGGCGCCGGCCTCCAGCGCCCGGTCCACCGCGTCCTGGCCCGCGTCGCCGCTGAGCACGAGCACGCTCGTGCGGTCGCTCGCCGCGAGAACCCGGCCGATGGTCTGGCCGTCGTCAGGCTGCGCGACGTGACGGTCGATCAGGCACGCGTCCGGCCGCTGGCGACGCACGGATGCCACCATCTCCGCGGTGGAGCGGGCCACCGCGCCCACCTCGTGCTCATGCTCCTGCAGGACGCTGGCCAGTGCGTCAAGGAACACGACCTGATCGTCACCGAGTACCAGCGTGGCCACCGTCACCACCCGCCGGAGTCATCGTGGCGGCGGCGCCGCCTGTCGAACTGGCCCCTCATGCTTGCTCCCGCCCGGACAATCCTGATGATCCATAGTTTTAAGACTGTTTTTACCGGCAATCACAGCCGCTGCTCCCAGTAACGATCGGCCCCACCGGCGGCGTTAACCCCGGTCTGCGGCCTTCCGGGCGAACTGGTCTGCGTGGTTGCACGTTGTCTAGACGCCTCTTAGCGCAAGGGCGTTTACATTAGCGGACGTGTATGTGCAAATCGTAATGTAGTGATTACCAGGGGTCTGCTCTGACGGGTGAGCGCTCCGCTGCCGCGAGGGCCTGCGAGTACGCCTCCGCCCGGTCCGGCGAGGCCTCCGCCAGGTCCGGCGAGGCCGCCTCCGCGAGGGCCGGCCAGCACTCCGGCTGGTACGCCGCCACGAGGGCCGCGCGCAGCTCCGGCGCACGGTAGCGATCGCCGACACCCGCGCTGGCGGCAGCGGCCAGCCGGGCGGCGACGGCGGGTGAGTCGAGCAGGTGGCGGACGGCCGCAGCCAGCAGCCCGGGCCGGTGCGGCGGCACCAGCAGGCCGGTCTCGCCCGGTATCACGAGGTCGGAAACGGCGTTGACGGCCGTCGCGACGACCGGGATGCCGCAGATCATGGCCTCGACGATCGCGGTGGGCAGCCCCTCGTAGCGGCTCGGCAGGACGAAAACGTCGAACGCGGGCAGCACGTCGAGCACGTCCGCCCGCGAGCCGGCCAGCACCACCCGCACGCCGAGCTCGCTGACCTGGCGGGCGACACGCTCGGCGAGCTCGCCGCCGCCCACCCAGACGCCGATGACGCCCGGCCGGCCGAGGGCCCGCATCGCGGCAAGGAAGTCCTCGGGTGCCTTCTGATAGGTCAGCCGGCCCACCACGCCGACGACGGTGGCGCTGGCCGGCAGGCCCAGCGCCGCGCGGGCGCGCTGCCGCGCCTCCGGCGTGCCGGCCTGCATGCTCGCCCTGGTCCGGCCGGGCCCGTCCACGACCACGCCGATCGTGCGGACCCGGTCCGGCGCGATCAGCTCCCGCCGGATCGCCTCGGCCGCCACGCCGGCGCCCACGCACAGGGCCACGTCGGTGATCCGGCCGAGCCGCCGCTCGATCGACACGTAAGCCTGGCGGCGCGCGGCTGACTGGAACTCGTGGAAGGGAAAGCCGTGGTAAGTGTGCACGATCCTGGGCGTCCCGGCCCGGCGCGCGGCCAGCCTGCCGACCGTGCCGGCCTTCGCGCAATGAGTATGCACCACGTCGAAGTTCCGCTCGCGGAACATCGCCGCCAGCCGCCGCAGCGCCAGCAGGTCGCTGCGCGGGGCGATCCGCGCGCTCAGCGCTGGATCCACGATGACCTCAAGCCCGGCCGCCTCGGCGTCGAGCAGCGGATCCCGGCTGCCGGTCACGATCGTGCACGCAAAGGCGCCGCCGTGGATGGCGCGGGCACCGCGCAGGGCGAGCACGGCGGAACCGCCCTCCAGCCGGGTGATGACGGTCGCGATCCTGAGCGGGCGCCCGGCCGCGTTCCTTCCCTGACTCGATCCCGCAGGGTCGCCGCTCATCCCCGCAGGGTCAACGCTCATCGCCTGCCGAGGCCCGTCGGCCGGAAGGCAGCGGCCGCCTGCGGAGCACCGGGCACTCCCGGCTGCTCCCTGGGCCGCAGGCCGGCCGCCCGCGCCACGCTGACCGCCTCCAGCCGGCTGTGCACCTCCAGCTTGCTGAAGATGCTGCGCGTGTGGGTCCGGACGGTGTCGGCGGAGATCAGCAGCTCCTCGGCGATCTGCCCGCCGCGCTTGCCCTCCGCCATGCTCGCCAGCACCTCGCGTTCCCGCGGGCTGAGGACGTCCAGCGGATCGGGATCCTCCCTGGCCTTCCGGACGTCATCGCGCAGCGCCCGCAGTATCTCGCCGAGCATCTGCGGGGGAAACCAGGAATCGCCGCGGCACACGCCGCGCAGCACCGTCTCGAGCTCGTCCGCGCTCTGCTGCTTCGACACCCAGGCGTCCGCTCCCGCCCTGGCGGCGCTGACCGCGTGCGCGATGTCGTTGTCCGCGCTGACCACCACCACGTGGGCAGCCGGCCAGGCCGCCCGCAGCCGCTGCAGGACGTCGCCCACGGCGAAGCCGAGCGGCTCCACCTCGATCAGGATGACGTCCGGCCGCAGCCAGCGGACAACCTCGGGAAGCTGCGGGTCGTCGGTGCTGCAGCAGCCGGCCACCCAGAGGTCCGGCGTCATGGACAGCCGGGCGGCGAGTGCTTCGGTGACCATCTGGTAGTCGTCTACCAGAAGCAGCCGCAATACGTCCATCGGGATACTATGGCGCCGCGAATTGACTTTGTCCTCATGCAGTTGAATGAGGAGTCCTCGTCCTGATAACGGAACGAGGCGCGGCAGAATGGTAATCGCGCGGTCACTCACCGCTGCATTCCGCGGATGGCGCGGTGCCCGCTGACTGCGTTGCCGCCCGGTCGGCAGGGATGCCGGGTGCCCGGTCCTGTTGCCCGCTGCCCGGGCCTGCTGCCCGCTGCCGGGGCCCGCTGGGCCTTGCCGAGGCCTTATGCCGCCTGACGTACGGCATCGTCATCCGAGCCGGGCACACCGCGGGCCCGCCGCCGCGATAAGCGCCGCCCGCATTGCCGCCCGCGTGTCACGACGGCCACCGGGATGCCTGGCATCACGGCTTTCCCGATAACCACCGTAAGCCGGGGAATGACATCCCGGGCCACGCCAATAGCGGATAAATAATGCTCGGATGAGCAACGCAATATATCCTGCTGAATGCGCGGCAGAGCCCCATCACGTGCCAGCCGGAGCCCCATCACGTGCAGCGCGGAGCGCTATCACGTGCAGCGCGGAGCGCAATCACGTGCAGCGCGGAGCGCAATCACGTGCAGCGCGGAGCGCAATCTTATTCCGCAGCAGGCACACGCCTGAAAGCGCTGGATGCCGAAGATGTCGCCACATAGGCTGGATAGCACCGATGAAGATGCTTTAGGGTGGGACCAGGCCCACGACCCCGGTGGGCCACCTGGCTGGTCACCAGGCCCGCCTTGGTGCAGTACCCACGAACGCTCGACCTGGTCATGGAGTCCGCATCGCACATGTAACAGACGTGCCGCAGGCGGTCACCATGCCGCCTGAGCTTTCGGTGGACAGGCCGCAGAGGCCGCCGATCGCCTGGACGCCCACGTCCCGGCGCCGGGTGGTCGCCGAGCGGCGACTGGCGGCGGAAAGCGCCCAGAAAACGCACGACCAGCTAGCCAGCACCGCCAGCCTGCTCGAGCACGACTCTGCCGCCGTGCGCCTCACGGCCGTGCGTGCGCTGGTGCACCTGGCCGACGAAGAACCCGCCTACCGCCAGGCGTGCATCGCTGCTCTCTGCTCGGTCCTGCGCGCGGTGCCCGTGCCCCGCCCCGATGACGATCGCCGCGGCGGTGAGCAGTGGCGTGCCTGGCGCGGCGACCGGGCCTGCCGGCACGCGATTCTCAGTGTCATCGCCGCGCGGCTTCGCCCCGAGGCCACCATCTCGTGGCGCGGCTATGACCTCGATTTCAGCGGTGTCACCTTCGAGAGCGGCGCGCCTTCGCCCGCGTCAGCCGATAGCCAGCACGAATCAGCCGGTAACCAGCACGAGTCAGCCGGTAACCAGCACGAGTCAGCCGGTAACCCGGCCGGCTTCACCGGCCCTGGGCTGACCGGCGCCAGGGTCAGCTTCGCCGGGGCCGAGTTCGCCGGCGGCCAGGTCAGCTTCGCCGGCGCGACGTTCGCCGCGGCGGAGGTCAGCTTCGCCGGGGCCACGTTCGCCGGGGCCAGGGTCAGCTTCGCGGGAGCCACGTTCGCCGCCGGGGAGGTCAGCTTCGCCGGGGTCACTTTCGCCGCCGGGGAGGTGAATTTTGCCGGGGCCGAGTTCAGCGGGGCGAAGGTGACCCTGCTGGGCGCCGAATTCGCCGGCGGCGCGGTCAGCTTCGCCGGGGCCGAGTTCTCCGGCGGCAAGGTCAGCTTCTGCTGCCGGTTCACCGGCGGCGCGGTTGCCTTCCTCGGCTCCCGGTTCACCGGCGGCGCGGTGAACTTCCTCGGTGCCGAGTTCACCGGCGGCCAGGTGGACTTCCTCGACGCCGAGTTCGCCAGCGGCCAGGTGGGCTTTGTCGGCGCCGTCTTCGCCGGCAGCGAGGTCAGCTTCATCGGAGCTGAGTTCGGCGGCGCGACGGTCAGCTTCGTCGGCGCCAAGTTCGAGCTCGGCATGGTCAGCTTCGTGGGCGCCGACTTCACCGGCGGCGAGGTCAGATTCCCCTGGACGGAATTCAGCGGCAGTGAGGTCCGGTTCTCCGGGGCGAACTTTGATGGCGGGCAGATGGGTTTCGCCCAGGCCAAGTTCAGCGGTGGCGAGGTTGACTTCACGAGCGTGCATTTCTCCCGCGGCCTGGTGGATTTCTCGGGCGCACTGCTCTGGTCAGCTCCGCCATCCTTCGATGACTGGGCGGCCAGTCATACTGCCTGCCTTCGGCTGCCCGCCCGGTACATGGTGGCCTGATCTTCTTTTTCCATCGCGATGATGCTTTTGCGATAATATCGGCAGGGGTTGAGCCGACGGCCCGTCGGTCGTCGGGCCACGAGACATACGGGTCGAAATTCGATGGCACGGTTTATTCATAAGGCGCTGACCTTGGCTGCGGGGGCGGTCCTGGGTGCAGGGGTTGTGCTGGCCACCCTGGCGTCGCCCTCGAGCCCGGCGCTGGCCGCCGCGGCGCAGAGCGGCCAGCCGGCCGCCGCGACGGCTCCGGCAGCTGCAACCGCGGGGCAGGCCGACCCGAAGACCGTCGTCACCTTCGCGTGGGGCGGCAGCCTGGCAAGCCAGATGCCGACACTGCCGATGTTCCGTGAGTACGGGATGCATGCCACCTTTTTCGTCGCCTCCGGCCTCGTGTGCCTGCTAAGCCAGGCGGAGTGCCAGAAATCCTCGCCTTACCTGTCGCTTGGTGACCTCCGCAAGATATCCGCCGACGGCGATGAGATCGGCGGGCTCAGCGTTCTGCATGAGCGGCTGACGGGCCTGCCCACCGCCGAGGCCAAGCGGGAGATCTGCGACGACCGTTCGAATCTTTACCGGTGGGGCCTGCGGCCCACCGATTTTGCCTACCCGTTCGCCGAGGTGAACCGGGGCCTGGAGGCGCTTACCAGCGAATGCGGCTACAACGCCGGGCTCGGCGCGGGAGACCTCCAGGGCGCAGGGCTTTGCGGTACCTGCGCCTGGGCGGAGACGATCCCGCCGAAGAACCCGCTGGACGTGCGGGCCCCCATCGAGGTCAACTCGGTCCGCACCACCTGGTCAGCCAGCACTTTCGAGTCCGTGGTCAAGGGCGCGCAGCAACACGGCGGCGGCTGGGTCGTCTTCACGATCCACGATCTCTGCCCGGCGAACTGCGCTCTCGGGGTTACCGCGCCCATACTGGGCAGCGTGCTCAAGTGGCTGCACGGCCAGTCCGGCCGGGGGACCGTGGTGGAAACGATGCGCCAGGTGATCGGCGGCCCGCTGCGACCACCGGTGTCCGGGCCGGCCCCGCGTGCGCTGCCGCCTTCCGGGGTGTTCAACGCCACTCTCGCCAAGGCCAAGGGCAGCCGTCCGTCGTGCTTCCAGGAAGCGGAATACGGCGGGACCGCCGCCACCTTCAGCTACGATCCCGCCGGCGGACTGCACGGATCCGGGGCCGAGACGGTGCGCGTGACAAAGTCGGGCTCAGGTAACGCGAAGCTGCTGCAGAAGCTGGACCTCGGCGTCTGTGCGCCGTCGGTTACCTCCGGTCGTGCCTACACCGCCAGGGTGTGGTACAAGTCAAGCAGCCCGACGCGGATCGAGATGTACCGGCGCACGTCGATCGGGGGCTGGGGCTACTGGGTCACGAGTCCGCCTTTCCGGGCTTCGGCGTCCTGGCGGCTGGCCTCCTGGACCACGCCCGCGACTCCGCCCGGCACGGCCGCGCTCAGTTTCGGCCTGACCGCCACTGCCGCCGGCAGCCAGGTGACCACCACCGACTACAGCCTTAAGATCGCCAAAAGCCACCGGGCGCTGATACTGCTCGCCGGGCTCCTGCTCGTGATCCTGGCGGCCGGCCTTATCACCCATGGCCATTACCGTTACGTCAGGTACAACAGGGCAGAGGCGGCGGCCGACGCGGCGGCCGAGGCCGAGGCGGCCGGCCTAGAGGCGGCTGCTCAGGAGGCTGCTAACTCGCAGCCGGCTGGCCCGCCAGTGGTCAGCCCGCCAGTAGTCCGCCCGCCAGTAGTCCGCCCGCCGTTCATCCCCCCGCCGGCGGTCCGCCCTCCGGTGGCTAACTCCGGGGCGGCTAACTCCGCGGTCAACTCCGGGGCTGATCAGCCGCCGGCGGCTGATCAGCGGATGGCTGGCCAGCGCGCGGCCAGGGCAGAGCCAGCCAATGACGAAGGCGCCACAGCTCAGTTCCCCGCCCAGCCGCCGGCGTGATAGCGGGTTTCCCGGCATCTTCCGCGACTGCCGACTGCCGACGGCCTGATGACAGATTTCCCGGCATCTCCCGCGACGGCCGCTGGCTGGCCGCGCTGGTTTACTCGGACGCGGCCGCGGCCGCCTCCCCGGCATAGGCGGCAGCCTCGTCCGGGTAGCCAGCTTGCTGGTAGCCAGCTTGCTGGTAGCCAGCTTGCTGGTAGCCAGCTTGCTGGTAGGCGGTCTCCGGGTAGGCGGCCCCGGCCGCGGCGGGAACCGCGGGGATGGCGGCGGCCGCCTGCCGCGGTACCGCTGCGGCTACCTGGCGCGCGGCCGCCTCGCGGTGCCGGCCCGGCGAGGCGCGGCGGGCCGGGCTCTTCCACACTCCGTCGGATCTCGCCAGCCATGCCTGCGGAATCGCGCTCAGGCCGATGCCCGCGTCCAGCACCCGCATGAACGGGAAGAAGGGAGCCGCCAGCAGCAGGCGGGGCCTGCGCTCGACAACCGCGACCAGGAAGGTCATCGCGAAGTCGGGGACGACCACTCCGTAGAAGATCCGGGTCAGCGTCATGTGAGTCGATATCACGGTGTACACGGAGCCGAAGCCGGGCCAGGTCACGGCGCTGCTCACCAGGTCCGGGACGATGAGGACAGCCGCGATCACCGGGAGGATGACGAACAGCACGCTGGACGTGATCAGCTCCGTCAGCGTCAGCGCGAGCATGGCGGTGAACAGGTTCAGCCGGGGCGGATGACGGCGGACTGTCTGCCACAGGCCGAGTGCCCAGCGTCTCGTCTGGCGGATGTAATCGTGAAAGTTGTCCGGGTCCTGGGTGACCGCGATGGCGCCCAGCGTGAAGCCGACCTTGCCCAGCCGGTTCTGGTAGACCTCGAACGTCATGTTGAAGTCCTCGATGACCAGGCCTGCCGGGTTGATGTTGATGTACGGAAGCACCGCCGTCCGGTAGATGCTGGCGAAACCCGGCACGATGGGCGTCGCGTTCAGGTGCCGCGATGTCTGGCCGAACTTCAGCACGCGCTGGCCGATCGCGTAGATCCGCATCCGGTGGCCGGTGAGCATGTTCCCCACCGGGGAGAGCCGCCGGCGCGTGTCGGTCCGCACGCAGCCGGCCACCGCCGCCACCCTCGGCAGGTCGAACAGCGGCAGCGCGCGGGCGAAGTAGCTGGGCTGAACCCTGGTGTCGGCGTCGAGGAACATGACGACCGGGAATCGGTCCACCAGCTTGAACCGCTCGATGGCGTCGCGCAGCGCGCCTGCCTTGCCGACGTTCTGCCGGGTCTTGATCGCCTTGACCCCGCAGCGCAGCGCGACCTCGAACGTGGCGTCAG
>JBEKFH010000191.1:0-8766 GCA_050013415.1 Streptosporangiaceae bacterium | reverse complement strand
TGAGCCGCCGCGCCGCGCACAGCAGCCCGACCAGCTCATCGTCGTTCAGCGCGGCCAGGCCCGCATTGGCGGCGGCGTCCGCGGCGGCGGCGAGCGCCGCGCCGGGTGCCAGGGTGTCCAGCGGCCCGCCGGCGGCGAACCCCCGCGCGCCCTCCTCCTGGTCCCGGTGGGTGAACCCGGCGGCCAGCACCTCCCGCCCGGCGGGCGGCGGGGTGCCGGGCTGGCCGGGCGGCTCGGAGGGCTCGGAGGGCTCGGAGGGCTCGGAGGGCTCGGAGGGCTCGGGCGGCACGGGCTCTGCTGACATCGGCTCCTCCTCCCCGGCTGTCGGTGCTGCTGGAGATACTTTCTTAGATAAAATTAGCGACTGCCTCTGACAAAACCGGCCCGGCCGGAGGGCCCTGGCAGAAAAAAGGGCGCAGAAAATTTTCCTGGGCTGCTAACACCCCGGCCGGCGGCCAGGCCCAGGGCCGCCCGGGCTTGCCGCTCAGCGAGGCGATCGCGCCGATGCCAGGCGCATGGGAATCGTCGTGACGGTCAGGTCCCCACATGTGGCGGCGCTTGGCCGAGCTCGCGGCGGGTCCGTTCCAGGTCTTCTTCCGGTGGCGCGTACTCATGGGCGAGCTCGCCTACCATTCGCTCGGCATGCTCGTACTCACTGGTGGCAGCCACATCCACCACCGCCGACCGGGTGCGGGCGACTTGCCATGGCCGCGCAAGCGCCTGTCATAGGGTCCTTCCCGTGGTTGACGCGATCTTCGAGGAACGCCGACTGGCGGAGATCTACGATCCGCTGGACCCTGACCGCAGCGATCTCGACGCCTATGTCGCCATCGCCCGCGAGTTCGCCGCCATCAGCGTCCTGGACATCGGCTGCGGAACCGGAACGCTGGCCTGCCTGCTTGCTTTACGCGGGATGGAGGTCATCGCCGTCGATCCGGCGGCCGCCTCTCTTGACGTCGCCCGGCGCAAGCCCGGCGCTGACCGCGTGCGCTGGCTGCGCGGAGACACCTCGAACCTGCCCCCGCTGCGCGTCGATCTGGCGATCATGACCGGGAATGTGGCGCAGGTCTTCGTGACCGACCAGGGGTGGGCGGCGGCGCTGCGGGCCGTCCGTCAGGCCCTGCGACCGGGCGGGCGGCTGGTTTTCGAGAGCCGGGATCCGGAGCGGAAGGCGTGGCTGGAGTGGAACCGTGAGCACAGCTATCGCCGTGTCGTCATTCCGGGCGCCGGCCCCTTGCAGACGTGGACTGACCTGACTCAGGCCAGGGGAAGCCTGGTCTCTTTCCGGACGACCTTCGTGTTTGACAGCGACGGCGCAGTGCTCACTTCTGACTCGACGCTGCGGTTCCGGGACAGCGACGAGCTCGCCGGCTCCCTGGCAGCGGCCAGCCTAGTCGTCGACGAGGTCCGGGACGCTCCTGACCGGCCCGGACGCGAGTTCGTCTTCATCGCCCGGCGGCCGGAACCTCATCGCGCGGCGAGCTGAACCCTCGTTCGAGCAGGCCGCCACCTCCCAGGCGTCCGTCGGGCGTTTGGCTGCCGACCGAGCCGCCGGAGGAGTTTGTAGGGTAAATCTGTGAGCGGCGGTCCCCGGCTGAGCTGGGCTCTCCTGACATCCTTCGATCCGGGCCGCGCCGGGCGGGCCCCGGTGGATCTCGCACGAGAATGGCAGGTGGCCGGAGAATCGCTGAACCTGGTGGCGCGGCCGGTCGAGCGGCTCGAGCTCGCGGGCACGCTGAACCGCCATCCCGGACATGTGCTGTCCGACCGGGCAAAGGATAACTTTCCCGGCATCTTCGCCCTGGCGGTCGCCAGCCAGTCCGCCCGGGAGCCCCTCCGCTCGCACAGCCGCACCGCAGCCGCCGCCGCGCTGATGTCCTGGGCCCAGGTGTACCGGGTCACGGGAAACCCGATCGACGAGTGGTTCCTCGTGCCGCTGCTCCAGGCGATCGACCTGGTGGCCGGTTCCCTCAGCCCAGCGGACGAAGCCGCCCTGCGTGGATGGGCAGCGCAATTCGTGCGCAGCGGGGACCACTTCTACCAGCGGCTGGCCGACCGCAATCCGGCGCGGGCCAACAACTGGATGGCCCGCCGGCTGCTGATCCGCGCCGTGGCCGCCGCGGTGGCCGAGGACGCCGCAGCGCGGGCGGCGATGCCAGGACTGCTGCGCGAGTTCGCGGCGCGCAACTATGTCGCCGGCCCGTCCGGCGAGCGCGACGGCCGGACCTTCGACTTCATCCAGCGCGACGCCCTGCACTACCACGTCGCCGCGGTGCAGCCGCTGGTCGAGGTGATGCTCTACGCGCCCGACCTGGTGGACACCGAAGTCCGGGCGGCGGTCCTGTCCGGCCTGGAGTTTCTCCGGCCGTTCTTCCTCGGCGAGCAGGAGCACATCGAGTTCGCCCGCACGTCCATCGCCTTCGATATCGAGCGGCGCGACGACGGCAACCCGGCATTCCGCGACGCGCCATGGGATCCCGCCCACGGGCGCGTCGTGCTGCGCCTGGCCCGGGCGGTGTTCCCAGAGATCCGGGGCTGGACCGAGCAGATCGTCGACCACCGGTACGACCCCCGCACCAAGCTCCTGGCCGCCATCCACGGCGAGCCGCAGCGCCGTGCGGAATGGCCATGACCTCGCGCGGCCGCTGACGCGTGTCAGTGACCGGACAGCCCGCAGCAGCCGCGCGCCGGGCACTATAGGCAGTTGAGGAGGAAACCCGTGTGACAACCCGGCGCGCTCCGCTCGTGATCAAGCGCATGAGCCCTGTCCGGGCAGCGCTGACGGCCGGCGCCGCGACCACCTTGCTGACCATCACGTTCGTTGCCGCGCTGGTGTCCTTCACCCAGACTCAGACGGCAAGCGCGATCCGGTCGGCGCTCGCCCGGCCAGACAACCTGGCGGTCACCATGAGCGGGTCACTGTCCGCGCAGCAGCAGCCACGGGCCCGCGCCGCGATCCGCGGCGAGCTACGGCACGCGTTCGGCCCGGTCCCCTTCACGCTGTACGGATCGCTCCGGGTGGACGGACTCGCGCTGCGCGGGAACGTGCCGGCCAGCCGGGCCGGCGCCGGACGCACGCGGCCGATCGTCACGGTCATCGCCGCCGATGCCCTCGCCGGTCACGCGACGCTGATCGCCGGCCGCTGGCCGGCGGCCGGGCCGGCCGGGCAGCCGGTACCCGTCGCGGTCTCCGTGCGGGCCGCCGGCCGCCTTGGCGTGTCCGCCGGACAGGTGTTCACCGTCCGGTCGCCCTATGACAACAGGAACGCCGCGCTGCGGGTGAGCGGCATCTTCCGGCCGGATGACCCAGCAGGCCCGTACTGGAACCTCGATCCGCTGCACGGAAAGGGAATACAGCGAGCAGGCGGCTTCACCACCTACGGCCCGCTGTTCACCAGCGCCGACGCAATGCAAGCCGGCCCGCTCTCGGCCACGCTGGCCGGTTGGGTCGCCGTACCCCGCTCGGCGGCCAGCATCGCCGCTGCGGGGCTGCAGCCGCTGAGCGACCGGCTGGGCTCGGCTCTCGGCCAGCTGAACGGATCCGGCGCGGCCGGTAACCCGGTGGCGACATCGCCCCTGCCCGGGCTGCTCTCCCGGCTGTCCGCGACCGCGGAAATCGCCCGCTCGCTGCTGCTGATCGGCCTGCTGGAATTGCTGGTGCTCGCTGCCGCGACGCTCACCGTGATGGGACGGGCGCTCGCGGGCGAGCGCCGGGCGGAAAGCGCGCTGCTGCGCGCCAGGGGAGGCGCCGAAGGCCAGCTCGCGGCGCTCGGCGCCGCCGAGAGCACGCTGCTCGTCGCGCCGGCCGTGCTCATCGGGCCGGTCCTGGGGGTATGGCTGGCGGGCAGGCTGGCGGCCGGCCGGGTGCACCTGGCAGGCGCTACGGGCGGGGCCGGGCCGCCGGGTGTCCCCGCGGGCATCTGGCTGGTGGCACTGGCGATCGCCGCGATAAGCCTGCCGGTCATACTGCTGCCCTCGCTCCGCACCGCGGTCTCGCCGATCGCGATCGCCGCGGCGCGCGGACGGCAGCGGGCCATCGGCGCGGCCAGCCGGGCCGGCGCGGACCTGGCGCTTGTCGCCCTCGCCGCCGCGGCCTGCTGGGAACTCGCCCGCACGAGCGCCGCGCTGACCGTAGCGGCCGACGGCCAGCTCAGCCTCGACCCCGTGCTGATCGCCGCGCCCGTGCTCGCCGCGCCCGCCTGCAGCGTGCTGATCCTGCGAATGCTGCCGCTCGCCGCCCGGCTCGCCGACCACAGTGCGGCGAGAGGCCGCCGGATCGTCCTCCCGCTCGCTTCCTGGTCCGTCGGGCGCCGCCCGCTGCGGCACGCCGGCCCGCTGCTGATCACGGTGATCTCGCTGGCCACCGCGGTACTCGCGCTCAGCCAGTACCAGACGAGCCGGCAGGCAGCGCGCGACCAGGCAGCGTTCACCACCGGCTCGGACTACCGGGTCGATCTGCCCTATGGCCCGCTGCCGCCGGGCGAGGCTGGCCGGATGACCGGCCTGAAGGGCGCGAGCACCGTCATGCCGGTGGTTCGTGCGACGGCGACGCTCAGTGACGGCGTGACGACCGTGACCTTGCTGGGCCTGACCGGCGCTAAGGCCGCGTCCACGGTGCTGCTGCGGGCCGACCTGGCAAAGGAATCGCTGGCCGGGCTCAGCAGGCAGATCACACCAGCCACGGCTGCCACGGCATCGCCTGGCACGGCGCTGCCTGGCCGGCCTGAGCGGATATCGGTCACCGCGACGCTCGGCCGGCGCGGCGGTTTCGGCTCCCCCGAGCTGCAGCTGCAGATCCGCGACAGCGCGGGACTGTACTACCTGATCGACGCGGGCCCGCTGCCCGCCGACGGGCGGCCGCGCACGCTCGTCGCCGATATCGGGCCCGGTGACGATGCCGCCTACCCGCTCCGGCTGGCCGGCGTCCAAGTGTCCTTCACCCCGCCGTCGCGGCCGGAGACCGGCGTCCTGCGGGTCGGCGCGATCCGTGTCACGAACGCCGGCAGCGGGGCGTTCCCGCCAGCCGCGCTCCCGGTCACCCGCGCGCTGCCCGCCGCCATGACCACGTTTACTGCCGGGCCGAACGGCACCCCGGACGGCGACGACCTGGCCCAGATCAGCTGGCTGAGAAAGCCGCCCGCCATTCCCGCGATAGCGACGAGCGCGTTTCTCGCCGCGACCCGCCAGCGAGTCGGCTCCGTGGTCAGCATTCCGGTCGAGAACGTCCCGGTCAGGATGCGGATAGTCGCGTCAGTGCTGGCCTTCCCGACGGTCCCGGCGGCCGGCGGCGGGCTCGTACTCGACACCGAGCCGCTGCAGCAGGCGCTGATGGCGTCCGGGGCCGCGCCGCTGCCGGCCACGCAATGGTGGCTGCGGGCCGCCCGCGCGCCCGACTTCCGCGGCATCGCGCCCGGCCTGCAGGTCACCAGCTGGATGGCGGTCGCGGCGGCGATGATCGGCAACCCCTTCGATGTCGACGTCAGGCTGGCGCTGGGCGCCATTGCCGCGGCTGCCGTCATCCTGGCCCTCGCAGGCCTCGCGGTGAGCGCCGCCGCCGCCCGGGAGCGGCGGCCGGAGCTTGCGCTGCTCGACGCGCTCGGGATGCCCCGCGGTCAGCTCAGCAGGATGCTGCGCACCGAGCAGATCCTGCTGGCGGTGCCCGGCGCGGCCGCCGGGGTGGCACTGGGGGCGGTGCTCGCGCACCTGATCGTCCCGGCGCTGACCCTGACTCCCACGGGCGGCGTTCCCGCGCTGCCGGTCCTGGTGGAAGTCCCGTGGCTGCTGGCCGCCGGGCTGGCGGCCATCATTGCGGTCTTCCCCGTCATCGTGGCGCCGCTCACCGGGAGAGCGAGCGACACCGTCGCGGTGCTGCGCCAGGGAGCGCAGGAATGAGGCCAGGGAACGCAGGAATGAGGGGAGCGCAGGAATGAGGACCGCCAGAAGGCTGCTGGCCGGCGGCGTGGCGCCTCGCCCGACCCGGGTGCTGGCCCTCGTCCTGCTGGTCACGTGCTTCCTCGCGGCGGCCGCCCCGCGCCTCCTTGAGGTGTTCCAGACCCGGATCCTGCGGGAGACGCTGGCCGCCGCTCCGGCGGTCGACCGGACGGTCAGCGTCACCACCGGGCTGGTGGCTTCCGGCATCGGCCGATCGCCGGGCGGTAGCCGCCAGCCCGGCAGCGGCCGGCCGCCGGGCGGCGACCGCGAGGCCGGTCAGCTGAGCGCTACCACTGCCGTGCTGCGCCGCGGGATCCGGCCGCCGCTGGCCTCGCCGCGCGGCAGCGCGTGGGCCAGCGTCACCACTCCTGACCTCTCCGTGCTGAATCCGGCCGCCACGGCCCGGCCGGGAGTCAAGGACCCGCAACTCGAGATCGTCTACCGGGATCCGGTGCGCGGCCATCTCCGGCTGATCGCGGGAACGCTGCCGGACCGCTTTTCGGCCGGCCAGGTGACCGGGCAGCGGATCACGACCCTCGATGTGGCCGTCACCGCGGCCACCGCCGCCAGGTTCGGCCTGCATCCCGGATCCGATCTGCGGATCGGCACGCAGCCGGTGAACCCGAAGACCGGGCATCTCGTGCTGCAGGCGACCGGGCTGCCTCGCGCCGTCCTGCACGTGACCGGGGTGGTGCGGCCGACCGGCCCCTCCACGGCGTTCTGGACCTACGATTCGCTCGCCGCGGGCCCTGTGCTGCAGGACGCGTTCTCGCGGTTTCCCTACTGGGCGGGCGCGGTCTTCATCGGTCCTGACGAGCTCGCCGCTCTGCCGTCTGTGTACTCCGGGCAGCCGCTCAGCCTGCTCTGGGACCTCCCGCTCAGCATGAGCTCGCTGACGGCAAGCCAGGTCCCGCAAGTGCAGGGCGCGCTGCAAGCCCTGCAGGTCAGCCGGCTCGCCGTCGCGGCAGGCGCGCCGTATCCGCAGCCGCTCATGATCACCCCGAACCCGCAGACCGTGCTGGCGCCCTTCCCGGCCCAGCAGGCCGCCGCCGGCCTTGTGCTGTCACTGACCATCACGGGGGTCTTCGGGATCGGCGTGGTACTGATCCTGCTGGCGTCGCGCCTGGTCGTCGACCGGCGCGACGCCGAGCTTGAGGCACTGCGGGCCCGGGGCAGTTCCCTGCCGGGTCTCGCGCTTCGCGTCCTCGCCGGTACGGGCCCGCTGGTCGTCATCTCGCTGGCCGCCGGGATCATCGCGGCGGTGGCGGCCAGTCCCGGTGGCGGCGTCCCCGCATCGTGGGAGATGGCTGCGCTGCTCGGGGTGATCGCGCTGGCCGGCCCGCCGCTGCTCGCCATGCTCCGGCACCGGGACAGCGCGCAGTCCCGCCGCGCCGCTCGGGCCGACGTCACGATCCGCCGCCGGTCCACCCGGCGGGCAGTCGCCGAACTGTCTGCCGCGGCGCTGGCCGTACTCCTGGTCGCGGCGTTGCGCTTCCGGGCACCGGCTGGTGGTGGCGGCGTCAACCTGGTGACGGGGACGGGCCCGCTGCTGGTGGCGCTGCTCGCGGCGCTGCTCGCGATCCGCTGCTATCCGGCTCCGCTGCGGATGGCGCTCCGGCTCACCACCCGCCGCCGCGGCGCGGCCGTCTACCTGGGGCTGGCCCGGGCGGCGCGGTCCGCCGCGACGGCGCTGCTGCCCGCGCTCGCGCTGATCCTCGCGATGACGCTGGCCGGCTTCGGCGGCATGATCGCAGCGACCGTCACCAGCGCGCGGGTGGCCGACTCCTGGCAGCAGGTCGGCGCCGACGCGACGGTCACCGTCGCCGACCTTCACCCGATCACCGCGGCTGCGGCGGCCATGCTGGCGCGGGTGGCCGGGACGCGGCACTCGGTGACGGTATCGGACGAGGCAGGGCGCCTGCTCATCGGCGGGCACGTGGTGAGTACCACGGCCGTGGACGCGCCCCCGGTGCGCTACGCGGCGCTCAGCGCCGACACTCCGCTGGGCTCGTTCGCGCCGTCGCTGCTGGCTGACCGGGCCCGCGGCGGGGCCCGGCAGCCAGGGCACCCTGCCGCGGCCGTCCCGGTGCTCGTCTCACCCGGCATGGCCAGCCTGTCCGGCCGGACCGGCACGCTGGCGACAGACGTCGACCAGCCGCTTCGGGTCCGGGTGGCCGGAGTGCTGCCCGCCACGCCCGCCGTCCCGGACGGCTCCTTCATCGTGGTGCCCGCCTGGGCGGCGAACCGTGCTGCCGGGCCGTGGCCGGTCAACGAGGCGCTGCTGACCGGCGCGGATCTGAACGCCGCAGCGCTGCGGGGGATCGTGCGCCGCTTCATCCCTGGCGGGGCGCTGACGCTGCGCGCCGCCGTGCTCCGGCAGGACGCTGCCGCGAGCCCGCTGGCGAGCGCGGCCACCCGTATTTTCGCGCTGTGCCTCGCCGCCGCGGCGCTGCTGGCGGTGGTCGCCGTGGTACTCGGCTTCGCCCTGTCGGCTGACTCGCGCGAGCGGCTGCTCGTCACCCTGACCACCCTCGGCCTTCGGCATCGTCAGGCTATGGCGGTCGCCGCGGGTGAGGCGCTGCCGCTGCTGGTCGTCGCGGTGGCAGGGGGGCTGCTCGCCGCGCTGGCCCTGCCGGTGGCCGTGGGGCCGGCGCTGAATCTCGCCGTCTTCATCGGCACCGGTCCGGCGGTAACCGTGCATCCCGCGCTGCTGCCGCTGGCCGCCGCGGCCGGCGGCACCGCGCTGCTGGTGGTCCTCGCCGCGATCGGCCAGTCTGCCGTCGCGACGCGGGGCAGCATCGGCCAGGCACTCCGGAAGGAGGAGGACCCATGACA
>JBEKFH010000190.1:0-8780 GCA_050013415.1 Streptosporangiaceae bacterium | reverse complement strand
GGCAGCGCCGGGCGCGGGCCGACCAGCGACATGTCCCCCCGTACGACGTTGATGAGCTGCGGCAGCTCGTCGACCGACCAGCGGCGCAGCCAGCCCCCCACGGTGGTAATCCGCGGGTCGTTGCGGATCTTGAAGAGCAGGCCGTCTTTCTCGTTGATGGCCTCGAGCTCGGCCTTGCGATCCTCCGCGCCCATCACCATCGTGCGGAACTTGTAGACGGTGAACGCGCGGCCGTCCCTGCCTACTCTAGTCTGCCGGAAAAACGCCGGGCCACCATCAGAGAACCTGATGGCCAGGCCCACGGCCAGGAACGCGGGCGCCAGCAGGGCCAGCGCTGAGAGGCCGAGCACCTTGTCGAACCCGTCCTTGATGACCTGCTTGGTGCCGGTGAACTCCGGGTGATCGACGTGCAGCAGCGGCAGCCCGGCCACCGGCCGGATCGTCGTGCGCGGGCCGGCGACATCCAGCAGCGCCGGGGCGACGCACAGGTCGGTACCGGTCTTCTCCAGCTCCCAGGCGAGCTCCCGCAGCCGCACGCCGCTCATCTCGGGGCAGGCGAGCACGGCAACCGTGTCGGCGTTGAACCGCTTGACCACAGCGGCGACGTTGCGCAGGCCGCCGACGAGCGGCAGCCCGTCGACCTCGTCGTCTCCCTCGGGCCCGGCGACGCAGGCCGCCACGACGGACAGGCCGTGATACGTCTCCCTGCGCAGCTCGGTAACGAGCTGGGCGACCACCTTCGTGTGGCCGACCGCGACCACCCGGCGCATGCAGCTGCCGAGGTGCCGCCGCCGGTGCAGCCTCTTGCGCAGCGCGAACCTGGCGCCCAGGTCGAAGATGGTGAGGCAGGGCAGCGCGATGACGACGTAACCCCTGGCTATGTCGGTCTTCGTCGCATAGGCCAGGATCGCGACGACCGCGGTCAGCGACACTCCGGCATGCAGGACCCTGCGGAACTCGTCCGTGCCGACGCCGATGAAGCGGGAATCGTATCCGCCGGCGAGCGCGACCACGCACAGCCAGATCAGCGGCAGGCTGAGGCTGAGTGACAGGTACAGGGCCGGCGGATGACCGCCGCCGTCGAAGCGCAGCTTGAGGGCAAGCAAGCCGCCAGCGAGCGCGCAGAGCGCGTCAGCGGCGATTGCCCGGCGCAGGTACGCGCTCGTCCACACGGCCGGGTTCTGCGCGGCCAGCCGCGCGACTACCCGGTCAGTGCGCCGGCCCGTTACGGCTGTCTGCCCTGCCACGCTCGCACCCAGTCCCTTCCCGCCGACGCCGTTCGGTAACGCGAGCAAGAGCCCTGCGTTCACCGGGGCCGTACATAGGGAAGACGCCTAGCCAAAAGGGAGGGTTGACAGCTTTCCCAGTGATCTGAGCAGCCTAAAGGATACCCAGAGTAGTCAGACCAGTTCATTGTGGTCCCGCGGTCAACTTTATGAAGCTGAATCCCAGTAATCGCCGGGGAAAAAGCCGATAATTCAGGGCGAGATACTGGGATGAAATTCGTTCTGCGCGGCCGCCAGGCCGAGGGCCAGAATCGCCTCGACGGCGTCGGCGCACCGGCCGATCAGCTCAGGCAGCTGCTTGCGCTCGGCAGCGGAGAAGTCACGCAGCACGTAGTCAGCCGGGTCCATCCGGCCGGGCGGGCGCCCGACTCCCAGGCGAGCGCGGTAGTAGTCTCGCGTGCCCAGTGCCGCAGTCACCGATCGAAGCCCGTTATGCCCGTTATCTCCGCCGCCCAGCTTGAGCCTGATCGCGCCGAACGGAACGTCAAGCTCGTCGTGCACGACGACGATCCGGTCCGCCGGGATCTTGTAGAAGCCGCGGAGGGCGGCGACGGGGCCGCCGGAGAGGTTCATGTAGCGCATCGGCTTGCCGAGCGTGACCGGGATCCCGGCCAGCCTGCCGGTCGCGACCGCCGCGCCGGAGGAGTGCCGCTTGAAGCGCGCGCCCATCCGGGCGGCCAGCAGGTCAGCCACCATGAACCCGGCGTTGTGCCGGTTGCCCGCGTACTCGCCGCCGGGATTGCCAAGCCCGGCGATCAGCCAGCGCTCCTCCGCCATGCACGCTCACCTCAGGCCGTGTTCACCCGGGCCCGCCCCCGGCGGCCGGTTCAGCCGGCGGCCAGCTCAGCCAGCTCAGCCAGCTCAGCCAGAACCCTCGGCGCCGGCCTCGGGCGCGCGATCCGGCACCGGAGCGGGCTCACCCTCGACGGCGGCCGGAACCTCCTCGGCCTCAATGCCGAGGCCGGCCTCCATCTGCTCGGCCGTCGGGGCCGCGATGACATGCAGCACGAGCAGCTCGGCGTCAACCGCCAGCGTGGAGCCGGCCGGCAGGGCCAGGTCGCCGGCGTGCACCGACGCGCCGATCTCCATGCCCTCGACGTCGATGTCAATGCCCGTCGGGATGTTGGTGGCCTCTGCCTCGACCGCGATCTGGACCAGCTGCTGGTCGAGCATCCCGTCCGGGTGCACCTCGCCGGTCACGTGCACGGGTACGTCGACCGTCACCTTCTCGCCGCGCCTGACCAGGATCAGGTCAACGTGCTCGACGGAGCCCCTGATCGGATCGCGCTGGACCGCCTTGGGCAGCGCGAGCTCGCTGCCGCCCGGCAGGCCCTCAAGCCGGATCAGCACGTTGGCCGTGCGCAGCGCCAGCAGTACGTCGTGGCCTGGCAGGCTGACGTGCCGCGGGTCGGTGCCATGGCCGTACAGCACGGCGGGCACCCGGCCGTCTCGCCGGACACGGCGGGCGGCGCCCTTGCCGAACTCGTTGCGCGGCTCGGCGGCGATACGTACCTCAGGCACGGCGGGACTCCTCAGCGTAAGGAAAATTCCTGCGCAGTCTAGCCGAACGCGGCCACCCCGCCAGCCGAACGCACTCGCCCCGCCAGCCGAACGCACCCGCCCCGCGGCCGGGCCGGGCAGGCTCAGCTCTGCCCGTCGAACAGGCTGGTCACCGAGCCGTCGCTGAAAACCTCGTTGATCGCCCGGGCGATCAGCGGCGCGATGGACAGGACGGTCAGCTTGTCGAAGCGCTTCTCCTCCGGGATCGGCAGCGTATTGGTGACGATCACCTCGCTGATCCTGGAGTTCTTCAGTCCGTCCACCGCAGAGCCGGAGAGCACGCCGTGCGTGGCTGTCACGATCACCTGGGCGGCCCCCTGGTAGAACAGCGCGTCGGCCGCGTTCACGATCGTCGCCCCGGTGTCGATCATGTCGTCCACCAGGATGCAGGTCCGCCCGACGACGTCGCCGACGACCTCGAGGACCTTGACCTTGTTGGCCACATCGGTGTCGCGGCGCTTGTGGATGATCGCCAGCGGGCACCGGAGCCGGTCGGTCCACCGCTCGCAGACCCGGACCCGGCCGGCGTCCGGCGCCACCACCGTGACCTCGGCGAGGTTCAGCCGCTCCTCGAGGTAGGAGGCCAGGATCGGCAGCGCGAAAAGGTGATCGACCGGCCCGTCGAAGAACCCCTGGATCTGGGCGGTGTGCAGGTCAACGGCCATCAGCCGGTCCGCGCCCGCGGTGGCGAACAGGTCGGTCATCAGCCGGGCGGAAATCGGCTCCCGGCCACGGCTCTTCTTGTCCTGGCGGGCGTAGCCGAAGAACGGGGCCACCACGGTAATGCGCTTGGCCGACGCCCGCTTCAGCGCGTCCACCATGATCAGGTGCTCCATGATCCACTGGTTGATCGGAGCGGTGTGGCTCTGCAGCACGAACGCGTCGCAGCCGCGGACCGATTCGAGGAACCGGACGAAGATCTCGCCATTGGCGAAGTCGTACAGCCTGGTGGGGGTCGGCTCGATGCCGAGGCAGCCGGCTATCTCGCTGGTCAGGCCGGGAAATGCCCGGCCGGAGAACAGCAGCAGCTTCTTCTCGCCAGACGCCGTGATGCCGGTCACTCGTCCTGCGCTCCCTCATGTCGACGCGAGCCTGCCCAGATCCCGGGCCCGCCGCCGGCCGCTCCGTCATGGCCGGCCACCCGCCCTCCCGCGGCCACCGTGGCGCCGGGCAGCAGGTGCGCGAATGGCCCGATGCTGGCACCCGGGCCGATGACGGCGGACTCGCAGACTGACTGAATCACGGTGGCGCCTGCCCCTACCGCGGTGTCGCGGAGCAGGCTTCCCGGGCCGATCCGCGCCCCGGCGGCGATCACGGTGCCGCCCTCCAGCTGGGTACCCGGCAGCAGCTCGGCGTCCGGCTCCAGGCGCACCCCGACGTCGATCCAGGTGGACCGGGGATCGTGGATGGTGACCCCGGCCCGCATCCACCGGCTGAGCACCCGGTCGTTCAGGACCCGCCGGGCCCACGCGAGCTGAGCCTGATCGTTGACCCCGAGAACCTCGTCCGGGTCCGCGCACGCCGCGGTGCCCACCGGGTAACCGTCGCCGCGCAGCAGCCCGACGGCATCGGTGAGGTACTCCTCGCCCTTGGCGTTGTCGGTCGGCACCCGCTTGACGACGTCGGCGAGCAGGTCGCCATCGAAGGCGTAGACCCCGGAATTGATCTCGTCGATGGCCCGCTGCCCGGCGGTGGCGTCCGCGTCCTCCACGATCCGGGCGAAGGCTCCGGCGGAGTCCCGGACGATCCTGCCGTAGCCGGCCGGATCGGCCACCCGGGCGGTGAGCACGGTGACCGCCGCGCCGCCGGACTGATGCACTCCGACGAGCCCGGCAAGCGTCCGGGACCGGAGCAGCGGCGCGTCCGCGTAGGTGACCACGATGGTGCCGTGGATCAGGCCCAGCGACTCGATGACGGTGCGGACCGCGTGCCCGGTGCCGCCCTGGCGCTCCTGGACGACGATCGCCGCGTCGGGCGCGTGCTCGGCGAGGTGCGCGGCGACCTGGCCGCGGGCATGACCGACCACCACGATCAATCGCGCGGGCTCAAGCTCGCGCGCCGTGGCGAGGACGTGCCCCAGCATCGTGCGGCCGCAGATCGCGTGCAGCACCTTCGGGGTACGGGTCTTCATCCGCGTGCCCTCACCCGCCGCGAGGATGATGACCGCGGCCGGACCGCTGGCGCTCACTCGGCTCCTCGGTAGGGGTGCGGGCTCTGGGCGGGAGAGTACGCCGCCTATTCACGTTCCGGACTCCCGCAGGATACCGCCAGGTGCGCCGGCCTGGGCAGCGCGCCAGCAGACCACCGGCATTAACGCGGCCGTTCCGGCGAGTCCGGCCGCCAGCGGCATAACGCAGCGGCGCCGCTCAGGGTTCGATGGTCACGGCGGCGCTGCCGGCCGGGCCAGCCGATACCTCGACGCTGAAGATGCCGGTTGAGCGGTCGTAGGTCACCGGCCCGGCAGTGCCAGGGCCAGCCTCGACGCGCGGCGCGGCGGGCGCGTACCCCTGCAAGGTGACCGCGCCCTCGCCGGGGGCGAACGCGACAGTTACCTGGACCGTGCCGCTGTCGCTCACCGACGTGATGCGCTTGGCGCCGAGGGAGACGAACTTGCCGGCGTCGCCGAGGAACGCGATTCCCGAGGGTCCCACCGGGGCGACCACCCAGTACGAGCCGCTCGTGACCGTCTCCTGGTACTCCCCGCCGGCCGGCACCAGCGTGCCCGTCCCGGCGAAATAGTCCTGTATGTAGGCGCGGCCGGTGATGCCGAGTGCCGACGGCTGGAAGGAGGCGGCCTGGGATCCCTCGGTCCGCGCGTAGCTGAAGACGTACCCGTAGCGCAGATCCCCGTGGTCGCTGTAGGTCCACGCGACCATCGGCGGCCTGCTGCCGGCCGCCTCAGCGAGGTAGGTATGGTCACCGGGCACGATCGGGACGTCAGGCTTCACGATGACCCCGTCGGGCCGCACGACGCGCATGATGTTGGCCCGGCTTTCCTGGCCGATCGGGTCACCGACGCCGACCGGGCCGGCGGACAGGTTGCAGAGCAGCAGGTTGGTCGTCTCGGTGCTCATGAAAACGTCCGACCAGGGCCACACCCCGACCGAGCGGGCGAGCTGGGAGTCATAGAGGAACTGATCCCATCTCGCTGACTCGAACCGGTCGCCGCTGACCCGCAGGTGGGTGACGTTGTCGTACAGGGTCGACTGCAGGTAGTCGCGGGGCAGCGGCATGCAGTACTGGATGGTCAGCCCGCTGGCTGCCGCGTACTTCGCCATGTTGCCGAAGAACTCATCCGGGGCCGTCAGGTTGTACGCGGGCTGGGCGTCTGCGCTCAGCCAGTCCTGCTCGTAGGTGGTCACGCCGCCGGCTGCCAGGTAGCTCATCCGGTTCTGCCAGAACCGGGGGTCGGTTACCACGTCGCCTGACATCTGGTATTCCGACCGGTAGGGGCTGGCGGGGTCGATCCAGCGGGCGTGGGTCACCAGCGGCAGCCCGAGCTGCTCGCTGACGGCAGCCAGGCCGCCGGGAAACAGCTGCGGGTCGGCCTCGTACAGGTACTCCCCGCCCCGGGTGTCGGTCCACTGCGCCTGCGGCCCTTTGGGATACCACCAGCTGTCGAGCTGCAGGTAGCCGAGCGGGAGATGCTTCTCAGCCCAGTCCTCGGCGACCGCCTTCAGGGTGCCGGGGTAGCCGAGGGCAGGCTCGTAGTGGTAGTAGTAGGCGGTTCCGTGGTCGGTCCAGTAGCCGATCTTGCTCAGCACGACGCCGTCGTCGCTGGCGGGCAGGGTCTTGCCGCTGAGACTGGTCAGCGCCGCGCCCCAGATCTGGTGGACGGCGCCGACTCCGTGACCTGCGGCCAGGATGGTCTGCTGGGTGAACCCGGCCGGCAGCGCGGTGATCGAGGACCTCACCCCGCAGGAAACAGCGCCGTGGGTGCCCGCGACCGTGGCTGCCTGCTGGAAGTGGCTGGCCGCCGACAGCACGAACGTGTCGCCGGCGGCGTCGAAGTACAGCCACGGGCTGTCGAGCGCGTCCGAGAACGTGTTGAACTGGTAGGTACCGAAGGGGCCGCCGTAGCTGAGCTGGTGGGGTAGCTGCGGGTAGCTGGTGAAGACCGGGAACGGCGCTGAGTTCGCCGCCGCGGCGAGGTTGGTCGCGGTGAACAGCACTACCGGGGTGTCGTCGTACACCCGGATGCTGCCGCTCCGGGCGGCGTGCGCCTGGTAGCTGAAATCAACTTGCTGGTAGGGGCCGATCCGGTCCTTGCCGGTGACGTGCTGCACGTCGGTGACCGGAACGCCGACTGACCCGGCGAACGTCCACGCCGGCGCGCTGGTAGTCACCTGCCAGCTGCCGTCAGAGGACACCGCGGCGGCGAGCCCGCTCCCGGTGGCCTGCACGCGGGTCACGGTCCTGGCCATGGTGCTGGCCGCGGCCGGTGCCGCCCAGCCCGTCACGGAGCCGAGGACAGCCGAGCTTGCCGCGGTCCCGCCGATCCCCGCCAGGAAGGCTCGCCGGGTGAAACCCGCCGGGTTGTCGGTAGCCATGCCGGCAAACGTATGTTCCCAACAAGACCGTCAAGGTGGGAATTAAAGATATTTTGTCATTTAATGGGACGAATGTTCGCGGCGGAACGTGCGCGCACCTCTACGGCGGACGGGCGCGCAGCCCCCGCACTGCGATCCGCGAGAACGCCTGGTGCCCGAGCGAGCTCCCGGGCGAGGATTCGAACCTCGGTTGACTGGACCAAAACCAGTAGTCATGCCACTAGACCACCCGGGAAAGTGACCCGCCCTACTTTACCGAGATCCGGCCGAACCGCCTGCCTGACCGCCCGCCCGGGTGTCGCGACCGCCCGCCTGAGTGTCGCGCAAGCGTGATCCGCACGACAAGCCGGCAAAGATTGCGTTCAGGCCTTGCGCAACCTACGGTATCGTAGCCTACGGTTACGTAAGCGTATTTGCATCGGCCCGTGTCCCCGGTGTTGCGAAGGCGCCCGCCATCTGACCGCCGAACTCCAGCCGAGCGAGGAACGCCGATGACCGCTACCACCGACACCGACACCGACACCGCTGGCACCCGCAGCGCTGCGACCGACACTGCTGCGACCGTTACCGCTGGCACCGCCACCAGCGCCCTGGCCGCGTCGCGGGAGACCGTGCTCACGCCGCAGGTCCCCGCCCCGCCCCGGCCGCGCCCGGACGTCAATCCCGAGCCGAGCAGCACCTTCGAGCGCGTCCTGGTGGCCGTCTTCGTCGCCGTCCCGCTGCTCGCACTGGTCGCGGCGGTGCCGCTGGCCTGGGCCTGGGGCTTCCTTGACTGGCACGCGGCCGTAATCGCGATCGCCTTCTACCTGATCTCCGGGCTCGGCGTCAGCATGGGCCTGCACCGGTACTTCACGCACAGCTCCTTCAAGGCGGTCCGCGGCTTCAAGATCGCGCTGGCAATCGCCGGATCCCTTGCCATCGAGGGCCCGGTGATCACCTGGGTGGCCGATCACCGCCGGCACCACAAGTACGCCGACAAGGAAGGCGACCCGCACTCGCCATGGCGCTTCGGGAACGACTGGAAGGCGCTGGCCAAGGGCCTCGTCTTCGCCCACGTCGGCTGGCTGTTCGACGGTGATGTCACGTCGCCGGAGAAGTTCTGCCCGGACCTGCTCGCCGATTCTGACGTCTCCAGGATCTCGCGCTGGTTCCCGTGGATGGTCACCGCATCCCTGCTCGCGCCGGCCCTGATCGGCGGCCTGTGGTCGATGTCCTGGCAGGGCGCGGTCATCGCGTTCTTCTGGGCCAGCCTGGTCCGGGTCGCATTCCTGCACCACATCACCTGGTCGATCAACTCGATCTGCCACACCTTCGGCAAGGAGGAGTTCGAGGTCAGGGACAAGTCGAGGAACGTCTCCTGGCTGGCGATCCTGTCCTTCGGCGA